>CAMOEK010000074.1:0-11459 GCA_946612125.1 uncultured Lachnospiraceae bacterium | reverse complement strand
TAAGGCGTGGGACTGCAACTCCCTGATCGGCGGTTCAAATCCGTCTGGCACCTCTGGAAAAGACCGCATTTCACTGCGGTCTTTTTTGTTCATTAAATATTGTTTGCCGGGAACGGTTATCCATCAGCGTTATCGGGAGGATATGCTATGAAGTGGCTGCGATTTATGATAACTACAAATACAGAAGCCGAGGATATACTTGTCAGCGACATGTATGATATAGGCCTTGAGGGCGCGCAGATAGAAGACAAGCTCCCCCTGACACCGCTGGAAAAGGAGAAGATGTTCGTAGACATCCCTCCTGTGGCGGAGGAGGATGACGGTGTGGCGTATCTGAGCTTCTTTGTGGAAGCGCCGGAGGATGAGGCAGCAAAGGAAGAACTTAAGGCGCGCACTCTTGAGTCCATCAAAGAGCAGCTTGAGCAGAGCCGCATGTTCATGGATATAGGAAGCGGCGATGTGGCCGTATCCGAAACGGAAGATCTTGACTGGATCAATAACTGGAAACAGTATTTCCACAGTTTCAGCATAGACGATATTAAGGTTATCCCTTCCTGGGAGGAAGAGGAAGCGCCGGAAGATGCAGGGCTGGTACTGCACATCGATCCCGGCACCGCCTTCGGCACCGGCATGCACGAGACCACGCAGCTCTGTATCAGGCAGTTAAAAAAATATGTAGGACCGGAGACGGAGGTCCTGGATGTTGGCACCGGCAGCGGCATCTTGTCCATACTCTCATTGATGTTTGGCGCAAAGCGGGCACTGGGCACGGATCTTGATCCCTGCGCCATTGAAGCGGTAGCCGACAATCTTAAGAAAAACCACATCGACGAAAACAGATTCAGACTTATCATCGGCAATATCATAGATGATCCGGCAGTGGAGGAAGATGCCGGTTACGACTATGATATAGCTGTGGCAAATATACTGGCAGAGGTGCTGATTCCGCTGATGCCCGTGCTTTACAGACATGTAAAGAGCGGAGGAATGGTCATCACCAGCGGTATCATCGACGGCAGGGAGACGGCCGTGGCCGAAGCGATGAAGGCAGCAGGCTTTGAGGTATGCGACATTCTTGAACAGGGCGAATGGCGCTGTGTAACGGGCAGAAAAGCATGAACCATTTTTTTACGGACCCTTCCCTGATACAGGGCATGGATATCTATATACGCGGCGACGACGTTAAGCATATAAAGAATGTTCTGCGCATGAAAGCGGGAGAGGAGATCTCGATAAGCAACGGGATCGATGATAAGGAATACCGCTGCGAGATCGCAGAGATAGGTGATGACGAAGTGCGCTGTCGTCTGCGTTTCATAAAGGAAGAGGGCGTTGAGCTGCCTTTGCGCATCACGCTTTTTCAGGGACTTCCCAAGGCGGACAAGATGGAGCTGATCATACAGAAGGCAGTGGAACTGGGAGCTGCCGAAGTGATCCCGGTGGACTGCAGAAGATGCGTGGTGCGGCTGGATGATAAGAAATATGCAAAAAAACGCGAGCGCTGGCAGGAGATAGCCGAAGCTGCGGCCAAGCAGAGCAAACGCGCGATCATCCCGACGGTGGGAGAGCTGATGAGCATGAAGGAAGCTGTGGCATATGCCGGTGATATGGAATGCAGATGCATACCGTACGAACTGGCAGAGGGAATGGATGCCACAAACGCCTTCATGGAAAAGATAAAAGCCGCGCCGGCAGGCGCAAAAGCTGCCGTATTCATAGGACCCGAAGGCGGCTTTGCCGAAGAAGAGATAGAGCTGGCGAAAAACGCCGGCATAGAACCGATATCACTGGGGCGCAGGATACTGCGCACCGAGACCGCAGGCATGGCGCTGCTGTCTATGATAATGTATGAGCTGGAAAGATCCTGAAACAGGGACCTTATGAAAGGATAAAGTTATGATATATATGGATAACTCCGCGACCACGCGCTGCTTTCCGGAAGTGGCGGAAAAAATGGCGGATATAATGTGCAACGATTTCGGCAACCCTTCAAGCGCACATCATTGCGGCGTGACGGCGGAGGGGCATATCAAAAAAGCAAAGGAGATATTGTCCGGCATACTCCGCTGCAAAGCCGATGAGCTGTATTTTACATCCGGAGGAACGGAGAGCGATAATCTGGCGCTGATAGGCGCGGCCAGAGCCAACAGGCGCGCCGGAAATCATATCATCACTACCGTTATAGAGCATCCCGCAGTGCTGCGCACCATGGAGCAGCTGCAGGAGGAAGGCTTTGATATCACTTATCTTCCGGTGGACAGGGACGGGATAGTAAGCCTTGAATCCATAGAGAATGCCGTGTCTCAGGATACGATACTGGTATCCGTGATGCATACGAATAATGAGATAGGTTCCCTGCAGCCCGTAAGCGCCATAGGCGAACTGTTAAAGCGCAAATATCCAAAGGTGCTCTTTCATGTGGATGCGGTGCAGGGTTTTGGCAAGGCAAGGATATATCCCCGTGAAATGGGCATCGATATGCTCAGTGTCAGCGCGCATAAGATACACGGACCCAAGGGCGTGGGACTTTTATATGTAGCCGGCGGCACAAAGATCAATCCCGTGATCTACGGCGGCGGGCAGCAGAACGGCCTTCGCTCCGGCACGGAGAATGTTCCCGGCATCGCGGGACTGGCGATGGCGGCGCAAAAGCTTTATTCCGAGCTTGAATCCGAGCAGGATAGGCTCTATACTATAAAAGAAAGATTCATAAGCGGTTTAAAAGAATTACCTGATGTAAAGATAAACGGCATACCGGGTGAGGATGCCGCAGCCATACGAAAGAGCGCGCCGCATATAGTGAGCGCATCCTTTGGCGGCGTGCGCGCGGAGGTGCTGCTGCATGCGCTGGAAGAGCGGGACATATATGTATCCGCCGGAAGCGCCTGCGCCACACATAAGCCCGAACCTTCACGCACGCTTCAGGCCATAGGTCTTAAGAAGGATATGCTTGAAGGCACGCTGCGCTTTTCGTTTTCAACATTTACAAAGGAGAATGAGCCTGAGGAGGTCCTTGCAGCACTTAAGGATATCCTGCCGGAACTCAGAAGATTTACGAGAAGATAAATGCTTCCTTTCAGGACTAATATCACCATTTTCATAGTGGAATTTCTTTGTTCCGTGCTTTTGCAGACTTTCTACACCGTGTCCGAATACGGTGTGGAGAGGGCGTTTCTAGTGGGCTTTGGCCTGATACCCGTTTTTCTTGTATTCATTCTTTCCTACAGGATAAATAACGAGGCTGTTGTGGTGCGCTGCCTGGCGTTTGCCGGCATAGCGTCGCAGTATTACATGTCTTCGGTTTCCCATACACAGGGCATGCTGGTGTTCATGTTCCTGGCAACGGCTACTACCATCGCTCTTTTCTTAAAGCAGGCTTTCCTTACGGAATACTTTGCAGTGACGCTGCTGGTGCTCATACTGATAGGCATATTCAGACCTACCGAGATAACCGCCTTTTTTGAGATGAGCCAGTATGTCACCTACATCACCATGTATGCGTTTGCGGGAGTGGCGCTGGTATTCATCAGCTACAGCGTGGCCAGCTATAAACGCGAGATGGACGAACAGTACGAAGTGGCGCGGGAAGCGCTGGAAGCCAAGAGCAATTTCCTGGCCAATATGAGCCATGAGATACGTACCCCCATGAATGCCATCTACGGCATGGCCGAGATACTCGAAGGCCGCGGGATGTCCGGTCCGGACAAGGAATATGTTGCAGTCATAAAAAGATCTTCGGAAAATCTTCTTTCCATAATCAACGAGATACTGGATTTTTCAAAAGTCGATTCAGGTAAGATGGAGATACTCGACGAGCCCTACAGCTTTAACGAGATGCTGCAGGATGTGGTCTCCATAATCGAAGTGCGGATGAAGGATAAGAAAAACCTGCGTCTGTGCTTAAACATTGATCCCAATACGCCCTCAAAGCTGCGCGGCGATGAGACAAGGGTGCGCCAGATACTGATCAACCTGCTTAACAACGCCGTGAAATTCACGCATCAGGGCAGCGTAACACTGGATATCGTATGGCGCGACGAGAGCGATATTTATAACATGAACGTGGGACGCATGACCATCTATGTGCGTGATACCGGTATAGGGATCTCGCAGGAGAATATCAAGAAGCTGTTTACGGCTTTCGGTCAGATAGATACCAAGAAAAACAGAAATGTGGAAGGTACCGGACTGGGGCTGGCTATATCAAAGAGCCTGGCTGACGCCATGGGCGGAAGCATAAGCGTTGACTCTGTTGTGGGCAGGGGCTCGGTATTCACCGTTGTGCTGCCGCAGAGGGTAGAGGATGCCACTCCCAGCCGTTTCCGTTTTACTCATAGCATTGTGGGCAATAACGGCAATGAGCAGAAGGGCAAGTTTGCTCCGGATTTCATAGCCCCCAAGGCAAAGGTGCTGATCGTTGATGATAACAAAGTCAACCTGCAGGTGGCGCAGGAACTGATGAAGATTTTCGGCATAAACGCCGCCACGGCAGAGAACGGACAGGATGCGATAGACAGGGTTTCGAAGAATCTGATCAGCTATGATGTGATATTCATGGATCACATGATGCCTTATCTGGACGGTGTTGAAGCCACAAAGCAGATAAGAGCCTTAAAGAGCGAGTATGCGCACAGGGTTCCTATAGTGGCGCTTACCGCCAACGCGATCAAAGGCGTGGAACAGCAGTTCATGGCCGTGGGCATGAACGATTATCTGCCCAAACCCATACGTATAGAGCAGCTTTCAGCCATACTAAAAAAATGGATACCGCCCCAGAAGATATTCCCTGCAGGCACTCCCATGGAAGAAGTGGAGCGCAGGGAAGCCAGCGTGCGCTGGGACGATCTGAGCAAGGAGCAGAAATTAATGCGCCTTGACGGCATAGATACGGCCACAGGCGTCAATAACTGCGCAGGCAATGTGGATGCATACTTTGAGCTTCTCAAAACCTACGCCTCATCCAACCTGATCAATCTGCTGCAGGATTTTTATCAGAAGGAAGATATAACGAATTATACGGTCATAGCCCACTCGATAAAGGGCGCCAGTCAGTCGGTAGGTGCGCTTGACGTGGCGGAGAAGGCTTATGCGCTGGAACGCGCCGGCAAACGTAATGATATCACCTACATCTGGGATAATCATGACGACCTGGTGGAAGAGTACAGCGGCATACTGGAAATGCTCAAAAAATATCTTCTCAGGACCGGAACTCGCATTTGATAAATCGGCCTTAATCTGATATAATACATAGATGGGGTATTAAATTTTGGGGGTGCAAGATGTTTAAGGTAGCAATTTGTGATGATGAGGCAACGGCTCTGCAGCTTAATACGCTGCTCACAGAGAATATCCTTAAGGAAGAGGGGATCCCGTACGAACTGGTGGCGTTCAATGACATCCAGGAGATGACGGATGCACTGGTAAGACCGGGACAGCCTTACGATCTGCTGATCACCGATATACTTGCGACCGGGATCACAGGCATCGAAGCGGCTGAGAGGCTCCGCAGCATAGGGGACAAGCTGGATATAATCTTTATCTCGTCCACTGCGGAATATGCCCTTGAGGGATATAAGGTACAGGCGTTGCGCTATTTAAAGAAGCCCGTCGATATCGAACAGTTAAGGGAAGCGATCCTTATAAGCTACAGAAAGACATCCCAGAAGGATGGACTTTCGCTTACCTGCGACGGCAAGCTGTACAGCATACGCTATGACGAGATAGTATATGCGGAAAGCCAGGCCAGGGATGTTGAGCTTACCTTAAAGGACAGACGGCTCGTTACGCATATGAAGATTTCGGACTTTGAGAAACTCCTGCCGGATCAGTTTTTCCGCTGCCACAGGTCATATATCGTGAACCTGCTGGAGGTAGAGAATATAGAGCGCTATCAGGCTACGATGAAGAATCAGGATTATATACCTATCAGCCAGCAGCTTTATACCGAGATGAAAAACAGGATGTTCCAGAGCCAGACCAAGAGGTAAGAGATGTTTCAGGCTTTTTTGATCAAGTACGCGGAGATCGCGATAAAGGGGAAAAACCGCCCTATCTTCGAAGACGCCCTTGTAAAACAGATACGCAGGGCATTAAAGAAGGTGGACGGTTCTTTTCATGTGTTTAAAACCCAGGGCCGCATAAATATCGATTGCGGTGAAGGCTACGATTATAACGGAGCGGTAGCAGCGCTTACAAAGGTGTTCGGCATAACGGCCGTCTGCCCCGTGCTGGTACTGGAGGATGAAGGATTTGAAGTCCTTAAGGAAAAAGTCATAGCCTATATGGGCGAGGAGTATCCCGACCGAAACTTAAGCTTTAAGGTGCATGCGCGCAGGGCCAGGAAGAATTATCCCGTTGAGTCCATGGAGATAAACAGGCTAATGGGTGAGGCGCTGTTACAGGCTTACCCCGAGATGCATGTGGATGTTAAGACTCCCGAAGTGATGCTCGATATCGAGGTCAGGGAGAAGATATATGTTTATTCAAAGAGCATACCCGGCGCAGGCGGAATGCCTTCGGGCACAGGCGGCAAGGCAATGCTGCTCCTGTCCGGCGGCATCGACAGCCCCGTTGCCGGCTATATGATAGCCAAGAGAGGCGTGAGCCTGAATGCCGTATATTTTCACGCGCCGCCCTATACCAGTGAGAGGGCCAAGCAGAAGGTCGAGGATCTGGCGCGCATAGTAGGCGATTATGCCGGCGAGATATTTCTGCATGTGATCAACTTTACGGAGATACAGAAGTATATCTACGAATGCTGTCCCCATGAAGAGCTGACGATAATAATGCGCCGTTATATGATGCGCATCGCGGAGAAGATCGCGCTGGAACAGAACTGCCTGGCACTGGTGACCGGCGAATCCATAGGCCAGGTTGCATCGCAGACGATGCAGAGCCTGCTCTGCACAAATGAGGTATGTGAGGAGCTGCCTGTTTTCAGACCGCTGATCGGTTTTGACAAGCAGGAGATAGTGGAGATATCCAAACGCATTGATGCTTACGAAACATCAATACTGCCTTTTGAGGACTGCTGCACGATCTGGGTCGCAAAGCATCCGGTGACCAAGCCCTCTGCAAAGGTGATAAGAAAGCATGAAGAGAGACTTGAGGAGAAGATAGACGAAATGGTAGAGCGCGCCCTTTCCGAAAGGGAAGTAATAAAGATCTGACGATAACAAAAAAGACGCCCTTGAAAGGGCGCCTGTGTTTTAAGCGGTATGTTGATGATCGATCAGTCGGCGAGATAAGGCTGCAGCGCCTTCATTATCTCTGCTGCTTCTGTTTCGTCAGTCACATGGATGTCAAGCTCGATGGGCTTGGAAATATCAAGGCTGAATATGCCCATGATGGACTTTGCGTCGATGACATATCTGCCCGAGATCAGGTCGAAATCGCAGTCAAAGCGGGCAATCTCGTTAACGAAAGCCTTTACCTTATCGATGGAATCGATCAGAATCTGTGTATTCTTCATTTCGATCAAATGCTCCTTTCGCAAATTATTTAGTCTGATAATATATTAGAGCAATTGGAGAAATAAGTCAATAATGAAAAAACGCGTGTCCTTTCATAATCTGGGCTGCAAAGTAAATGCATACGAAACCGATGTTATGAGCGCACTTTTTGAAGATGCGGGCTATGAGAACGTGCCCTTTGAAGAGCCGGCTGATGTGGTGGTGATCAACACCTGCACCGTTACCAATATAGCCGACCGCAAGAGCCGTCAGATGCTGCACCGTGCAAAGAAGCTGAATCCGGACGCCGTGGTGGTGGCTGCGGGCTGCTATGTCACTGCAGATGCGGAGCGCGCGCTCAAGGATGAGGGCATAGACATATGCATAGGAAACCCCGATAAACCGCGCATCGTGGAGATAGTGGAAGCGCATATTAACGGAAAGGGTATGCAGGAGGCGGCTGCGGAAAGCAGTGAAGCCTGCGTATCAAATAAGGATTTCCGTCTTACGCGCTTAAACGAGCGGACCAGGGCGTATATCAAGATACAGGATGGCTGTAATCAGTTCTGCAGCTACTGCATAATACCTTTTGCCAGAGGCAGGACGGTAAGCCGCAGTAAGGAGGATATCCTGGCCGAGATAAGGGGCCTCACCGCGCTGGGAGTCAGCGAGTTCGTGATCACCGGCATTCATGTCAGCTCCTACGGTTACGATATCGAAAACCCTGATGCAAAGCCGAAGGCAGACTGCTTTGCGCCGGAAACCCTGCTGGATCTGCTGCGCAGCATAGACGCCCTTGAAGGCGTGAGACGCATACGCCTCAGTTCGCTGGAGCCCCGCATAATAACAAAGGAATTTGCGGAAGGCTTAAAGGAAATAAGAGCGCTGTGCCCGCACTTCCATCTTTCGCTGCAGAGCGGCAGCGACAGTGTGTTAAAGCGCATGAACAGGCATTACGATACAAAGGATTATGAGGAGTGCGTGGCTATACTGCGCGGCGTCTTTGATGATCCCGCCATTACTACGGATGTGATCGTGGGCTTTCCCGGCGAAACAGAGGAAGAGTTCGCGCAGAGCCTTAGCTTTGCGGAGAAGACGGGCTTTTATCAGATGCACATCTTTAAGTATTCGAAGCGCAAGGGGACTGTGGCGGCAAATATGCCGGGGCAGCTTACGGAGGCGCAGAAGGCAGAGCGCTCCGACCGCATGGAAGAAGCGGAACGCAGGATGACAGAGGAATATATCAGCAGGCATGTGGGGCGCGAGGCGGAGGTTTTGTTTGAAGAGGAGCGCGTGGCAGCAGGGCAGAATATGTTAACCGGCTATACGCGTGAATATATCAGGGTGGCCGTCCCCACGAATGCAAAAGCAGGGGATATCAGGCGCATTCGGCTTATGCCCGGTCCTGAGGCCGGAATTCTTTCGGGTGTTGAATTATAAAGCGCATTGGGGTATAATTAGCCCATAATCTTATGCATTAAGGAGTGTTTATGAGCGAAAACGTAAGTAACACACAATTTTTTAAGGTGGAAGTGGAGCAGGTCGACAGTGTAAAGACTATTCTGGAAGAGGTTTACAACGCTCTGTCGGAAAAAGGCTACAATCCCGTTAACCAGATCGTAGGTTACATAATGAGCGGGGATCCCACCTACATTACCAGCTACAAAAACGCCCGCAGCATAATTATGAAAGCAGAGAGGGATGAGCTGGTTGAGGAGCTTTTGACAGAATATATCCGCAGCAATAACTGGCCCGGTGCAGAAGAATGACAAAACGCATAATGGGACTGGACTACGGCGATAAGACCGTGGGTGTGGCCATAAGCGATCCGCTTGGCATCACCGCCCAGGGTAAGGAGATCATTCGCCGCGAAAGAGCTGACAAGCTTCGAAAGACCTGCGCCCGCATCGAAGAACTGATACAGGAGTACGAGGTTGGGAAGATAGTTCTGGGACTTCCAAAGAACATGGATGGCAGCGAAGGTATACGTGTGGAGAAGACCAGGGCTTTTCAGGAGATGATACAGAGACGCACAGGACTGGAAGTGATACTCTGGGATGAGCGCCTTACAACCGTTGCCGCCGATCGTTATATGGATGAGGCAGGCATAAAGGGCGATAAAAGAAAGGCTATAGTGGACGAGATAGCGGCAGTGTTCATACTGCAGGGTTATCTTGATTCAACAGGTAATTGATTTTGGATAAGATTAAAATTGAAATAGAAGAGGGAAAGACAGCGGAGTTCTTCGTTCTTGAAGAGACAACGGTAGGCGGCATCGATTACTTCCTGGTTACGGAAGAAGAGGAAGGTGACGGCGATGCCATGATACTTAAGGATCTTTCAAAAAAGGACGATACGGAAGCTGTCTTTGAATTTGTAGAGGACGATACAGAACTCGAGGCTGTGGGAGCGATCTTTGCCGGCCTCATGGAGAATACCGATCTGGTCTGAAAAAGACCTTATCAGAGGCATGATACTGTATCGGGTCGACGATATGCCGCCTGCGAATGGAGGAGGCGTTACCTATCAGATAAGGGGTTACGGATTTGAAGAAAACAGTAGCAACGGATGCTCTGCCGCTTAAGATAATACCTCTGGGCGGACTGGAGCAGATCGGAATGAACATCACCGCTTTTGAATACGGCGACAGCATAATGGTGGTGGATTGCGGATTGGGATTTCCCGAGGACGATATGTACGGCGTGGATCTGGTGATCCCCGATGTTACTTACCTTGAGGAGAATATCGACAGGGTAAAGGGTTTTATAATCACCCACGGGCATGAGGATCATATAGGCGCCCTGCCCTATGTGCTGAAGAAGATAAATGTGCCGGTATACGGCACCAGACTTACGCTGGGCATTATCGAGCATAAGCTCGAGGAACACGGAATGCTGGAGACTACCACCAGGAAAGTGGTCACTTTCGGACAGACCATTACCCTGGGCGAATTCCATGTGGAATTCATCAGGACCAACCACAGCATATCCGATGCGGCGGCGCTTGCCATATATACGCCCCAGGGCATACTGGTCCACACAGGGGACTTTAAGGTAGACTACACGCCGATCTACGGCGATGCCATAGACCTGCAGCGCTTTGGAGAGCTGGGCAAAAAGGGCGTGCTGGCGCTCATGTGCGATTCCACAAATGCGGAGCGTCCGGGCTTTACGCCCTCGGAGAGCACGGTCGGCCAGACCTTCAACAACATCTTTGAGGCCAACAGGAATAAGCGCATCATCGTCGCGACCTTTGCGTCGAATGTCGACAGGGTGCAGCAGATAATAAATACCGCTTACCGTTACGGCCGCAAGTGTGTAATAGAAGGCCGCAGCATGGTTAATATAATAAATACCGCCATCGAGCTCGAGTATATCAGCATTCCGGAGAATACGCTGATCGATCTGGAGGAGCTCAAGAATTATAATGAGGAGCAGACGGTCATCATTACCACGGGAAGTCAGGGCGAGCGCCTCGCAGCTTTATCAAGAATGGCGGGGGGCACGCACAAAAAGATCGTTCTGGGGCCCAGGGATGCGGTAGTATTTTCGTCTCATCCCATACCGGGCAATGAAAAGGCGGTAACCAAGATAATCAACGAGATCTTCCATAAAGGGGCGGATGTGGTATTCCAGGATGCGCATGTATCCGGACACGCCTGCCAGGAAGAGATCAAACTGATATATGCGCTGACTCATCCCAAATTTGCCATTCCGGTACACGGTGAGTACAAGCACTTAAAGGCGCAGGCCAAGATAGCGGCGCAGATGGGCGTGGAGAAGGATAATATCTTCATAGTCCAGAGCGGCGATGTACTGGAGATAAAGAACGGAAAGATCGAGCGCAGCGGCCAGGTGCAGGCGGGCATGGTATTCGTGGACGGTCTGGGCGTGGGCGATGTGGGCAATGTGGTGCTTCGCGACAGACAGCGCCTCGCCGCCGACGGCATCATGTTGATCACCTTTGCCATGGATGCGGAAAACCGCGTTGTATCGGAGCTTGAGATAG
>CAMOEK010000073.1:0-11606 GCA_946612125.1 uncultured Lachnospiraceae bacterium | reverse complement strand
TTTAAGGATCTGAAATTTCCGGAAGGAAGCAGATTTCTGGTAACGGGCGGAGCCGGTTTTATAGGCTCAAACCTGTGCGAGGCCATATTGGATCTGGGGTACAGCGTGCGCTGCCTGGATGATCTCTCTACCGGAAAGCAGGCAAACACAGACTTTCTTAAGGACAGAAGCGGCTACGAATTCATTAAAGGCGATATCAAGGATCTTGATACCTGCATGAAAGCCTGTGAGGGCATTGATTATGTGCTTAACCAGGCGGCCTGGGGAAGCGTTCCCCGCAGCATCGAGATGCCGCTTTTTTATGAAGAAAACAATATAAGGGGCACGCTGAATATGATGGAGGCTGCCAGACAAAACGGCGTTAAACGCTTTGTCTATGCTTCGTCCTCTTCGGTATACGGCGATCATCCCGTGCTTCCCAAGGTTGAAGGACAGGAGGGAAATCTGTTATCGCCCTATGCGCTTACCAAGCGGGCCTGCGAGGAATACGGCAAGCTGTACTTTAAACTGTATGGGCTGAATACTTACGGCCTGCGCTATTTTAATGTATTCGGGCGCAGACAGGATCCGGACGGCGCCTATGCAGCCGTGATCCCCAGATTCATACGCCAGCTGCTTCACGGCGAGACGCCCACTATAAACGGCGACGGAAAGCAGTCCAGGGACTTTACCTATGTCGATAATGTGATAGAGGCAAATCTCAAAGCCTGCCTGGCGGGTGATGAGGCTGCCGGCCAGGCCTATAATATAGCCTATGGCGGCAGGGAATATCTGATAGATATTTATCATGCCCTGTGCGAGGCGCTGGGAACGGATGTCGAACCAAACTTCGGACCCGACAGACCCGGAGATATAAAGCATTCCAATGCGGATATCTCCAAGGCGCGTAAACTGCTTAAATACGATCCGGAATTTGATTTTTCAAAAGGAATTAAACTGGCTATAGCCTGGTATAAGGAGAACCTGAAGTGAGGAGCGTCACCATACGAATAGACGATGTATGTCCGTCAATGAACTGGGAGGCCTTTTCCCGTTTTGCAAAGCTGCTTGATGATCATGATATCAAGCCGCTCATAGGCGTGGTGCCGGATAATAAGGATCCTATGCTGGATGCGGAAGAAGCGCGCAATAAAGACTTTGATGATCCGGCGGTGTATGCGGCCTGGCTTAAAGGGCTTACAGACCGCGGCTGGAAGATCGCGATGCACGGGGTAAATCATGTATATACCACAAAGGAAGGCGGGGTCTTTCCGCTGAATAAGTTTTCGGAATTTGCCGGCGTGGATATATGGGTGCAGTACGAGATGATAAAACAGGGCGTGCAGATACTTAAGGACCTTGGCGTTGAAACGGATATCTTTATGGCGCCCGGACACAGTTTTGATAAGAATACCCTGCGGGCGCTCAAAAAGTGCGGCTTTAAATATATTACCGACGGATACGGCCGCTTTCCTTTCGAACGCTTATCCTTTACTTTTCTTCCTATCTCTTTTTTACGCAGCAGGGAATTAAAGAAAAAAGACGGCATCACCACCTTTGTGGTCCATCCGGCCATGATGAGCGATGAAGAGTTTGAAGAGTATGAAAAGCTCTTTGAAGAGAAAAGGGAGCAGTTCGTGGATTATGATGAGATGCTCAAGGTGCCCGCGCTGCAGAGAAACAGGGCGGGAGATACTAAGGAATATCTGATGGTATCGGCAAAGCATTTTGCCGGGAAATTCGTATAGGCGGCGTTTATGCAGGACGGAAAGATCGTAGTGCTGCAGGTAATAGGCGGCCTTTCCATTGGCGGCGCAGAGAGCCGCATAATGGATATCCTCCGGGAGCTTGACAGGGACAGATTCAGGTATGATTTCCTGCTAAACGAGGCGCCCGGAGCTTATGAGGAAGAGGCGAAGAGCCTGGGCTGTAATATCTACCGCACCGTGAAATATAAAGTATATAATAAGGGACGCTATCTGAAAGAGCTCAGGGATTTCTTTGCGGAGCACCCCGGGATTGATATAGTGCAGGGGCACAGCACCAATACGGCAGCTCTTTATCTGCCGCTTGCAAAGGCAGCAGGGGTGCCTGTGACCATTGCCCATGCCAGGAGCGCCGGAGTCGAGCCCGGACTTAAGGGCTGGCTTAAGAAGCAGACGCGTAAGTGTCTTTTCGAAAAAGCTGATGTATGTTTTTCCTGTTCAAGGGAGGCGGCTGCAGCCGTATTCGGAGAAGAGCATCTCAGAGAGGTGCGCATTATACCGAATGCCATAAAAGCCATGAGCTTTGCACCGACAGAGAAGAATGTGGCAGCAGGCGCAGCGCTCCGAAAGGAGCTGGGAACAGAGAATGCGTTTGTTGTAGGGCATGTGGGCCGTTTCCATTATGCAAAGAACCATCGCTTTCTGCTGCAGGTCTTCTGTGAGATATTAAAGAAGAAGCCGGAAGCCATGCTTTTGCTGGTCGGCGACGGGGAAGACCGTGAAAAGATAGAACAGTGGATAAGCGAATTCAAGCTTAAGGATAAGGTGATAATGCCGGGTATGCAGAGGGATACCGCAAAGTATTATCAGGCTATGGATGTAATGGTGTTTCCCTCGTTTTACGAGGGCCTGCCGGGGACAGTGGTGGAAGCCCAGTGCGCCGCGCTTCCCTGTGTGCTGTCCGACACCATAACGGAGGACGTATCGGTTACGCCGCTTCTGCGTTATATGTCGCTTAAAGAGAGCGCAGAGGAATGGGCGCAGACGGCGCTCGAGCTTTCGGATAAGTATCCGCGGGGCGCGCGGAACGGAGCGCTGGAATACTGCGAAGCCATGAAGGATAAAGGCTTTGACGTGACTGCGCAGGTAAAAGAGCTTCAGAATATTTATAAGGGATTGCTGGATGAGTACGGGAAAGATAGATAAGGTATTGTTCCATATTTACAGTCTGGGCAAGGGCGGAGCCGAGCGCGTGGTAACCACTCTTGCGGGCGAGATGGCGCGCCGCGGCATGGATGTCTGCATTGCAACGCTCGCGACAGAGAAAGAAGAATACCCTCTGCCCGAGGGGGTACGCCGCATAGATGTGGGACTGTCCGAAGCCGAGAATAAGAGATCGAAGCTTTCAAGAATGGATCTGCGTATCAGAAAGCTTAAGAACTGTCTTGCAAAAGAGAAGCCCGATGTGGTCTATGCCTTTATGCAGACCGCCAATTACAGGGCAATACTGGCGGCAAGATCCCTTAAGATACCCGTTATCATATCGGTGAGGAGCGATCCCCGCGTGGATTATGCTTCCTCAAAGCAAAAGCTGATAAGCGGCAGTCTTTACAAAAAGGCAGCCGGCGCCGTATTTCAGACGGCTCAGGCAAGGGATTTCTTCCCGCCCGAGGTGGCAGGCAAGGCAGCTGTCATATTAAATCCCATAAGCGAAAAATATCTTAAAACGGAGCGTGGCAGCGAACGCCGCAAGGTCTTTGCCGCTGTGGGGCGTTTTCATGATGCAAAGGATTATATGACTCTTGTGAAGGCTTTTGAGATCTTTCTTGAGGATCATGAAGAATACAGTCTTGAGATCTATGGCGGCGACAGCGGTGATAACAGCCGGCTTCAGGTGGCTGAGTATGTGCATGGCCATGGTCTGGATAAAAAGATCCTTTTTATGGGCAGCCGCAGCAATGTGGCCGACTGCATAAAGGATGTGACTGCTTATGTTCTTTCTTCAAAGTACGAGGGCATGCCCAATGCGCTGATGGAGGCGATGGCCATAGGGCTTCCGGTAATAGCTACCGATTGTCCCTGCGGCGGACCGGCTGCGCTGATAAGGGATGGAGAGAACGGCCTGCTTTCGGAGGCCGGCAATCCCAAAGAGCTGGCGGCGGCAATGGGCAAGATGGCTGATTATCCGGATGAGGCAGAGCGCGTGGCTGCAGAGGCTAAGAAGATCAGGGAGATAGCGGGCACGGCCCGTATCACCGATGAGTGGCTTGATTATGCAAAGAGGTGTATCTGATATGGCCGGGGCGCTTAAACGGATAGTGGTTATCGGGCCGGTATATCCTTTCAAGGGAGGCATATCCCATTATACCGGGCTTATGGTCAGGGCGCTGGCTAAATTATATGAGGTTGAATGCATATCCTATTCCATGCAGTATCCCAGGATCCTTTTTAAGAAAGAGCAGAGGGATTACGGCAATAAGACTTTTGAGATAAAGGATACGCGTTTTATCATCAATACCGCCAACCCCTTTAACTGGGGAAAGGCGGCAAAACAGATACGCAGCTGTAAACCCGACCTGGTGATAGCCCAGTGGTGGCATCCGTATTTTGCGCCATGTTATCAGGGGCTCTTTTCCCGGCTGAAAGGCATTCCTGTTTTTTTGATCTGTCATAATGTGCTGCCGCACGAGCGCTTTCCGATGGACAGGATGCTTTCTAAAGGAACGCTAAAGAAGGCTGCCGGCTGCATCGTGCATTCAGGTGAAGACGAAGCGGATCTCAGGTCAATGCTGCCCGCCATGCCTTATAAAAGGAATATGCATCCCACTTATAATGCCTTTCGCTTAAAGGGCATGAGCCGTGAAGAAGCAAGGGAGGAGCTGGGACTTTTACCTGAAGATAAGGTGCTTCTGTTCTTTGGCCTGGTCAGAAAGTATAAGGGGCTTAAATACCTGATAGAAGCAGCTCCGGAGTGCGTCAGGAACCTGGATGGCGTAAAGATCTGCATCGTGGGTGATTTTGGCGGCGCAAAGGAAGAATATATGTCTCTGATAGAGGCCTCCGGCGTTAAGGAACATTTTGTAATAAGGGACGGTTATGTACCGGATAATGAGGTGGAGCCTTATTTTGCCGCTGCGGATCTATGCATCTGTCCGTATATCTCTGCAACGCAGTCCGGTATCGTGCAGATAGCCTTCGGCTTTGGCCTGCCGGTGGTGGCCACTGATGTCGGCGGCCTGCCCGAGGCCGTAACGGACGGATCGACAGGCTATATAGTCCCTCCGGAAGATCCGGGGGCTTTGGCAAAGGCCATAACTGAGTATTTCCGCACGGGGGCTGCAGAAGAATTCAAAAGGAACATCAAAGCCGATGAATGGCGTTTCTCCTGGGAGAATATGGTAACGACCATTGCTGAACTTTATAAGGAGGTCTGCCCTTGAAGACCGTAGTGCTTATACCCGCATATAAGGATGCATTTGACGCTGATGAGGAAGCCTGCGTAAAGCGTTATGTGAGAGTATTGAAAGACAGGGATCTGGTCTTTATACTGCCTGACGGCCTGGACAGCAGATATTACGCAAAGGTTTTTCCCACCGTGGGGCAGAGACGTTTTGACGCCAGATTCTTTAAAGGTACAGGCGGATATAACAGACTGCTGCTGTCGGAAGGCTTTTACAGGGCTTTTGACAGATATGATTACATGCTGATAGCCCAGCCGGATGCCGTTATCTGGCAGGATGAGGACAGGCTGGATGAATTCATAGAGAAGGGCTACGATTATTACGGGGCTCCCTGGGAGCCGGCCCGCCGCATATGGGAGTGGACTTTTATCAAAAAGAAGGGCTTTCCGGGTTTTAAGATACGCTGCTGCAAAGGCAGGAATGACGGAATAATCATGGGAAACGGCGGATTTTCCTTAAGGCACATAGAACATTGCCGGCAATTGATACATAAATTCGGCTGGCGCAGGATATACTGGTTTGCCAGGCGCAACGAGGATATTTTCTTTGGCGTTTTCGGCAGGGACAGCGGAATGGGCTTTATGCCGGCGGATCTGCTGACAGGCAGGGAGTTTGCAGCTGAATACCATCTCAGGGAACGGGTGCAGAAGGGCGAGATACCCTATGCCGTACATGGCTGGAGCAAGGATTTTGCGGACTATAAAGATATGCAGGCATACCTGAAAGAATACGGTTTGGAGATATGATGTGCCCTTTACATTTTTAGTTTATCGTGTTAAAATCATTTATGTGTTTCCAATCAGGAAACAATGGATCTGAAAGGCACTTAATCTGATGTGGGAGGCCGTTTGCGGGGATGAACGAGGAAGAACTCCAAAACTACATTTCGGAAGTTTTGAAGGGAAACGAAGATTATTACAAATATATCAGCGATTTTGCCGATAAGTATGGTTTTGACCCTGCTACAATGGAGGAGCCGCTGTCCCAGTCCATAGGATATGTTGAGGAAGCCCAGAGGCTCTGCAAGGATCATGTGCTCGCGCTTCGCAACGAGGGCTCTGCGCAGAACGGCAATATGCTTAATTTTATGGCGCTGGGTGATAAACTTGCAGCGCTGCTCCGTAATCTTCAGTCTGTCAGGAACCGGCAAAAGTCAGTAATACAGGAATCCCAGGGAACATTAAAAGAAGATGTTAAACAGCTTTTTGATGATCTTTTTGCCATCAAATGGTTTCCCGATTATGTTGGCGTTCCCAATCTTGCCGGTCTTAAAAAGTACAAGATCAAACACCCTTTTTTCAAAAAAGGCGCGCATACAAAGAATGTCAGCACATATATGCTTGACCCTTCCGAGTTCGATATACTGATCGAGGCGCTTGCGGAGTATTATTTCAGTGAGTCACGCGGCTTTGATGAAAAGATGCTCAAGGCGCTGGAAGTGGCAAATGAGAATCTGCATAAGTCGGTGGTCACGGGAGAAGATATACTGATGGCAAAGGCAGCCTTCAATAAGTATGAAGCTGTGTATAATTCCATTATAGGCAATTAAAGGGCAGTAATATGGTTTGAGGATCAGGAGCGCAACGTCTGCATCGGTCGGACTGTTGCGCTTTTGTTACTTTACAGAGATTATTATTATATATGGGAAAGTCCGCGTATATTTGAGATATCGATCACGGAGGAAAAACTATGGGTCGTTTCAAATTTTTGGGCCTGGGTTGGATGGGCAAAAAGGAAAGCAAGAGAAAGAATCCTGAAGAAGAAGACGGCATGATGATCGAAATGAAAGATATGTCTGAGGGGTCCGAAGTTCCTAAGAAAGAGCCGGAGAAGGAGCAGGAGGAAGAACCGGAGATAATCCGGGAGGAAGAGCCTGTTAAAGAACCTGTTAAAGTACCGGAAGATCCCGAGATAAAGAAAAAAAGAGACGCTGCAAGATCAGAACTTGATTTTGCCAGGTCTCTTTATGATTCTGAGCCGGTTAAGAGAGAAGGAAAAAAAGCATTTTCTAAGATCAGCACTCTTCTTGTGCGTTACAACCGCCTGCATGAGGTAAAACAGAGACAGAAAGAAGAAAGTGAGAGGATAAAGCAAAAAGCATCAAACGATCTGAAAGCGGCTATGGATGAGATCGCCGAATATGCCGAGGAGGCCAGGCGGTCGCAAGTTATGTCTGAGGAGGAAGTGAAACAAACAGATATCAAGGTGCAGGCGGCGAGAGAGAAAGCGAAGAGAGACTTCGAAGCTGAAATGGAAAGGGCTAATAATGTTTCCAAATATCTGAGCGTTGATCTTTTGGCCGGCATCGACCGAGATAAGGGAGGAATAAGGGCCGCCCTTATGCTGGGTGGAGACAGCGCTTTCGGAAAAGGCTACACCATGACGGACGGAAGCTTTGAGGATGTCGTTAAGGCCGGTAATTATGTAAAAGATGTGGCAGGCGAGCAGGGAACGCTGATGGAGCAGATGTCCCTTCTGGATAATGCGGTCAATACCGGCGGTATAGATATGGATGCGGGAAACAGCAGAGGAGAAACGGATGGAGTAGCTCATTTCAATCTTTCGGATATATTCCGTTCCATAACCGATGATGATGCACGAAAGCTCAATTTCGGTAATCGCTCGAAGCTTAATCTTGACATGGATCTGATCAAGAAGAGCCGCGAAGATAAGACAATGGACAGCTTACTGGGAAAACAGAAGAAAATGAAAACAGTAAGTGAGGCAGCAGAGAAAAGGGGCGTTTTTTATCAGATTGAAAAAACCGGTGAGAAAAGTGTGAAACAGATACAGCGTGGACTGACAAAGGAAGCCATGCTGAGGAAGAGCGGGAAGGATCCGGGCAGGTATGCGCAAAGTAACTTTCCGAAAATGTCACAATACGCATACAGGAACGCTACTACTTTTATGAATAAAGGCTTTTTTGGCGATCTGTGGTCGATCGATCAGGGCAGGGCAAAGACCAGAGGCCGCAATGCCGACGAGAGGCGCGCTAAGATCAGGCAGGCGCGCATGGATTTTAATGCATCTGTTATTGCGGCGCATAATGATAATCAGATAAAAAGAGTCAATAATGTTAACAAAAAGGATCAGCTGGCCGACGAAATGGAGATGTTCAAGGCTGAAGAGGTCAGAAGCAGGGAAGAACTGGTAAAAGCCGGGCTTTTGGATAATGCTTCGCTGGAAGAGTTCCGCAAAAAAGATGATGTGGACATCATGCAGGAGCGGCTTAAGAACGCAAAGAAGGATAATTCTGCGGGACATATGCTGGCGGCTTATAAGATGATGGGAGCCTCCATGCAGGAATTGCTGGATTTCCGTCTGGCTCTGATAGCTTATATGGTGCCTATAGGGAAAAACACCGTGGCGGGGATAGTGAATGAATCTCACGCCGTAGGCGTAGTGGGAGCTGAGGGATCGGAAAACATCGGGGCCGATGCCGATATGGACCGTCTTTACGGGCTGCTGAAAAAATCGTCTGAGTATGTTAAAAGGCTGGACGAATCGGAGGCTGACAGGAGCGCTTATAAATGGAGCGTTGATAAGAAAAGATACAGAAGGAAAGAAGACGGCAGCCTGGAAGAGACTGAGGAAAAACCTGCTGAGAAGAAAGATAAGCCTAAGAATAAGGCTATCGTAGAATGGAACGTATCGGATAGCGCCGGATTTGATATCGTTGGGGAGGAAAATAAAGATCCTCTTTTTGGGGAGAATAATGAGATAAAAGTTTCGGATGTTAAGCAGGGAGATGCAGGAAACAGCTGGTTAATGGCTCCGCTGGCAGCTCTGGCTCAGACCGATCCTGATTATATACGGAATAAGCTGATAAAACCTCAGGACGATAACCTTGTCAGGGTAAGGCTTTTTGACGAAGAGGGAAATTATAATTTTATTGTCGTGTCAAAGAATTCGGTTAAGGGCGGTTCTAACGAAAGCGCCCTCTGGGTGCGTGTAGTAGAAAAGGCGGCAGCAGTTCTTAGGGATAGCGGTCTTAAGGATAATCCAAAGATAGACATGGGCAAATTAAAGAACGGGAATATCGCTCTTGGTATGTCCATGCTTTTGGGAAAAGGCGCGAATAAACAGATCGCGATCAAAAAGGAAGATGCGCAGGCCGGAAAAGAGGAAATGCTTACGGCGATCCGTGATGCGGTTAAAAATAAGAAAATCCTTACAATCTCAACAGGTGACGGGCCCGAAAAAGAATTAAGAGAGCTGGGTCTGAATAAGGCTCAGAATTACACTATCCTTGGCGAAGGGGAGAATAAGGACGGCGAAGAGACCATAAGGATAAGGGATACTCATGGTACCGCTACTGCAAAAAAAGTGGTAAGCGTTGTTCATACCGACGCTCAGAAAGGGAAGCCGGTGCATCGGAGCATGAATATTAAGCTCTTCGGTTTTGAAGACGGTATCATAGAGCTTAAGGCCAGTGATCTTGTTAAGTATTGTACCGCACTGAATGTGGGCGAGCGCGTAAACGACGGAAAAGAAGACCCGGAAGAACCGCTTGAAAAAGAGGAAAAAGAGGAAAAAGAAGAGCTTCTTGACCAGAAAGCTGCCTTTACTGCGCAGGGTGTGGCAGAAGGAGCCGAAGTTATGGGAAAATGGCAGGAGCTTGGAAACAAGCTCTGGAAGCTGGCTTATGTAGAAATGGGAAAGGAATATCTTGACGGTGTGCTTTCGCATGTAGACAAACTTCTTTCTGCCCTGACGGAAAAACTGCCTTCAGGCACGGGGAGCAAGCTCAGGAAAAGCCTTGCAGAGCGCCACGCAGAGATTGCAGGTGAATACAAAGCGATTGCAAATAACGGCATGACCATGGCATCCGAGCTTCCTGGAAAGATATTTGATGAAAGCGATGAGGCGGCAGCAGCAGCAAAGGAACTGGTAAATCTGGCTCTGGAGGAAGGCAGGTATTTTAATATCGGAGCCATGAATACCATACGTCATACAGAAGGCAGCGAAGATCTGAAGCAAAGAAGGCCCTGGGTATCAGTTATCATTCGGGGCAAGAATGATAAAAAGAATATGGAGCTTATGGCAGAGGAGCGTAAACGCAGCGGGAAGGAAACAGCAGAGGAGCGTAAACGCAGAAGGGAAGAAAAAGCTCAGGGAATCGATGCGTTTGATCTGATGAGCTTTTTCGGTGATGATAAAGAGGAGGAGAAACCCCAAAAGCAGGACGGTCAGGGTGAAAAAGAGCCGCCTGTACATGAAGAGGGGGATAAAGGGACCGATAAGGAAGAGAAGCCGGAGGATAAAGGCCCGCTTAAGGAAGAGAAACCGGAAGATAAAGGGCCGCATAAGGAAGAGAAACCGGAAGATAAAGGGCCGCATAAAGAAGAAAAGCCTGAGGATAAAACAGGCAGCAAGAAGGAGGCTGCGGTGCAAAAGCCTCTGGATGCGCAGGGATACAGCAGGCGATGGAGTGAGCTTGGAGATAAGCTTAAAGAGCTGTCTCGCGGGAAGATGAGTGGAGCTAACGTTTTATTCCTTGGTGTTGGGTGTGCCCAACTGTCAAAGAAGCTTTCGGAACAGCTGCCCAAAGATAAAAACGGAAATCAGACAACCACTGCCAGAGAAAGGTTTTTTATAGAAGCACAATATAAAAACATACGCCAAATTGGCGCGGAAGTGCTTGCAGATCTTGCAGAAAAGGAGTTTGATGGCAGCAGGGAGATAGCTGATCATGTTATAAAGATCCTGGAATGCAACAAAGAAGAAACGGAATCCTTTGATATCGGCAGGGATATAGTTACGGCAAAAAAAGCAAAAGACGGACTGACCTGGGGCGATGTACTGGTAGCAGGAAAGAAAGATACAGAAGCGCAAAAGGCTATGCTTCAATTTACCGAAACTGCCGTGATAGTCGGGAATGGGGCCGGCAGTAAAAAGCCTGTCGAAATGAAAGAGATGGGTGAAGCTAAAGTTGAACAGCCTCAAAAAGAGAAGGACATGTTTGGGGATGCCGTTGTGCTGGAGAAAAGCGGGGCTGATTACATAGCATCCTGGAAGGTTTTAAAACAGCGTGTTCAGCAATTAAGCAGCACGAAATTTGATGAAAAGAATAAAGACCATCAGAGAGCGATCCGCTTTACCAACAGTTTGGTACAGGCTGTTGACGGGGTCATCAGGATGCTGGAGCTTAATGTCGCTTCCCGCGCAGGCGGAAAAGGCTATCTGATCAGTAAGCAAATGTGCCAGGCCTGCTTTAATCAGTATAATGCGATAAAAACATTCTGCAGCGCCATCGCTAATGAAATGTTAAGGAAGAAGATCGAAGGTGGTGAAGCGGTTAAGATTCTGGGCCAGATCATTAAAAAATCGACTCAGGAAAGAAAATACCTGACCCCCGGAATAAGAGCGGCCAGTAAACAGCCGGGAAAGAAGCTGATATGGGCTGATTTTCTGGTATATGGAAAACAGTCAGCCGACGCGAGCAAAGCATCTCAGCCCC
>CAMOEK010000072.1:0-11642 GCA_946612125.1 uncultured Lachnospiraceae bacterium | reverse complement strand
TGAGAAAATACAGTATAAAAAAGCGCATATTTTTAACAATCCTCATATGCATTTGCCTGTTAACAGGCGGCTGCGGGAACAAGCAGATAATCATCACGACCGGCTTCTGGGAAGATGAGATCTTCCGCGTTGAGGACAGCCACTGCGTAAAGGCAGAGGTCATGGTCTATCTTTATAACCTGCACGAACAGTACGAGAGATCCTTTGGCAACGGCATATGGAATGCCGGCGGCGCAGAGGTAGATCTTAAGAAAAATCTTAAACAGACCGTTCTGGCGCGTCTTGCAAAGATAAAGCTTATGAATATCATGGCCGGGCGTTTTCAGGTAGCGCTGGGCGATGCGGATAAGGCAAAGGCGCAGCAGGCTGCCGGGATGTATTATTCTTCTCTGAGCCCTGCCGAGCTGGAGCTCATGAACGGCATCACGGAAGAAAAGCTTGAAAAGATGTATGAAGAATACGCCGTGGCTGATCTTCTGTATGATAAGCTGACAGAGAGCGTCGATACAGAGATAAGCGATGACGAAGCCAGAGTGGTGAGACTTCATCAGATAGCCCTGCTGTGGGAAAAGATGGGTGATGACGGAGTTATCGTGCGTTCTACCGAAGAAGAGCTTAATGATAAAGCGGCAGAGATCATGGAGCATTTAGAGGCGGGGGAGGATTTTGATACCCTGGCGTATACTTACAACGATGCGGCTGCGATAAGCGTGGAAATGGTCAAGGGGGTAGAGGCTCCCGGAGTAGAAAACCTCTGCTTTGCATTGGCGGAAGGTGAAGTGGGCGGCCCTGTCAAGGGCGATGACGGCATATATATCTTTAAGTGCATCAGCACATACGACCGGCAGCAAACCGATGAGAGAAAAGTCAAACTCGCGAATGAGAGAAAGAAGGAAAGCTTTGACAGCCGGTATGAGGAGTTTGCCGCAGGCGAGGAGATCTATCTTAATGAAGATCTGTGGCAGAGCATAGAACTTGAAGAGATCAGCGATAAGGGAAATACGGATTTCTTTGAGATATATGAAAGATTTTTCGGAAAATGATGCGGAATGCAGCAGACAGTTTTCTGAACAAGGGGGAGAAGAATGAATAAAAAAGCAAGAAAGATCCTGTCACTGATACTGGCAGGCAGTCTTTTGCTGTCCGGGTGCGGAACAGAGGGAGGAATAAACCAAGCCGGTGGGACAAATATCAGCGATGAAGGGTATATAGATACCCTGACGCCGAAGAATGATTTTTACGGCTATGTCAATGCCCGCAGCCTGATGGAGACCGAGCTCGATGGAAAAACGGTCAGGGGAACGCTGTATGATCTTAACGATGTGGTCAACGATCAGCTGAACGTTATAATAGATGAGATCGCAGCGTCCGATAAGGCGTTTGCGCCCGGAAGCAACGAGCAGCTCATACATGATCTTTACCATCAGGCGTATGAATTTTTTGAGGACGGATCCGAAATGCAGGCTAAGGATCTGGCGCTCGTTGACAGCATTATTGAAAAGATCGAAGCAGCATCGACTACGGATGAACTGGTGGACGTATGGTCGGATATGATCTTTTCTTATGGCATATATCCGGTTATCGGTTGCGCTGTAAACGAGAATATCTACAATATCGATGAAAATGTTCTTACCATAGCCTGTTATTTTCCTGTCGATCTGGAAAGTATCAAGCAAAGCGATATCAAGGCTGTGTCCTACAGAGATTCCTATGTTGACAGATTTAAAAGGTTTGGAGTAACCGGAGAAGAGGCCAAGCAGCGGGCGATGAATATGCTCTATGCCTTTTTTGAGATTGCCGGGCATACTGACATGGCGTATCTGAAGGGCGATAAGGAACTGGAGGAATGTTATAACCTTTATTCGGACGATGAAGTAAAGGAGCTTATAGGAGAAAACTGGTATTCCAAACTTTTGGAATGCATAGGGATGAAGGGAAAGACAATGGGCAAGATACTTGTTCCCGATCCCGAACAGGTACAGAGCTTTCTGTCACTTATGGATGAAGAGCATCTCCGTGTCTGGAAGGACTGTACGATAATGAGCATCATGGAACAGAGTGACGCCTTTCTTCCCGATAAATACAATCTTTCTGATCCGGTAGAAGCTACCAGCCAGAGGATCGCAAGATATTATGTAAAGCTATATCTGGAAGAAGAACTGTCAGAGATATATGCCGAAAGGTATTTTGATGAGAGTAAGAGGGAATATATCAGTGAACTTTGCAACGAGATAAGGGATGAGTATTACACCCTGATAAATAATGCAGACTGGCTTACGCAGGAAGGCAGGGCGATACTGTGCCGCAAACTGGATACCATGAGGTTTTACATAGGCTGCGGAGAGCCGCGTATCGTTGATCCCGCCGATGCGCAGCTTATAGGCGAAACCATGCTGCAGACCTATTATAATTTTCAGAAAAAAGCTGTCGCAGAGATATTGGGCGGGATAGACGATCGGGGAGAAGAAGATCCCTTTGATGATATGAGCGCGTCAACCGTAAACGCCTGCTATGTTGCGGCAGGAAACTATGTGATCATAACGGCGGCAATACTTAACGAGCCGGTTCTGGACATGAATGCCGATCGCGCACATAATCTGGGCTATATAGGCGTTATCATTGGTCATGAGATATCCCATGCTTTTGACAGCTACGGAGTTAAGTACAATGAACTGGGCAATTATGCCCCTGATGTAATGCCGCAGGAAGATATCAGGGCTTTCAGGGAACTGCAGGAGAAAGCTATAGAGTATTATAACGGCTTTACGGTGCTTAGCTCTCATGTAAAGGGAAAGCTGACCCTGGGAGAGAACCTTGCCGATATCAGCGGCGTGCAGTGCATGCTGGCGCTTGCCGGCAGCAGGGAAGAGCAGAAGAAGTTTTTTGAAAGCTATGCGGAGTACTGGAAGAAGCTCAGTCTGGATACCTATGCCAAGGGAAGCTTAAGCACCGATGTGCATGCGCCATCTCCGGTGAGGGTTAATGCCGTGGTGGCATGTTTTGACGAATATTATGATATCTATGATGTTACGGAGGGAGATCCGATGTATGTAGCTCCTGAAGACAGAGTAAGGAGGTGGTGAGATGCTGCTGAAATATACGCTTAAGAATATCTTTCAAAAGCCCGGAAGGTTTATCATACTGATGCTCTGCCTCATAGCTGCCTGCTTTTTCGGCTTCCTGGCAGTTGATTTCGGGGGCTCGCTGAAAAACATAGTCGGTTCTTTATACAAAGCCAATATGGGAAAGGCTGATTATATACTGATCTCACTTTCAAAAGAAGGCATAGAGGGTGAGGATTTCAGCGGAGCCGGTCCGGTCAATATGTGTTACCGCGCCTACAGGGTTAAGACCGAAACTGAAAGGCAGGAGAAGAATTACAGTTATGCGATCTCTTCGGAAGCGCATTTCTGGTTTTTCGGCGACAATGAAAAAGCGGTTGAGATGGGGCTGTGCCCCGCTGCTTCCACTCCGGGACTGGGGGAAGCGACCATAGGGAAAGAATACAGTGAGAAATTCGGGATCAAAACAGGAGACGTTATAACCCTCAAAGACATCAATGATGAAGATGTTGAGTTTAAGGTGACCGGCATTTTTGAAGAGGTCGGAGCGCTTAAGGACGGATATTCCGGCATGATCTCAAAAGAGTCCGCATATCAGCTGCTGGGATATAAGAATTTCAAGCAGGCATATATCGATCTGCTGAATGATAATTACGAGGAATTTGAGGAGTACATGCAGAAAGAGCATCCCGGCATCACTGTCATAAATACCTATGGGGACGAGGCTATTCTCGATCTGCTGCATAACATTTCCTATATACTGTATCTGCTGTTTGTTCTGGTTTTTGCCCTGGTGATCTTTGTTACCATAAGCTTTACGGAAAAGATACTTACCGAGAGAATGTCTGTAATAGGCACGCTGCGGAGCATCGGCATGTCTATGAAAAAGACCACGTTCATACTGCTTTTTGAGAATATACTGTACGGCCTTACCGGCAGCCTGCTGGCGCTGATACTGTATCTTTTCGTCAGAAAGATAATGGTAAACCTGCTGTCGGAAGAAACCTTAGGGACAGGGCTTGAACATGTCAATATACCCCTCTTTATGCCGGTGATAGCGGGAGCCGTACTCATACAGCTGCTTATCCCGCTTAAAGAAGTCCTTAAGGCTGTAAAGACCTCCATCAGAGATATCATCTTTGAGAACAGGGATACGGAATGCCGCATATCCGCGAGAAAAACTATAGCGGGATTTGCGCTGATCGTCGTCGGGATCATAGCAGGCCTGTGCATAGACAATATCGTATTGGATATCATCTGTATCCTGCTTATCATAGTGGGCGGAGGAATGAGCATACAGTTTACGGTGAGGTTCCTGACGGAAAAACTGGCGAAATTGTTCGGAAAGAGCAGAATGCCTGTGGCGGAACTGGCTGCATTTGAATGCGGTACCAAAAAGACCAATGCGGGAAATGCGGTACTCACAATAGTTGCCGTAACTGCTTCCCTGGCTGTATTTGTAATGGGTAGTTCTATGATCTATGCCATGAACAAGTCTGTATATGATACAGATGTGATCATAAGCGATATTTCTGAAAGCAGAGCCGACGACTATGCGTATCTTGATGATTATGAGAGTATCACGGAAAAAGAGTTTTATTACAAAACGTATGAATCGATCAGATACGGCGGAAGTAATGATGAGTTTTTTACTGTCTGGTCACTGCCGGTAACGGATCAGTATACCGGATTCGGCAGACTGCCGGATGAGCTTGCCGATGATGAGATCTTTATCAATATAACGGCGGCGCAGAAGATGCGCGTTAAAGTCGGAGATACGATAAATATCAGATTCCACAGCGACGGTCTTTTCCCTAAGGATATGACAATGAAAGTGGCAGGGATAAGCACGGATGATATGTTCGGTGAAGGCGCTATGATAATGATAAACGCTGAGAATTATAAAGAGCTTTATGATGATGATGTGAACATGATACTTATAAGATGCTCTGAGCCCGATAAACTGGTGCATCAGCTTGAAGCGGCTCTGACAGGCGGGGAGCAGGTGAAAAGCAATGCAAAGCTGATGGAGGAGACGGAAGAAGATAATAAGGATATCAACCTTATACTTTATATCATTACTCTGGCGGCTATGGGACTTACCCTGGTGGGAGTCTCCGGCAATCAGGTGATAGGCTTCGTGAGCCGCAAGAAAGAATATGCGATGCTGCATTCTACTGCATGTTCACGCAAAAAGATCGTCAGGATGATCCTGATCGAAAACGCCCTGCTGTTTGGCATATCGGTATTATCGGCGGTGGTGATCACGGTCCCTGTTGTATTGCTGATAGCTAAGGTATTCAGACTGACAAACCTTGGAATGATAATGGAAGCGCGCTTTGATACAATGGCTGGCTGCGCGCTGCTTTTATGGCTGATCACGATGCTTACGGCCCGCACGCCTGTCAGAAGTCTAAAAAAAATGAATACAGCAGTAGAGATGAAGTATGAATAACAGGAGGAGCATATAATGGAACCCATTTTAAAGGTTGAAAATGTAAGCAAGGCATTCGGATCCGGAGAAACTTATTTAAAGGTCCTGGATGGGATAGATCTTGAGATACATAAGGGCGAATTCGCTTCGCTGATGGGCGCATCCGGCAGCGGAAAATCAACGCTGCTGTACATAATCGGCGGGCTGGATATCGAATATGAGGGCAATATCTATATCTGCGGACAGAAGATGACAGGGATGAAAGATGAGGAGCAGTCTGCGCTGCGTCTGGCCAAGATAGGTTTCATCTTCCAGTTCTACAATCTGGTGCAGAATCTCTCGGTGGAGGATAACATACTGCTTCCCATCAAGATGGCAGGCAAGGTTGTGGAAGGCTATAAGGAAAAAATTGAGGAGATACTGGAGATAACGGGGCTTAAGGAAAAGAGGAAAAATAAGCCGGCTGAGCTTTCCGGTGGGCAGCAGCAGAGGGTATCCATAGCCAGGGCGGTTATGGTGGAACCCGAGCTGCTGCTGGCAGATGAACCCACCGGCAATCTGGACAGCAAGTCTACCACCGAGATCATGGAGCTTTTCAAGCGGCTTAATGAGGAAAAGGGCCTGACTATCCTGCAGGTAACTCATTCATCGGAAACGGCGGAGTACGGAAAGAGGATAATCAGACTGGCAAACGGGAAAGTGGCAGGTTAAAGAGAATAACTGATATCAATGCTGTTAGCACTCAATAAAAATGAGTGCTAATTTTTTCTTGACTTTTCGTCTGCAGAGAATTATACTTTCTATTATCTAAGTAATAACATTCACAGAAAGGAAGTGCATAGAAATGGCAGCAAAACAGGGAAATCTTTCCATTAACAGTGAAAATATCTTTCCTATCATCAAAAAGTGGCTTTATTCCGATCATGATATCTTCTACAGGGAATTGGTGAGCAACGGATGTGACGCCATTACCAAATTAAAGAAACTGGAGATGATGGGTGAGTATACCCTTCCCGAAGGCTACAAGCCCAAGATCCTGGTGGAGGTGAGCCCCGAGGATAAGACCATCCGCATAGTGGATAACGGACTTGGCATGACGGCAGAGGAAGTGGAGGAATATATCACTCAGATAGCATTTTCCGGAGCTACGGACTTTATCGAGAAGTACAAGGATAAGGCTAATGAGGATCAGATCATCGGTCATTTCGGTCTGGGCTTCTATTCGGCATTCATGGTATCCGAAATGGTAGAGATCAACACTCTTTCTTATAAAGAAGGAGCAAAGGGAGTGCACTGGAGCTGCGACGGCGGTACACAGTACACCATGGAGGAAACCGACCGCAGCGAAGTGGGTACCGAGATAATCCTTCATGTTACCGAAGACTGCCTTAAGTTCTGTAATAAATATGAAGCAGAGGAAGTGCTTAAGAAGTACTGTTCTTTCATGCCTTATGAGATATTCCTTGAGAAGAAGGGTGAGGAGCTGACCCAGACCATCGATGAGGATGAGAAGGAAGATACCGATGTAGTAATAGAAGAGATCGTTCCCGAAAAGAAGGAGGACGATAAAGAGGAGCCCAAGAAGCGCCTGAAGATAAAGAAACGCCCTGAGCCTTTGAACGATACCACGCCTCTCTGGTCCAAACATCCCAATGACTGCACAAAAGAGGAGTATCTGGACTTCTACCGCAAGGTATTCCATGATTATAAGGAGCCCCTTTTCTGGATACATCTGAACATGGATTATCCTTTTAATTTAAAGGGTATATTATACTTCCCGAAGATCAATTTAGAGTTCGAGTCTATTGAAGGCGTTATCAAGCTCTACAATAATCAGGTCTTCATTGCGGATAACATCAAGGAAGTCATTCCCGAGTATCTGATGCTCTTAAAGGGTGTCATCGACTGCCCGGATCTGCCTCTTAACGTATCCAGATCCGCTTTGCAGAACGACGGTTTTGTTAAGAAGATATCAGAGTATATCTCCAAAAAGGTCGCTGATAAGCTTTCAGGCATGTGCAAGACAGAGCGTGAGGAATATGAGAAGTACTGGGATGATATCAGTCCTTTCATTAAATACGGCTGCTTAAAGGATGATAAGTTCTGTGAGAAGATGACAGACTATATCCTCTTTAAGAATCTTGACGGCAAGTATGAGAGCCTGCCCGAATGCCTCGAAGTCAAACCTATAGATACCGGCGACAGCGAAGAGAGCGCAGAGGATCAGGATGGAAACAAAGTTGAGGCAGAGGTCGTAGAGAACGCAGATGCCGAAGAAAACAAAGAGGGCGCTGAAGAAGAGAAGAAGGAAAAGAAGGTCTACTATGTGACCGATGAGCAGCAGCAGGGCCAGTACATCGCAATGTTTAAGAAGGCAGGCAAGGATGCGGTAGTGCTCAAGGATCAGATAGACCAGCCCTTCATCACCCAGCTGGAGAGCAAGAATGAAGGAGTGAGGTTCATGCGTATTGATGCCGATCTTACCGACGACTTTAAGGCAAAGACCGGCAAGAAAGCCCAGGAGGAGCTGGATGCCCAGACTGAAGAGCTTTCCAAGATATTCAAGAAAGCCATCAAGAAGGATAACCTTACCGTTAAGGTAGAGAAGCTTAAGAACAAGGATATCTCTTCGATGATAACCGTTTCCGAAGAGACCCGCCGCATGCAGGATATGATGAAGATGTACTCCATGAAGGGACTTAATATGGGCGGCATAGGCAGGGAAGGCTACACTCTTGTGCTTAATGCAAACAATAAACTGGTGCAGAAGATACTTGAGGATAAGGAAGGAGAGAATGTTCAGCTTTTATGCGAGCAGCTCTATGACCTGGCTCTTATCCAGAACGCGCCGCTTGATCCGGAAGCAATGAGTAAATTCGTTGCAAGGAGTAATAAAATAATGGGATTATTGCTCTGATACGGTGCACTTTCGCTACTTTTAGGCGGGGACTCTTGCAAAAGAGCCCCCGCTTTTGTATAATAACCGCGGTATGAAATAGTATACCGTAATGCCGCCTGACGCAGATGATGAGGGCGGTACATGTACAAAGAGGGAGGGAAAAGTATGAAAAAGAAATTAGCAGTATTGCTGGGAGCAGGAAGCCTTGCAATGGCAGTCCTTTGCGGCTGCGGCGCCACTACCGAATCGGTTGTGGACAAGATGTTCGATCAGGACGCAAAAAGTTTTACCATGACCATGGACATGGACATCGATGTATCGGCCGGTATGAGCGGCGTGAGCATCCCTGTACAGCTTAGCGGCACCGTGGAAGCTGAGGTAGACAACAATGATGAGGATGCTCCGGCTTCTCATGTGAGCCTGGATGCAAAGGCATCGGCTATGGGATCAAGCCAGAAGGTTAAGACCGAATCCTATCTGATCACAGAAGACGATCAGATCACCAGCTATGTAAAGGACCCCGACAGCGGCGACTGGAGCTATACAACAGCCGAAGTTAAGGAGAATCCCCTTGATAAGAAATCACGTGACAAGATCATTGATGAAGTGAAGGATGTATTTAAGACCGCTGAGCTTCAGAAAAAGACCGAGAAGAAAGAGGGCGAGGATTGTTACGTACTTAAGCTGAGTACCACTTTTGATTCATTTGAAGGTGTTATCGATGTTATCTGGGATGCAATGGATGAAGAGGTTACCGAAGCTGCATCAGAGGCAGGCGTTGATAAGAAGGCTATAGTTAAATATCTTGGCTATTTCAATGTTGACGCAACCATCTATGCATCAAAGAAGAACGGCTATATGGTAGCTATGGATATGGATTTTGCCGAAAGCGATACCGATGGTCTTCTTAAACAGGTAAATAAGGATTTCGGAAGCATGCTGTCAGGTTTCGGCGTTGATCTCAGCACTATAAGCTTTGAGATATCAGCGCTTTCGGTCAATACAGTATTAAGCGATTGGGATGACAGTGAAGTAAGCGTTCCCAAGGATGTCAAGAACAATGCTACCAATATAGGAGACATCGGCAATATTCTTGATGGTGATGGCATGATCAATGACGGCGGCGATGACTATGATGATGACGATGATACATTGGATGGCGACGGTTACGATAATAATGATGGCGACGATGATACTGATACTGATACCACCACGACAAGTTCAAGCAGCTTAAAGACTAATGCTGACGGAAGCGTTCCGCTGTATGATTATTACGATAACTATGTTGCAGACGTAAATGCCATGAAGGGATATGATCTTGAGATGGACTGGTCCTCAAATTCCTATCTGGCATACAGAGATGATAACTGGTCATATTACTCTGTAGGAACCTCAAACTGGTCTAACTGGGGAGATGTTGTTGAAAAAGGTGAGAGCAGTTCGGATGGCGACGTAGATATCTACATGTATGAGGATTCTGATTATACATATGTACTGGCAGATCTTGGTATCCTCTATGATGGCAAACCTGTATATGCAGCAGCCAAGGGGACTTATGATGAAGATGAAAAATCATTTAATAATGGTCAGTATTATATAGTATTTGAGTACAGCGCCGGCTGGTGTGAAGTATCTCTTGACTCTCAAAAGGCTGAGGAATGGGAGTGGTCTGATTTTGAGGATGCATTTGATCAGATCTTCGAGTAAATCGGTAATATAATGCGCTTTTAGCGATCGGCTGCCTGGATAAGGCAGCCGATTGTATTTTACTGAAATAAATGTTATACTGTTATATTGTATGAAAGAGATACTGGAAAAGATACTTGGTGAGGATTACGATTTCGGAGAGGAGAGGCTGCCTCTCTCGTTTTCGTGTGATGAGATTTTTTCAGAGAGCCTGCCGGACATGGAATTACACGGCAGTTTTGATATTTATGCTTCTGACGGGGCAAAGGGTTATGTCTATTCCGATGATCTGAGGATCAATATCGAAAAAGAAGAGTTTGAAGGCAAGAGCTGTGAGATAAAATATACTATCGATACCCATGGCCTGCCCCACGGCGCCAAACGGGATGGAAAGCTTCTGATAGTATCCGATCACGGTGAGTATGAGCTGCCCTGGCAGATAGTTGTAAGCGGCAGCCTTCCGGATTCTTCCATGGGCGAGATCCGCAATCTTTTCCATTTTGCAAATCTGGCTAAAGCCGATTGGAATGAGGCGCAGGAGCTTTTTTATTCGAAAGCCTTTAAGAGTGTGTTGGAGGGTTCGGACAAAAGCTTTTTAACAGCCTACAGGGGATTTTCGTGCTTCAGGGGGAACTCCGCAAATATGGAGATGTTCCTTGAGGTAAGCAGGAAGAAGACCAGACCTGAGTATACTCCCGAAACGGAGCGGGTGGATATGGTGCTGCCCAGAAAGAGCATGCGCAGACATATCAAACTTGTGAAGGAAGGCTGGGGCTATACCGAACTCCATATAGAATGCAGGGGAGACTTCCTTTATGCGGAAAAGGATATGCTGACAGATGAGGATTTCACGGGCGATGCAGCTGAAATACCTTATGTGATAGAGAGGGAGGCACTGCTTCCCGGTGAGAATCTGGGCGAGATCATTATACATGACCGGCTTGATGAGATACATATCCCGGTCTGCGTTAATGTTCCCGGCAGAGAAGTTGATAATTCGGAGCATAAGAACCGTTCGGTGCTGATGAGATTGTATCTGGCATACCGGACCGGCGCCATGACGCTCGGAGATTTTGTAAGTGATGCGGAAAAGCTTATAAACAATATCATCAGCGTAAGGCCCGATGATCTGGAGTATCGTCTCTATCAGGCCCAGTTATTGCTTGTTCAGAAGCATTTCGAAGAGGCGCAGGGCATACTGGACAGGGTTGCGATCCTGGCGGATGAAAACGGAGTGAGCGTTGAGCAGGAGGCCTACAGGCTTTATATGCAGAGCCTCTGTGCCGATGACGAAGATTATAAGAACAGGCTTTCGGCGCATGTCGAGGATCTCTATCACAATGATGAGGGCAACTGGAGACTGGCCTGGGCATACATGTCCATGGACAGCGGCTTTATGGGCAACGACAAGAAGAAATGGCGCCTTATCAGGGAACAGTATCTGAAGTATAAAAATGCGTCTCCTGTGATGCTTTTGGAAGCATACAGCATTCTCATGCAGGAACCTAAGCGCATGGATGAGATAGGCGATTTTGAGAAAGCGCTGATGCGCTTTGCTCTA
>CAMOEK010000071.1:0-11979 GCA_946612125.1 uncultured Lachnospiraceae bacterium | reverse complement strand
GGGGGAATGCAGGGGAGCCCGGCTTTAATTGACGGTATAAACGTAGATAGTATAAGGGCTCGTTGGATGAGTGTAGATCTTAGGTGGATTTAAGCCCAGATCCGCAGCGTTTGTCAATTCTACGCGGGATATGATGTATCTGCATTCCAGATCCTTAAGGGAAGGCATATCCACCATGAGACGGTGGTCATTAAAACTTACTTCCCTGGTATGCGAGTAGGTATTCTCATCGGAGCCCGAATAAAGGCAGACACGGGCGCCCCAGTCATAGAAGTATTGTTTAAGGGAGGGCGAGCCTTCAAGGGCGGGGGCGATAAGCGCACGCCATTTGGTATTGTAGTCAAGGGAGTACATGCCCAGATATCCGTCAATGGTCGAGAAGCCGTTATAATCCAGGATGCCGGGATGCAGACCGAAAGCAGCGCACCATTCACCCTTATAATCCAGATCTTTCTTTATATCTTCAAAAAGCTCTTTTGAATAGAATTCGTTGTAATTGAGATAAGTGGTTTCCTTATGTTTGAGCAGGCGGTAAGCCTGATTGTATACGGTATAGTAAAAGTCATTATACATCTGCGGCGTCAACATGGTGATGAGCAGAGACGCGCAGGCAGCTATATTGGCCCAGCGCACGCTGTGCAGCTTGTTAAAGCGATAGAGCTTTATGCATATTATCAGAAGTTCCAGATACCACAGGCAGGGATTTAAGAAGCTGGTGCGTCCAAAGTTGAAGCCTTCCAGCTGGGGGATCAGTTTTTCGACAAGACCGTAGACAGGCTTATAAAAATACAGGCCGTAGATCAGGCTGTTGAACACTATCATGATGAATATGATATTAAGCGGATCCTTAAGGATCTTATCTTTCTTTTTGGCGCGGATATAACGCACATTCACTATGATGAGCGCCGCGATGGTGAGAGGCAGTATAAGATATGTATGGCAGTCCTGCTCGTGAAAGGCAGGGCTGACAAAGGCGCCCAGAGCAGCCTTTAATGCGCCGCCAAGGCTTAGGGAATCGTGAACCATGATACTGCGTATGGTAACAGTATCGCCAAAGAGCATCTCTTTAAATAGCCTGTATTCAAAACATACGGTGCCAAGGCCCAGCAGTATAAGAGCAAAAAACAGTTTGAGCGGGAAACGTTTGTCTTTGATAAAAAGCACGATGATACTGACAGTCACCCAGGCCAGGATAAAGAAGCCATGGTATGAAAAATATGACAGAAAGGGATAGCAGAATACGCCCAGATAAAGCGGCAGCAGTTTTTTGATGCCGCCTTCCTTGTGCAGGTATATACGGCGCATAAGGAAGATTATAAGCGGGATGGATGTAAATGCTATGCCATAAGCGGGAAAGACCGGTATAAGGCCGTAAGCGCAGCCACAGAGCAGCACCGGAGCGCGCAGCTCATCAAAGTCTTTTCCACAGACATCTTTTGCCAGGATGTATATGGAAAAAATACCTATAAGTATCTTGAGGGCATATCCCGCAAAGTAAGCAAACAGGGGCGGGAAGAGTATGAACATCAGATTATACAGGGAGAGCTCGGTGCCGAACAGATCGCGGGGGACGCCGTGAAGTATAGGCAGGTCAACGTTGTGGGCAAACCAAAGACCGTTATTCTTAAGAGCGGTAAAGTGCGGGACGAAAAGATCCAGATTGTCGTGAACCTGAATATAAGAATCGCCGCGGAAGATCAAAAATACCAGCGCCTGGATCAGAAGAAGGATGGTTACAAAGTAAATATACCAGTGTTTCTTTAAGTCAAAAGTTGATTTTTTCATAAAAGAGATAATATACCGTAGGGGGAGGAAAGTCAAATTTATTGTAAAAAAGGAAGTGGAGTGATAGTATATAGGTACTAATAATCCGGCGCAGCACTGTATGATGCAGGCGGACGGATATAAATACACGGAGGAGTCAAAAATGGGTGATTGTATTTTTTGCAAGATCGTTGCGGGGGAGATACCCTCAACAAAGGTTTTTGAAGATGAAGTATCATATGCGTTCAGGGATATAAATCCGCAGGCGCCCGTGCATATCCTGATAGTGCCTAAAAAGCATATAGGATCCTGCGCAGAGATAGAGCCTGAGGATGAAGCTTTAGTGGGAAAGATTTTCACCAATATAGCAAAGATCGCTAAGGAAGAAGGGCTGGATAAGGGCTTCCGCGTGATTAGCAACAGCGGTGAGGATGCCGGACAGACCGTGCATCATCTGCACTATCATATTTTGGGCGGAAAGAGCATGGGAGAAGGTCTGGTGCCCTGAAGCGGAGAAAGTATCTGATGATGATAAAAAAAGCAGCTCTGTTACGGAGCTGCTTTTTACTTAGTCTTCAAACCAGGCCGGATCCGGTTGCCAGTTGGGGTCGGGATCGTGATCGGGAAGGATAACTTCTTCCTGCGGCTGCTGTTGTTGCTGTTGCTGCTGCTGTTGTTGAGCAGCTTCGGCAGCAGCGGCCTCTGCAGCTTCTGCGGCAGCAGCTTCGGCTGCCTGACGAGCGGCTTCGGCAGCGGCCTCATCGGCGTAGATACGGCGGCTGTTTGCTTCGCGCGCCAGCTCGGTATCTACTTCTTCCTGGCTTAACAGTCCGCTGTTCTGCCAGGTAAATAGATAGAAGTTTGATTTCATCATGTTAAGAGCAGCGGAGTATTCCGATGAGGTATAATCCATCATAGCGTCAAAGTAAGCGTTCAATTCGTCCTCGCTGAATTCATCTGCTGCGGGAGTCCAGGTTTTCTTTCCGGTAGCTTTATCATATGTAACATATTCGGTAAGGAAGCTGCCGTTATAAAGTCTTGCGCGGTGTATGCCTTCAGAGAATACATCTATTCCCATATAAAGGCGGGAATCATAATCTATGTTGAAGAGATTGAGCATGGTAGGAAGTATATCTACGTTACAGCAGTAGGTATCGCATTCTACGGGCTCCTCAAGGCCTGCATTATATATGATGCAGGTGGAATGATTCTTTTCGATGGGATCCGGAGTGCCGCCGTTAAGCTCTGTGACGGCTGCATCGGAGAGGTAGTAAGGGAAATGGTCTCCGATGAGGACTATAACTGTGTTATCCAGCTGGTCTTCTTCTTCAAGACGTTTCAGCAGATATTCCATTGCCAGATCCAGTTCGTATTCACCGCAGAAGTAGCCCAGGCATTCGTCAAGCTTATATTTTCCGTTAGCGCGCACCTTTACTTCTTCTATATTCTTGCGGTACATGTAATTTCCGGCGTTGTAAGGACCGTGGCCGCTGAAGGTCATGTAGTAAGCGTTAAAGCGGTCTTTGTCGATATAATCGTCTACGGACTGCTGCATGAGTTCCAGATCCGAAGCAGGCCAGGAACTGGTGAATACCATGCCGCTACCCAGGAACTTCATGTGGGTATATCCGAGATTGGGCCAGCTGTAGCAGCGCTTATAGTAATCGCCGTAATAATTATGATATGCATAGCTCTCTACATCCATTGAGGTGAACAGATCGCCCAGACCGTAAGGCATGAAAACATTTGCCGACTGGGGGAATGAACCTACAGCAGTTCCGCTCTGAGCAAAGCGGGAAACATCGGGCCAGAGCGATGTGGCAAATGCAAATTCCCCATTGGTAGTGGTATTGGGGAAGCTGTTGTAGAAATTCTTAAGGACAACGCCGTTATTGGCCATTTTGTACAGAGTAGGAGTGATGTCCTTATCTATAGCGTAATTTGAAAATGATTCAGCGCATATATATATCAGATTATAGTTTTCGAAAAGTCCGGACTGCTCGTTGGTACGCGTAGGTACTCTGGAAGCAAAGTAATCGCAGAGTGAAGAAATAGTCGGATCGCTGCTCTTTTCTTTGAGAGCGGCGAAGTCGATCTGTTCATTTTCCCATGCATGGTCGGGTACGCGGCGTGTTTCGACTACGTCTGCGGAAACAGTGGGAGCAGACACACTGTCGGCTGTCTGCACTGTAGGAGCAGGGGAAGTCTTTTTGCCCAGATCTATGGCTGCCATATCAACGGCTGCCATCGAAGTGCCGTTGTCGCTGTCTGTGCCAAGATAATAGGAAGACGCTTCAACCAGGGTAGTGGTGAGCGTGCCAAGACGCAGTGAGCTGGAATCAGTATCCGAATAGGGATCTTTGAATACAAAATATGCGGAGTCACGGTCTCTGCCGCCAAGAGCCAGGCAAAGGCCGCCTAAAGTCCACAGACCGATGGCTGCCACCAGGCATAAAGGATGAAGCCATAATTTATATGCGCCGCCGGGCAGAAGCGCGGGAGTGCCTTCCTTCTCCGAAGGCAGGTGGATAAATGAAAGTACTATGCATGCTATCAGCGGTATGGTCATGAGCAGCAGATGGGGGATGGAACGGATAAGTATATCCTTGATGGTCCATCCGAAGTTGCCCATGGCTTCGCCACCCATATTCATAAGCGATACGGATAAAAGCGAACCTGACGTACGGGAATATATCAGCTGCGCAAAGTAATAAAAACCAAGGCAGAAGATAAGCGCTGCGGAGATGATGCCGTTGATGCGTGGATGTTTCTTAAAGAAGCCCGTGAGAGCCGTTAAGAACAAAGCCTGCGCCGGGATAAATGCCAGCAGGGGCAGATTGGCGCGGCTGAAGCTGCCGGAAATATCGATGCGCAGCAGCATTTCATAATAAAGGATGGTGGCAAAGAACAGCACAAAATAAACCGGGATCATTCGGCTGCCGGAGCGGTCGGGCCATTTGGTAACGGAAGAGCGGCCGGCTGCGGGATCATCGGTTTCACCATCATAAGAGAAAGCAGTCTCTTCCAAAGGGGCTGCTTCATCATTAGCGCTTTCGGTATCTTCAGATACGGGTTCTGCAATTTCGGATGCAGGCATTGTATCTTCGTATACGGGCTCTGCGCTTTCTGTATTCTGAGTTTCTTTTGGTATTTCTTCGATAATGGGAAGGACGCTTGTATCAAGCGAGTCCATATCGATTATGTCCAGTTCTGTTGTTTCGTCACTTGCTTTCATGGTATCCTGATTCAGTATTTACGGACCAGATATTGCTCTTGTCTTTCTTACCGCTCAGAATATTCTTTACGGTTTCGAAAGAAGTGCACATAGAGTGGTCCAGGTTGTTATAACGATGTTGTCCGTTTCTTCCTACACAATAAAGATTATCTATAGAGGACAGATAAGCAACAAGCTCATCCATGTGCTCATAGGTATCAAAGTATGCGGGATAGGCTTTCTTTACCTTTTCCTCGTGATAATCCAAAACATCGCTCTTGCGCGCGATGATGCCCAGACGGATCATATCCCTGATGGCAAAGCGGGCAAAATCGGATTCTTCCATATTCCACCATTCGCCGCCTTCCTGACAGAAGTACTCAAGACCGATCCATACGGTATTCTCAAGATCCTTGACCATATAAGGCGACCAGTTGTTATAGATCTGGAAACGACCCATCTCTATACCCTTATCATGCACATAAACCCAGTTGTCGGGGATTATGTTTGAGATGGTCTTCATCTTGGTCTTGTTCTTGAGCAGCAGTTTATCAACGGGGATAAGCACGCCCAGAGTGATATAGTCACGATAGGGCAGGCCTTCCGCGATAAGACGCATATTAGCGGGTACATCATTCATTCCCTGCACCAGATCTTTTACGGGCATGGAAGAGATGAGTATATCTGCTTCAATGGTCTTTTTGCCTTCGGGAGTTTCAACCTCCACAGAAGTAATGTGGTCATTCGAGTCTTTATTTATAGCGATAACATGATGATTTGTCAATATCTTTCCGCCTTTTTTCTTTATTTCATCGGCGGTAACATCCCAGAGCTGGCCGGGACCAAGCTTGGGATATTTGAATTCTTCGATAAGGGAGGTTTCAACCTTGCGGGCTTTGCCTTTTTTCTTGGGAAGGAGTTTTCCGAACATATCCTTTAATATGGCCATGATGGAAAGACCTTTTACGCGCTGGCTGCCCCAGTCGGGAGCTATAACGGAAGGGTGACGTCCCCAGAGGTTTTCGGTATAGCGCTCAAAGAACATGCTGTAGAGCTTGCGCCCGAAGCGGTTGATATAAAAATCCTCAAGTGAGTTTTCCTTGCGCTTGTGGATAAGTGAAGCGAAATATGAGATACCTACCTGCAGGGTGGTAACGAAGCCCATATCTGCCAGAGTCTGGAATTTGAGTGATATGGGATAATCAAAAAACTTCTTGTTGAAGAAGATACGGGAAACGCGGCGGCGTGTAAGCATAACACGGTCCTCTTTGTTGGGATCCGGATTGCCTTTTACAAGGGGGACGCGGACACGCAGTTTTCTGTAATCCTTAGCGGATCTGCCCTGCATGGGGAGCATTTTGTCCCACCATTCATTAACTTCGTCCACTTTGGAGAAGAAGCGGTGACCGCCCATATCCATGCGGTTTCCTTTATAGTTGACGGTTTTGCAGATACCGCCCATGGCTGAGCTTTCTTCAAGCACCGTTACTTCAAAATCCCCGCTTTTGTCCAATAATTCGTATGCGGCGGTGAGGCCGGCAGGGCCTGCGCCAATGACTACAACTTTTTGCATCGGTAAACTCTCCTCTACATCAGGTCGTAAGGGCCGGACAGTGCGCCCCTTCCTTATGACTTACTAAACCTTGTATATTCTATCACAGCAGATCTGAAAATACAACAAGATTTGGTTTACGTAATACAGTGTTACCCGGTTTACATAAAATAGCTCCGTATGCGTTCATAAAGAAGAGGGGAAGAATCTTTTATAAACAGAGGATCCCCGTCGGAGCAGAATACCCGGAGTGAATAAAATACGGCCTGCAACAGCAGCAGAACAAAGAGCCTGCGGGGAAGCCGGCTTTCATGGCCGTCGGATAAAAGCGGGATCCAGAGCATAAAGGCTGCGATAAGAAAACCTGTGGTAAAGTCGCAGCTGTATCTGTACAGGATGCCGGCGCTGTTTACGTCAAATATAACGATGATAAGGGATGCTGCCAGCAGAGTGAGGCTCAGCGCCTTTACTTCGGAGCTGTGTTTTTTAAAGAAGCCGAAGATCTGCGCCGGGATTATCAGCATCAGCGGCGTAGCGATAAACAGTCCGCCGAAAGTGAATTCTACCAGATTGCGTCCCATGTAAGAGCTGTCCACTATGGATGAAGTGAGATACGGGAAGTCGTTGGTGGTGACAGTGGGCTGGAAAAGGAAGCAGTAGAGGCCACGGACAAGGCGGTCTATATTGAAACCGCGCAGGTTCATGTCGTTGGTGGTAAGGCTTAAGGTTGCGCCGAATTCAAAGATGCTCCCGAATCGGGCCTGATTGTACCAGCAGACAGGAATGGCGACCAAGACATAAGGAAGTATGAAGCAGAGTGTTTCAACTGCGCTTTTTTTCGTGAAAAGGCTGCGTTCTTTAAATGAAAAGCGGCCGTCTTTATCTCCGATAAAGAAAAGGAAGATGGCGATGAATGAGAAAAGAGCCATCTGGGGACGGCAGCCCACTGCGCAGGCCATGCATAAGGAGCCACAGATAAGGAAGGGGATGCGGATGCGGCCTTTTCTGTTTGCGGCGGCAAACCAGAGCCCCAGTCCCAGCACGCTGAAAGCATTGCCTGCCATTACCGGGATATTATAGATATCCGGTCTCGAAACCAGGAAGATATAATTTGCAAACAGGCAGAAAGCATAACTCATGGCCAGATAGAGCCAGAAAGGGAAAGCACCCTTTTTATATCTCTTTACCAGTTCCCATATCAGCAGAAAAGCTCCGATGACCAGAAGTGAATAGAAGCGCCACTGCGCAAAGGTATTGGCAGGCAGCTCATCGTGTATCTTATACCAGGGATAATAGAAAAGAAGCTCGGGAATGATGCCGAAGTAAACATAGTAATTCCCTTTATAAAAAGCGTAATCCATTGAGAAGGGGACGCCTTCTGCCAGGAGCGCCAGGGTATCGTAGGGATTCTCCTTTTCGAGAAGCTCGGGGGCAATATATTTGGAGTCTATGGTGACGTGGCCCTCCTCAAGAGCCAGGGCCAGTTCCTGATACTGAGCATGATGCGAAGGCGGCTCATTTACCAGGGTTTCATTGGTAAAGGAAAGCTCATAGCCCAGATAGATCAGAAATGCTGCGGAGGCAGCGATGATGATCAGCTGAACGATGTCACGGCCGTTACAGTCTGCTGCGCTGTAACTGCTCCAGCCAAGGTAAACAAGCAGAAACGCGGCAAAGAGCAGCAGTATCCTTAAGGGTTTAAGCTGAAAAGGCCTGTGAAGATTAAAGCTTATTGAGCCTACGGTGACGTGGGCGCCTTCGGGAATATTAAAGACAACACAGAGCTCATGTACATTGCCATAAGAATAGACATCGCAATAGCCGCTCATGGGCAGGTCTTTTGCGATCGTTATATCTGCAAGGGGATAGATATAAGCATTGCCTTCGTCGGTTAATTCGACATGGGCGGTAATGGTGTCACTGCCTTCAATGCTGACATTTTCGATCAGAACATTATCAACGGAAGAATCAATGCTTACATGATTGGTCTCGTATTCGGCGGGACCGTATATTTCGTAGGGACCGCCAAGTTCGCCCTTTTCGTTGCCGAGAGTGGTGAAAGAACGGTAATTGAAGACGGTCAGTTCGGCAGCAAATGAAAAAGCCAACAGGATCAGGAGAGCCGGCAATAACTTCTTTATATTCTTCAGATCCGGAAGGCTTATCTTCATTTTGATATCAATTCCACTTTGAGAACATGGTCTGGCGCGCGCCACGCATAGGGCGTCCCTTCAGTACGTCGTTTACGGCGTCCATGCGAAGACCTGCATCGATAAAGTCGCAATGCTTGCAGAAGGGGAAGTTCTGGCGTCCGTCGCCTATCTTTTCGCGGGCGTCACGGTACTTATCGCCGAACCAGATCTCCTTAAGGCTCTGTGTGCGGAGGTCGCCTAAGGTGGTAGCTTCAAAATTATCGCAGCAGCAGAGTCCGCAGCGCCCGTCGGGGAAGATGAACAGATCCGTGAAGGGCATGAGACAGGTTTCTTTTATCTCTGTCTGCTTGGCTGCCTTGTTGGGCGCTGAGCCGGCGCGGTTAGTGAGCACGGCTTTGATATAACGCATCTGTATAAGGATTTCCACATCCTGGAATTTCTCAGGGCGGGCTTTTACATAATCGTATATCTCCTGAATGTTATCGTGAAGCTTCATATCATCACAGTAATTATTGATGATGAGCTGGTCGACATAGGGCACGATGGCTTTAAGGCGTTCGATGTCGAGTATCAGGCCGTTTGTGGACATGAAGATAAAGCTGTAAGGCAGCTTTTCGCGGCAGTATTTGTGGAAGTCCACGATGCGGTTGTCCAGCCAGGGCTCGTTATTTCCGTAGAGTGTGAGATGTCCGCGGTAATCCCAGTCTGCCAGCTGGTCGATGATGCTGTAGAAGAGCTCTTCATCCATGCGCTTGAAAGGACGCTTGTCACGGCCTTTGGATGCTGCGCAGAATTCACAGCCGCTGTTGCAGCGGTTGATGGTCTCGAGATTTACTATCAGCGGGTGGGGAGGTTCCGGGCAGCTGTTGAAATAATCTATATAACGCTGCTGGTTCTTCACACGGGTTTTGAACTGCAGTTTAAGATATGCGTCGGATGACAGATGGGGGAAGCGTTTTTGCATTTCCCAGCCGAAACGACCCATAAAATTATGATATCGGACTGACATAAGCGTTCTCCTCTTTGATGCTCTTGTAAAAATAACGTTGACATCATAGCATATTATGGTAAAAATGTAAATTGCAGCTACAATATATTGTAAAATTATTCTCGGGACTGAGCCATCGGAATGGCAGGGAGGGACAGCGGTCACAGAATGGCAGGGAGGGACAGCGGTCACAGAATGACAGGGAGGGACAGCGGTCTCAGAATGACAGCCACTCATCCGGCCGGTCATCCTGAGCGTAGCGAAGGATCCTGAATGTGTAGATTATATAGATAAAGCGGGGCTTGTTAAATATGAAAAAGACCGGAATACTGGGCGGGACTTTTGATCCCATACATAACGGACATATGGAAATGGCGGAAATGGCTGTCAGGCAGCTTGAGCTTGATGAGCTGATACTGCTGCCGGCCGGAAATCCGTATTTTAAGAAAGGGATAACGCCGTACGAGGACAGATATAAGATGTGCAGCCTGGCAGCGGCGAACAGCGCATATAGAGACCGTATAAGAGTAAGCCGGCTGGAAGCGGACGAAAGCAAACCTACATATACTTATGCGACGCTGGCTGCCGTCAGGGAAGCTGACCCTGATATGGAGCTGTATTTTCTGTGCGGCGCGGATGTGCTGGAGAGCATACACAGCTGGAAAAATCCCGAAGGTATATTTGCGGCGGCAAAGCTGGCAGTGTTTGAGAGGGACGGATCGGAGAGTGTGAGACAGTCGGCCCTGAAGCTGAAAGAGACTTTCCCGCAGGCTGAGTGTGTATTTATAAGCGGAGATACGCCGGATATTTCATCCACGATGGTAAGGGAGCGCGTTAAGAGAGGGGAGAGCATAGAAGGACTGGTGTGCGCGGCAGTAGCGGAGTTTATTGAGAGCAGGGGGTTCTATCAGGATTCTTCGTTAAAGCAACTCCCGGTATAAACTAAGCTTCACTGTATCTCAAAGCAGCTGCCGGTATATACTTCTGCACAGCCTTAAGCATTTCGGATAGTTCTTCATCGGAAAAAGTCATAAAGCGGCCGGCGCTGCCTTCTATAACGGAGATGACGCCGTCGCTTTTTTTGTATGACTGAAGGGTGTAGGTCTTAGCGCCCGCAAGCCAGCGGCCGATCCCTTCCATGTCGCTTATATCATGCAGCCCTTTGACAAGAGTGGTGCGGAATTCGTATTCTATGCCGCATTCTTTAATATAGCGGACAGATTCTTCGTAAGGGGCCATATCGATCTCTTTAAGGCCGCAGACCTGCGCATATTTAGCGGGAGCAGCTTTTATGTCCATGGCTATCATATCTATCAGGCCGTCTTTGCAGAGCTGTTTTATCATATCCGGGTTGGAACCGTTGGAATCCAGTTTGACTGGAAGGCCCAGGTCTTTGATGCTGCGGATAAGATCCGGCAGGTCTGAATGGAGCGTGGGCTCACCGCCGGTGATGCATACGCCTTCCAATATATTGCGGCGTTTCTTTATATGAGAGAGGACTTCTTCTTCGGCAACTGGTTCGTCAAAATGCGCGGGCAGAACGAGCGCCGCATTCTGGCAAAAAGGGCAGCGCAGATTGCAGCCGCGGGTAAATACCGTGCAGGCCAGTCTGCCGGGATAGTCCAATAAGGTTGTGGGTAAAAAGCCTCCGATGATCATGAAAAGGATTATAACAGAAAGTACACAAAATTTCACTTGATTTTACACCCGTTATATGTATAATATTTGTGGACTGATTAGTTTAATCAAACTAACAATATATTTTAAGAGAAAAGGAGAAAAAGATGGCACAGATCGATTTGAGCAAGTATGGCATTACAGGTGTTAAGGAGATTATCTACAATCCCTCCTATGAGCAGCTGTACAAGGACGAGATGGATCCCTCTCTTACCGGCTATGACAAGGGTCAGCTGACAGAGCTGGATGCAGTTAACGTTATGACCGGTATCTACACCGGACGTTCCCCTAAAGACAAATTCATCGTTGATGATGAGAAGAGCCACGATACCGTATGGTGGACCTCTGAAGAATATCCCAACGATAACCACCGTGCTACCAAGGAAGCATGGGATGCCTGCAAGAAGCTGGCTGTTGATCAGCTTTCCGGCAAGAAGCTTTATGTTGTAGATGCATTCTGCGGTGCTAACAAGGACACCAGAATGGCAGTTCGTTTCATCATGGAGGTTGCATGGCAGGCTCATTTCGTAACAAATATGTTCATCAAGCCTACCGCTGAGGAAGAGGCTTCCTTCGAGCCTAACTTCGTAGTATATACCGCTTCCAAGGCAAAGGTTGAGAATTACAAGGA
>CAMOEK010000070.1:0-12102 GCA_946612125.1 uncultured Lachnospiraceae bacterium | reverse complement strand
CGATTTATCTCAGATTACAAAATGGCCTGAATAGAAGACCAGATACCATTCTTATGTTAATCTGTAAAATAGCATAAAAATTTATGTTAACAGGCAATCCCGGCATCTCCGAAAATTATGTTAATATAATAGCAGCGTAAACGGATTACATAAATGAAGATCAAAACAGTTTATGTTTACTATTATGTGGGGAAAGCAACGCAGTGAAGTATGTGAGTGTTCTGCCGCAAGGCGGCTCCACCGTGCTCTCAGGGGCGTTTTTGGCGGATTTATGTTAACGCAATGCTACGGCAGCAAAAACAGCTTTTATGAGGTTTAAAAATATCAGATCGTCATAAGTCAATTAATATCTTTTAAGGTCAAAAATGTATCTTTATGCTTCGAACGGCGCTATTTGGGGACTGCCGGCTGCAAATATTTTAGTGGATCTATGATGCACGCCAGCGGATACCCGTGCATCAAAAATCGTGAAAATTCATAAGAAGAAGGCGGTTAACAGAAGATCAGATACCTGTAAAGTGCATAAGCGGTCGGCTTCGATCTTTTGAACCAGCCGGCGAAATTTCTTTTTTCAAAAGTATGGACAATTTCGGCAAATTGGAGTATACTCCCAAATACACAAATAAGCCGGCATACACATAAGTGGAATGCGTATCGACTATCCTCCGATATCATCAACGAAAAGGAGGATAAGTTTTGAAGAGAAGAAAAAAAACAATCTGCAGTCTTTTGCTGACTGTCTGCATGATGATGCAGAGCATGTGCAGCCCTTTGCGGGCCGGAGCCGCCGATCCGGTCCAGACAGAGGGGACGGTGAGCGTCGAGATCTATCATGAACATGGGCCGGAGCAGAGCGGGTGTTATGAAGATGTATATCATCCCTGCGGAGGTAAAGTGGTCCTGACTCACGATGCCGGGAGTTATCAGATCTTTACCTGTCAAAACTGCATGCACAGCTGGCGCGGACCCCACCCCGATATCCACGACGGATATTATAAGAGGGAAAGGACCTGCACGGCTGATCTGGCCGGGAGCTTCTATATTGAGAGGATGACAGACGGAAAGAAGGTTTATCTGGTAGCCGGTTTGATAAATCTGTCGGATGTTATCGATGATTACAGTATAGAATGGGGAGAAGAAGGCGAGTATGTATCGGGGCGGAATAAAGTGCTGCCTCTCAGAAGAAGAGGAACATTCAAAGCGACGCTGACCTATCATGACAAAAAACTTGATCAGGAATTCACAAAAGAACTGGAATTCACTGACCTGACAGCAGTGCTTCATGTGGAGTACAGAAATGAAGGTGAGCTGACTGCCGAGATGGATGTGGACTACGGAATGGGGCTTGAAGATGTCACTCCTCCGGTTAAAACAGGATATGATTTCTGCGGGTATTACTGTGGCGACAAGCGTTACTATGATGAGAATGGAAAACCTGCAGATTATGGTCTTGAGCCGGTCATGGATCTGGAGCTGGTGCTCGAAGCCCGGTGGAAAGCGGCTGAATATCCCTTTTATTATGGGAACGATGCAGATGGTGACGGCACGCCGGATAAGCAGGCTTATCTCACTTATGATGCAGCGCCGCCGGATATTGATATCGGGGAAGTCACAATGCGTCCGGGGTATTATCTTGAGGGATATTACATAGGAGATACAAAGGTATACGATGCCGACGGCAGCGCAGTGGGAATATGGAAGACAGTTCCGGGAGAGACTACGCTCATACTTAAGGAGCGCTGGATACAGAAGAAATATGTCCTTCGTTACGGCAGCGATGCGGATGGAAACGGTATTCCCGATAAAAGCGTTACGCTGGTATACGGCGACAGCCTCCCGGCGCTTGAACCGCCTGCCGCTAAGGATGGATATGTATTCGACGGATATTATTACGGCGGTCGACAGATATACAACGGAAGCGGAAAGCCGGTATCCGAATTACCGGAATTATTCGAAAATGAAGAATGCAGCCTTGAGAGCGGATGGCATATAAAGCATTATGTTCTGTATTACGGGGCGGACCGAAACGGAGACGGTGTACCTGACGGAAGAGTAGAGCTGGATCATGGCAGCGCCATACCTGATCTTGACACAGGCCTTTTAGATCAAAAGACTGGATACAGTTTCAGCGGCTTCAGCCTGAAAGGGATCGGCATATGCAACGGTTCGGGAAAAGGCGCCGGGGTATTCAGGCCATCTTTTGCAGAAGGCAGTTATATACTGGAGCCCGCCTGGTCTCCGATGAGCTTTGTTTTATATTATGGCCCGGATTCCGACGAGGACGGCAGGCCGGACAGATCGGCGGTTGTTGTATATGACAGCATGCCTCCCGTGCTTGAGATACCTGATGCTTCCGCGCGCAGGGGATACCGCTTTGACGGATACCTCCTGGGGAACAGGAAGCTGTTTGATCAAAACGGAAAAGCATTGGGAAAATGGAATATTATACCGAAAGAAGGAGAGAATGTATTACGGGAAAGCTGGAAGGGAGTGAGAATAACGCTGCGTTACGGCGAAGATAAAGACGGAGACGGCGCGCCTGACAGCAGGGCTGAATTTGCATACGGAGATATGATCCCGGATCTGGGACTGGGAGAACCCGCCCCCAGAAAAGGATATGTATTCAAAGGTTATTATGTTGAAGATGTGATGATATACGGCGCGGGAGGTCATCCCCAGGGCAGCTGGCTTCATTTTGATGAGGAGAAGGAATATATTCTTTTGCAGAAGTGGCAGGTAAAGGATTATGACGTCAGGTACGGAAAGGATGAAGATGGCGACGGGGCGCCTGATGGCATTTTGAAAGTGACATACGGCGAAACATATGCTGATGTGGAAGTACCGCAGCTGAAAGAGAATGAGATATTTGACGGGTACTTTCTTGAAGAGGATATGGTATTTGATAAGGATGGAAAGTCTATGGGAATCTGGCGCTGGGATGTGGATGCGCCGGTACTGAAACTTAAAAGCCATACTGCAAAGACAAATGTTAAGCCCGGAGGAGAAGAGGAAGAAAACGGTAATGAAGATAGCGGGAATACAGAGGAAAACGACGGCGAAGAGAGCAATACTAACGGTGAAGGTGAAGAAGGCGGCAACACCGGCGGCGAAGGTGGCAGTACCGCAAGCGGCAACGGAATCGGAGATGGCGGCGAGGGCAGCGTAAGCGGTAACGGAAGCGGCAGCAGCAGTGAAAACAGCGTAAGCGGGAATTCCGGCGGGCAACATGTTATCACGGACCCGTCACGGAGAAACGGCAGGAAAACTGCTGACAGTACGCAGGAAGCTGCAGCTGAGGCCGACGCGGCAGCCGGGGAAGAGGCTTTTTACGGAACAGATTCTCCTGCACCCACGGTGGGAGAAGAAGGTATGCCTGCAGTAACGGAAGATGAGGAAACGGCTTTGGCCGACGGAGGTACCGGGACTGATGAAGAAATGACGGAAGCTATAGGAACAGAGAGCCGGCAGGATAAGAAAATAGAAGAAAAGAAGGCAGATGCCGCTATCCCTGTGATAAGGAGAGTGGCAAAGGCCGGGGCAGTCACAGTGGGCGGCATAGGCAGTGTGCTGGCGGTATATGCCGGCCTGGTATATGTGCTGGCTATGGCCGAGGTAGATACCATAAGACCTGACGGAAGCCGTAAGAGGCTCTGCAAACTGAGCATACAATCGGAAAAGGGCAAGGCATTTATGATAAGGCTGGGAAGCAGTCTTCAGGAAAAGTGCGAGACGGACAGGCTGTGTCTGAAGCTGCCGCTATTATTTGCCCTGCGATACAAGGATCATACAATAATCGTGCAGAGCAGGGGAAAGAGTCAGGAAAAGCGTATAGGCAGGGAAATATTTATAAGTATCTGAGCAGGCGGGGGGCGTAAGCCTCCCGTCTTTCGGTATGGGCCTGTACTTGAAACTTAGGCGTAAACAGAGTAAAATAAATTGGTATGATCAATATATTCAGAGAAATGGACAAAAAGAAAAGCGCTGTCCCGGCCTCATTTCGCAAACAGACCGAGATAGAGACGGCGGCAGTGTCGGAATATATACTCTCAAGACTTGTCCCGGTCAGCGATGATATCCAGAATGCTGATGTGGATGCATTGGGATATCTTGAGATGCTTTTTTTTCGTGTAAAAGAGGATAAACGGATACCTGCGGACAACAGGTCTCTTCTTGATATATTGGATAAGATGGAAGAGGATCTGGATTATTCCGTCGAGATATTTGGCGAAAGAGCTTCCTATATACTGGATTTCTTAGAGGCCGACACCTTAAAACACGCTGTGGAAAAAAGCACCAATGAGCGGGAACGCCAGGTTCTCGGAAGGATATTGAGGCTGCGCCGGACATATCTGTGCATCAGACAGGAGAGCGAAAAAGAGATATTAAAGCCCAGGGATATCAGAGATTACCTCGACAGGTTTGTGATAGGGCAGAAGGATGCAAAGACTGTCATCAGCACGGCTGTATACGGTCACGGAAAAAGAGTGCGCCATCCTGAGGAACGTTTTGCGCCTGATGTCGTCCTTCTGATAGGTCCTTCCGGCTGCGGCAAGACCGAGATAATGAGAAAGATCCGTGAGATCACGGATTATCCCATGATATTTACGGATGTTTCCTCTTTGGGAGCCAGCCAGTACAGAGGCCGTCATAAGGAAGACATACTTCTTGAGCTTTATGAAGAGGCGGGAAGAAAGAAGAATCTGGCCGAAAAGGGCATAATCTTCATGGATGAATTTGATAAGCTCCTGCTTCCTGCTGTAAGCGAAAGGGGAGTCAATGTTCATGATGACGTTCAGTCGCAGCTTCTTACCATGCTCGAGGGCAGTGAAGTAGAGCTTAAGTGCGACGGGCAGCAGCTCCTGCTTGACACTTCCAGGATGCTGTTTGTTCTGGCAGGCGCATTTCAGGGACTGGAAGAATATATTAAGTCGGATAAGAGGGAAAAGAGCAGGATACCCGGCGGCATAGGATACGGCGCGCTGCTGGAAAAAGATATGAATCTGGATTTCATCAGAGATAACATCAATCATGAAGTCCTTATGAAATACGGAATGAAGAGGGAGCTGGCAGGTCGTGTATCCGGTATAGCCGTGCTGGAAAAACTTGACCGTGAAGATATGATACGCATACTTACGGTTCCGGAGGACAGTCTGGTGCAGCGTTATGAAAGAGAGCTGCGACTCTCTTCGGGCGCAGAGCTGCTGTTTACGGATGAAGCTCTTGAGGCTGTGGCAGATGCCGCGCTAAAGACGCCTGTGGGCGCCAGGGCTCTGCAGAGCATAATGGGTAAAGTCCTCAGGAAAGTGATGTATAAAGCGCCGGGCATTAGGGGCCTGAGGCGCGTGGTGATAAACGGCGCAGTGGTTACTGACGGGGAAGAGCCCCTGTATGAGATAGAAGGCGGAGATGAACAAAGTATTTGCCTGTAAAACCGATGCTAAAGCAGCATATTATATAGAAAGCAGAATGGCCGAATATCAGGATCAATGCGGCAGCTTTACTTCACCGGACTTAGTCTTTGATTATCTGCGGATACTTGTGCATTATATAACCGATATCCGTCCTGCTGCAGAGCATAATATGGACAGCATGTTAAAGCTGATGGGGGCCAGTTATAAGGAAAAGGGATACCGTACGCCTTTCTGGGCGATAATCCGTGAAGCTGCCGGAGCAAATCCTCAGGACGAGCTTTTTTACAAGGCGCGTAATGTGGAAATGGAGATCAGCAATGAGGATCTTGATGAGATATTTTCTTTCATGGAGTATGAGCTTTTAAAGGATCCGGACAATGAAGAATGCGAAAGATCCCTGGGAACGCTTGCGGTCTGCAGAGTCAAATATCAGCAGAACAAAGTCCGGAATATACGCATGAGAGAAAGAAAGCGCAGCACGGGGAAAAAAGAACAGCCCTTTTTTCTGGCGGAATGCGAACGTTTTGTAAAGGATTATACTCCTGAGCGCATCAAGGCTTATCTTGACCGCTTTATCCTTGGACAGGATGAATCAAAGGAAGTGCTCAGTACAGCGGTATATAATCATCTGCTCCGCATACTTCATCCGGAGGAAAAACTGCTTAAAACCAATGTGCTGATGGTTGGACCGTCCGGCTGCGGAAAAACGGAGATAATAAGACGGCTTTCCGAGCTGCTCCCATTGCCTGTTGTTATAACGGATTTCAGTGGCATAGTCGCTACGCCGTGGAAAGGCAGAAATAAGGAAGAATCTTTACTGAATCTTTATATCAAAGCCGGCAAGGATCTTGAACTCACCGAATGCGGAATAGTATTCTGCGATGAATTTGATAAGGTTATCCCCGCCAAGCTATATTCCAAAGGCGGTGATATCAACCAGGAACTGCAGGGACAGCTGCTGGGCATGTTTGAAGGAACGGATGTTGATGTTCCGCTTCAGGATAAATCAGGGGCGGACAGCATCATAATGGATACGAGCAATATCCTCTTTGTCTGCGCCGGAGCTTTTGAAGGTCTGGAAAAGATCGTAAGAAAGGATTATGTAAAAAGCGGCATAGGTTTTGGCAGCGAAGTTGAAAAGGATGAAAACTTTGAGATGACCGGAATGCACCTTAAGACCGAGCATCTGATGGAATACGGCATGAAGCCGGAGCTGGCCGGAAGACTCAGCACTGTCACCGTGCTCAGAAAACTGGACCGTGAGATGATGAGGCGGGTGCTGACCGAACCGGAAGACAGCATACTTTCGCGTTACGAAAGAGAGCTGTTCATTGACGACGGGGTAAAGCTCACTCTTACAGACGGGGCGCTGGATGTTATCACGGACAGGGTGATGGAGATGAGCATAGGAGCCAGAGGACTGAATTCCGTTGTCAGGGAGATCTTGTCGGAGGTACTGTTTGAAGTGCCGTCCATGAGCGGCGTCAGGGAAGTGATCATAACCGAAGGCGCAGCAAGGCTCGAAGAAAAAGCAACATATATGTAGATCATAGGATGAGGCCGGATTATGAAAGTAATAGAAAATAAAAAAATAGGTAAGCTGCAGATGGCGGTGCTCTTGCGGACCATTCTGCCTGTGCTGGTGATGTGCATAGTCATACTGGTGGCTGTCATGCTCAATACCCGCAGTTCTCTGGAAAAACAGGTATACAGTTCGCTGGAGGCGGTGGCTGTATCCGTGGCGCAGGCCTATGATGAGATGTATCCCGGTGACTATGTACTGGTTGGAGATAAAATTGTTTCACTTTATAAAGGCGAGAAGGAACTGACCGGAGATCATGCATACCTGGACAGCGTGGGAGAAAGCTGCGGCATGAACATTACGCTGTTTTATAAAGATGCCCGTATTCTGACTACGCTCAAAGATAAGGACGGAGTGCGTTATATAGGAAGCGGCGTGCATACCAGCATCATCAGTGAGATGGAGAGAAAGATGATGCCGCTGAAATTTAAAACGGAGATAGAAGAGGGGAAATACTATTATGTATGTTATGTGCCCCTTATCAATTCGGACGGCTCGCTTGCGGGGATGGTAGGCACGGCTATCACGGCAGCAGAGGTAAGACGTGAAGAAACGTCTTCATCAGTGCCTATATGGATAATAACCGTGCTGGGACTGCTTACGGCCAGCATCATAAGCATACGCTACACTAATTCCATAGTATCTGCGGTTAAGAGCATGCATTCGTTTCTGTCTAATATGGTATCAGGCAAGCTAAGCAATGAGATGCCTCACGATGTGCTTACGCGTGGCGACGAGATCGGCGCAACCGGTGAAGACATTGTGAGAATGCAGAATGCCGTCAGGATACTGGTAGAGTGCGATCCGCTTACCACGCTGTATAACAGGCGCTGCGGCGATGCGAAATTTAAAGTGATCCAAAAAAGGTCGGTAGAATCCGGAACGCCTTTCTGCATTGCTATTGGCGATATCGACTTCTTTAAAAAAGTAAATGATACATACGGCCATGATGCGGGCGATGTGGTGCTTAAGTATGTAGCGGGCGAATTAAAGAATCTTATGGCCGGAAGAGGACATGCGGTAAGATGGGGCGGTGAGGAATTCCTGCTCATATTTGAGGATATGCGCCTGGTGCCTGCTGCTGCATCCATAGAGACTTTTATAGACAAGATCAGAGCGGCGCATATAACCTACGGCGCTCTGGATATAAGGATAACCATGACTATCGGTCTCGTAGAAGGGGCACCGGATAAGAGCATGGAGGAAATGGTCAAGGAGGCTGATGAAAAGCTTTATTACGGAAAGCAGAACGGCAGAAACCAGCTGGTCGTCACTCCCGGTGAGCCGCAGCCTTCATATCGCCTGCTGCTTGTAGAGGAAATGGATATGCTCAGATCCGATACGGTTATCACATTCTCGGACGATTTCCTGGATTCGGAAAATCTGATGAAGCTGTTATCGGATAATGCGTTAAAAGATATTGCAAACGGCGATGACTTTGTGGAGGATAATACTCAAAACGACGGGGAAGAGGAAAGCGATGAGTAAGCAGTTGGCTGAGGTAAATGATAAAGAGAATAAGATGGGCGTAATGCCCATGAACAGGCTGTTGATCGGCATGGCAACTCCAATGATAATATCCATGCTGGTAACAGCCTGCTATAATATAGTAGACAGTATATTTGTTGCAAGGATAGTTGATGAAGGCGGAGATGCTGCTTCGGCCGGAACAGCGGCGCTTTCTGCGCTGGGAATGGCCTTTCCTTTTCAGACACTTTTGATAGCATTTGCAACAGGTACCTGTGTAGGCGTTAACGCCATATTGTCAAAGGCCCTGGGTGAAAAAGATAAGGCAACCGCGCAGAAGGCAGCCAATAACGGTGTTTTTCTTTCATTCTGTAATTTCCTGTTATTTCTTTTTATAGGTGTTTTCCTTGCGCCCACGCTGATTGCTACGCAAAAGGGAACGGGACTTACACTTGAATACGGCAGTCAGTATCTGCGCATTGTCTGCATCGGTTCTCTGGGCATATACATGCAGTTTATTTTTGAACGTCTGCTGCAGTCTACAGGCAAGACTTTTTATACCATGATCACGCAGACTACCGGCGCGATCATCAATATAATACTGGATCCCATACTTATCTTCGGTTATTTCGGCTTTCCGCAGATGCGTGTTGCGGGCGCAGCCGTAGCAACGATCGTAGGGCAGACGGTTGCCGGGATCCTGGCTTATATACTTAACAGGAAGTTTAATGAGGATGTTCAGCTTGATTTCAGAGGCTTTAAGCCGGATCTTGCGATAATAAAGAGGATATACAGCGTAGGTTTTCCTTCCATAGTCATGCAGGCGATAGGTTCGATCATGACATATTCAATGAACCGCATATTAAACGGTCTGAATGAAGCGTCTGTTGCGGTATTTACCGTATATTTTAAACTGCAGAGCCTTTTCTTCATGCCTGTATTCGGTTTGAACAACGGCATGGTGCCTATATTGGCATACAACTTTGGCGCAAGGAAAAGAAAGCGCATGATGAGTGTTATCAAACTTTCCATGATGTACGCTTTTGGTTTTATGGCTATAGGTTTTGCGCTTTTTGAACTGATACCGGAGCAGCTGCTGCGCATATTTGATACCGGAGACGACAGCCTGATAATATACGGAGTGCCCGCTTTAAGGACTATAGCCTGGCATTATCTTTTTGCATGGTTCTGCATAATAGGCGGCACCACCTTCCAGGCGCTGGGCAACGGCATGTACAGCCTGATAGTATCCGTGGCCAGACAGCTGGTAGTGCTTGTTCCCGCGGCTTACATACTTTCGCTTATAGGCGGCCTTGATCTGATATGGTGGTGTTTCCCTATAGCCGAGCTTATGTCTCTTGCCGTCACTACCTTCTTCCTGATAAGAATATATAAGCAGATCATTGCGCCCATTCCGGCGTAAAGCAGATAACGGATCCTTGTGTTTGACTGATCTCCCGTTCAGGCGGGAGATTTTTCATTTCACCACAAAAAATGCGCATTTCACCACTATTTTTGTTTTTGATGTTTTAATGACATATAATGGCATCATAGGCAAGTGGGATGGACGGCCACTATCCCGCATAAATATACTAAAGACTTTAAGAAAGGAAAACAGGATGAAACATAAATCTCTGATAATGCTTATTATGGCATCGACTCTGCTTGGCGGCTGCGTGAGCGTAAGCGAACCGTCCGGGGATCTGCCTGCAGAGGAAAAGGAGGAAGAAAGCTTTGATCCTGAAAGTATCCGGGCACAGGACGATTTTAACGGTTATGTAAATGCGGCATATCTGTGCGAAGCGGATCTGGATGAGTATAAAGGCAGTTACGGATCCTTTGCCCTGATCAATAAGAAGGTGGACGAAGAGCTGGATGCGATCATAAAAGAGATAGCAGAAGGCGACAGGGCCTCTTATGAAGCAGGCAGCAATGAGCAGCTGATCTATGATGCATATTACCAGCTGCTGGATGCATCCACAGGCGGCAGCTTCATGAATGAGGAAGATGTAGCAGATATGCTTGCTATGGTGGATGAGATACAAAATGCCGCAAGCATGGACGAATACATTGATATCTGCGGAAAGCTGTATACGCAGTGGGGAGCGGATCCCATCATGGGTGTTGATATCAGTACGGATCTTAAGGATGCATCATCCGCGAGCATTTCAATAAGACCTTTTTCCGATCCTACCGGACACAGGCTTAAGGAAGTATGTATGGCAGGAGAATACGGACAGGCTGTTGCCTCCGGCTTTAAAAAGGTATTGAACGACACAGGCATGGACGGCGAAGAGAGTAAGCAGCGCAGCGTAGATGATGCCAGACTGGTAATAGATATAGCTACGGCCACCGACATCGAGCTGGTGGAGCTGATATCCAAAGACTGGGGCGAATCCATGAAGCTGGCAAAATATAAAACGAAGGAAGAGATAGATGCTTTGTGTCCCAATATAGGGATGGACGGGATACTGCGGAGCATGGGCCTTGGGCAGCTTAAGGCAGAGGGTATCTACCTTTGGGATGAGGGGCAGCTTTCTTTCATTGATTCCGTTCTTACCGATGAATACCTTAAACAATGGAAGGATATCGCTGTTTATGATTATATGTGCAGTATCGGCGATTATCTTCCGAAAGAATACGGAGGAAGTCCGGTCCTGTTTTCAAATGATAAATATGCCAGAGACGGACTCAAATACGCTTTCGGCAGGGAACTGGGTGAAGAATACGCTAAGCGCTATTATGATGAAAAAGCGGTAGAGGAAGTAAAACAGATCACGGATGCCATCGTAGATGAATATGTATATATGATCGACGACTGCGAATGGCTCAGCGATAAAGGTAAAAGCGCGATAAAAACGAAGCTTGATAATATGCTTTATTTCATAGGAGCAGATGAGCCGCATACAGTTGATCCTAAAGATGCTGCGCTTATCGGACATTCAGTTTTTGATACAAAACATAAGCTGAATATAAGGGATCATAAAGACAGGGCTGAAATGTTAAGCAGCAGGGTGGAGAGGAACGGATTTAATAATATGGCGCCGCAGGCTGTAAATGCCTGCTATGCGCCTGATATCAATTCAATAAATATCACATTAGCCATAATGAATGAACCTTTCTACAGTCATGAGCAGAGCTACTGGCAGAATCTGGGCGGGATAGGAGCTGTTGTTGGGCATGAGATATCCCATGCTTTTGACGATCACGGCATGCTCTTTGACATGAACGGAAATTATAACCCGGAATGGATCCCTAAGGAGGACCGCGAGGCTTTTGAAAAAATGGCTGAGCATATTAAAGAGTATTATTCGAAAAAAAAGATACTTGATGTACATCCTGTAGACGGAGAACTTACGCTTGGAGAAAACCTGGCAGATATAAGCGGCGTGGACTGTATACTGCGGCTCACGCAGAACAACGATCAGAGAAAAGAGCTGTTCGAAAACTATGCAAGGATATGGGCAAGCCTTACGCCTAAGGACAGTGTGCTTGAGCAGCTTTATTCGGACGAGCACTCACCGGCGATCATCCGCGTAAATGCGGTGGTGCCGCTTTTTGACCAGTTCTATGAGATCTATGATGTCAAAGAAGGCGACGCAATGTATGTCGCTCCCGAAGACAGAGTAACGCGCTGGTAAG
>CAMOEK010000069.1:0-12336 GCA_946612125.1 uncultured Lachnospiraceae bacterium | reverse complement strand
CGAAGCTCCCTGCCATTCTGAGCGAAGCGAAGAATCTTGACAGAATTAATGCAGATAAGAAAGTTCCGGCGAGCATCGAAAAAATAGGAGGAACGCATTATGTGCGGAATAGTAGGATATATAGGTAAAAACCAGGCAGCCCCGATAATACTGGGCGGCCTGGAAAAACTTGAATACAGAGGCTATGACTCTGCGGGCATGGCTATAATAAATGAAGACGGAAAACTCACCTACGAAAAATCGGTAGGAAGACTCAAGGTGCTGGACGAGCTGACTCACGGCGGCAGCCTTCTCCCCGGACATGCGGGAATAGGCCACACGCGCTGGGCTACTCACGGCGTCCCCAGCAACGAGAATGCTCATCCGCATTTCAACGAATCAGAGACCATAGCCGTGGTGCATAACGGCATCATCGAAAACTACATTCAGCTGCGTGATAAACTGATCAAGAAGGGATATAAATTCCATTCGGAAACAGACACAGAGGTTCTGGCCCACATGCTGGACCGTTACTATAATGGTAATCCCTTAGAAACCATTACCAGGGTGATGCACAGAGTGGAAGGCTCTTATGCGCTGGGCATCATATTTGCGGATCATCCCGATGAGATCTATGCGGTGCGAAAGGATTCTCCGCTGGTAGTGGGCCGCAACGAAGAAGGCTGCTTTATCGCATCCGATGTTCCGGCTATGCTTAAGCATACGCGTACCGTGTATTATGTGGAAAACCAGGAGATAGCCTGCCTCAGAGCAGATGAGCTGCACTTCTATTCCATAGATGAGGAAGAACTTGAGAAACAGCCCACACAGATCGACTGGGATACCAATGCGGCAGAAAAGGGCGGCTATGAGCATTTCATGCTTAAGGAGATGTACGAACAGCCCAAAGCTATAAGGGAGACGCTCATACCACAGAACAACCCGCGCATCAAAAATAACGATATAGTTATTGACGAGCTTAAGATGAGCGATGAGGAGATAAAGGGCATAAGGAAGATACATATCGTGGCCTGCGGATCCGCTTATCATGCGGGAATGAGCGGAAAGCATGTGATAGAAGGGCTGGCGCGCATACCTGTAGAGGTGGACCTGGCTTCGGAATTCCGCTACCGCGATCCCATAATAGAAGAAGGAGCGCTGGTGATAGTCATCAGTCAGTCGGGTGAGACGGCGGATACAAAGGAAGCTCTGCATCTGGCGCAGAGTAAAGGTTTCCCTGTACTGGGCATAGTGAATGTGGTGGGCAGCGCCATCGCACGTGAAGCGGATAAGGTATTGTATACCTGGGCCGGACCGGAGATCGCCGTGGCTACCACCAAGGCTTACAGCGCGCAGCTGATAGCGCTGTATCTGCTGGCCATGAAGTTCGCACGGGTACGAGGAACTGTCAGCGATGAGTATTTTAAAACCCTGCTGGATGATATACAGCGCCTGCCGGATCAGGTGGAGCTTCTGCTGGAGAGCAGGAAAAGGATACAGCGTTTTGCAAACCGCTATATAGGCGCAAAAGATGTATTCTATATAGGACGTGGTGCGGATTACGCCACTGCCCTTGAGAGCGCGCTCAAGCTTAAGGAGATATCTTATGTGCATTCGGAGGCGTATGCTGCCGGTGAGCTTAAGCACGGCACCATCTCTCTTATTGAAGAGGGAACGCTGGTTACGGCGCTTGCCACGCAGGAAGCATTGTATCAGAAGACCATAAGCAATATGGTAGAAGTTAAAAGCCGCGGAGCTTTTGTATTGGCAGTGACCAATGAAGGCAATAAGGATATTGAGAAAGCGGCCGATTATGTGATCCACATTCCGACGACCAACCGCTGGATGGCAAACAGCCTGGCAATAGTGCCCATGCAGCTTTTTGCTTACTATGTGGCGCTTGGCAAGGGCTGTGATATAGATAAGCCCAGAAATCTTGCCAAGTCGGTGACGGTAGAGTAAATATTCAGGCAGCGCGCATTATGATCTTCCTCTTTAGAAAGAGTCGTTGGATTATAATGCGCGCGTATCTGTAAGTTCTTTTATTTCGCGGTTCAGTTCTTCGCGTTCTTTTTCCAGGTTTTCGTGTTCTTCTTCAATCTCGCGGAGTTTTGCCGACAGTTCTGCATGCCTGCTTTCAATTATGGCCTGATCCTGCTTAAGGGCGAAGAAAAAGAAGCCTGTCAGCAAAGCAAAAATAATAATAGCCGGCAATATATTCAGTCCCTGTACAATAAAGATGATCAACAACGCCAGGCCTGTTATATAGATCGCTGTGACTATCGGCATATTGGAATACTTTTTGGAGGCACTGTGGCGTTTTTCCATGCCGGTCATGGCAGTGATGATATTCATCTGCCGTCTTTCGAGGTCGATCAGACGCCGGACTATCATGGAACGGCGTTCACATTTTTTTGACAGGATCTTAACGCGTTCCATGTTTTCGGGGGTGTTCCATTTATCTTCGGCTTTTTCGAGCGCAAAAGGAAGAGCGCCCCCATAGGCTGTGCGAAAAGCTTTTTCGGATGAGGGCTTTTCGTCTGCCGGAGGCTCCTGCTTTTTCCCAAGATAGAATACCGTATCATTGCTTTCCATGAACATAATACTAGCATTTATCGCTTAAATCTGCAACGCAGGCTGTGACATTGCACAGATGCATTAAAAATGGTATTATATATATTTGTGGAAGTATATGATCTGCCGTGACAGACAGCATAGGATCATTAGTTCATTATCGGAGGCCAAAGTGAAATATGATGCATTTATAAGCTACCGCCATATGCCGCTGGATATGGAAATAGCAAAGAAACTTCATAAAGGACTGGAAACTTTCCCGGTGCCGGCTGCGGTACAGCAGAGCTCCGGAAAGAAAAAAATAGAAAGAGTATTCCGCGATCAGGAGGAGCTGCCCATTGGCAGTAATCTTACCGAAGAGATATCCGCCGCGCTGGCGGAATCAGAATACCTGATAGTAGTCTGCTCACACTATACGCCGGAATCGGTCTGGGTTCAGAGGGAGATAGAAACCTTCATATCCATGCACGACCGCAGCCATGTTCTGGCAATCCTGATAGAGGGCGAACCGGATGAGAGTTTTCCCAAGCAGCTGCTTATAGATGACGACGGCAATACCGTTGAACCGCTGGCGGCTGATGTGCGCGGAGAAACAAAGCAGGAGAGGAACAAAAAGTTTAATACAGAGCTGCTGCGTCTTGCGGCGCCAATATTGGGCTGCACTTATGATGATCTTAAGCAGAGACATCGTGAAAGAATGATACGCAGACTGGCGATAGAGATATCTGCTCTGGCAGGCGCAGTTGCTTTGGCGGGTACGATGTTCGGTATCTATAATGCCGGTGTTGCAAAAGAGATGCAGAAACTTGCAAACGAAAAAGCAGCTCTTGCGGATGAAAAGACGGCGCTGGCAGAGGATAAAACACGGCTTTTGGACGATCTGATGCTGGAGTATCAGGATAAGCAGAAGAACCAGTCAAAGTTCTATGCATCGGAGTCGGAAAGTCTTTTGCTGGAGGGTAACAGGAGAGCTGCAGCTTTGATCGCGGCGCAGGGACTGCCTTCGGAAGGCGTTGACAGGCCTTATGTTCCCGAAGCAGAGTACGCCCTGAGCGCAGCGCTGCACGCATATAATGACGGAAGAGCCGTGGATTTTGATGCGATGCTTCATCACGAAATGGTAGTATTGGATGTTAAACTCAGTGAGGATCTTACGCATCTGGTCACAAGGGATAACGGACAGAATCTGCATGTCTGGTCTACCAAGGACTGGAGTGAAGTAATGGAGGTGGCTGCAGAAGTTGATGAAAGCTGTTATATTCAGACTCCTCTTTCCTATGATGCAGATGATGATCATGTATATGTTTTAAATGCCGGAGATCTTTGTGTTTATGATTACGAGGGGGCAACGGTATGGAGGAATGATTTTATCGATCCTTTGGCATTTGGCGAGGTTTATCCTGTTTCCGGTCTGGCTTTTGCCGGCACCACTAAAGAGATGGGAGTATACAGCCTCGCAGATGGCAGCAGTATAGCATCTTTTGAGAATGCATCGGAATTGGGCTTTACATCCAGGATAGAATATGATCCGGAAAAGCAGTTCGCGGTTTTAGGACATTTTGCAAATGAAAACGGCAAGGGATTAATAACCATAGTGGATAGCGGGGAATGGAAAAGCACTGATGTGGAATTGAGCTCAGGACATATTCTGCAGATGCATATCACCGCAGAAAAGAATATAGTTGTGCTATCCTGTAAAGGAGATTTTACAAAGACCCTTGACCCCGGAGATATATGGCTTGATCTGTTTAATAAAGAAGGCGAGCGCTTATGGGCGGTGAATACGGGGATAAAGGTCAAAAACGGCGGCACCTTTATGACGAAGCTCGTGAACCACTATGGTTCTGAAGAGGACGGATCGATCGAAGACAGTATATTGATAGGCATTGAGAACATTGTTTATAATTACAGGGAAAGTGACGGAGCACTGATACAGAAGGTACTTCTTCCGGCGGAATGTGAGAGTATATTGCCTTTTAAGGGTATCGCGCTGGCATGCGTAGTCTATGATAACGGAGATATTATCCCGGTGAATATAATCACCGGTGATGTATATGACTCGGATGGATTCCGTACCTCAAAATTCGTAATGCAGGCTATGATCGCGGGAGGCAGATACATTATCCGGGCAAAGAACTCACCTGATGTAAATGTGATCGGTTATGTCAGCGCGGCAGATCTGGAGGAACTGCCGGACATGTCCAAAAAGCAGTTCAAATACGGCTGGTGCGATGCAGGAAAGTATTATGTTATGGGAGATGAAACAAAGGGTGAATACTACTTTTATGATAAAGACGGTCAGCTTATATATCAGAACGAAACGGGAGGAGAATTAATTGAATGCAAGGCCTTTTACGGTGATAAAACTATAGCCGTTACAAAGGATACGATCTATATTATAGATCCGCCGGCAAAGAAAACGGATGTAATAAGTGTTTCCGGTCTGGGCTTACCCGGTACAGTTTATAATTATACCATGACAAATAACGGCAGATATCTGGTGTATTATAAATGGTGCGATGTGGGGATTATAGATATAGAAAGTCTCAGTGTGATCTTTTCCTATGAGACAGAGGCTTTTGTGGGAAGAGCAGTTGCATCCGAAGATGCTTCAAAGCTCTATATCGCGCAACGGGCCATAGATTTGTGCGAGATCGATACGGCTACAGGAGATCGTATGGATTTCATGGGTAAGAGGATGATATTGCAGGCGGGTATATATGATCAGCCTTCTCTGGTAGTCAGTCCAGATGGTACGCTTGTTGCCATGAGCTGTATGGATGGTCAGATCCGCCTTGCCGATACCAAATCAGGAACGGTATACGAAACGATTCATCTTCCCTGTTTTGCCAGGATATATCTGGAGTTTTCGCCGGATAGTAAATACCTTATCATGCAGGGTGATGATTATATGGTTAAGGTATGGGGGATTTCGGAAAGGGAATATCTGGGTTATTTCAAGGCAAATCAGGCTATCCTCTACAGCATTATAATACCGGGAACGGATCGTATGGCTCTGGTGGATTATTATACGCTTTATCTTCTTGATGCAAGCGAGTATTCACGCATCGCGCAGGTACCTGACGGCGCAATATACATTCCGGACAATGAGAGCCTGATAATGACCAGGAATGAAAATGCATATCGCTGTTACTACAAAAGTGTAGATAAGCTTTTGGAAGAACTGCAAAGACAGTATCCGGGAGATTCTCTTACAACTGAAGAGAAGATACAGTACAATATTGATTGATACAGATAGGGGGCGTAAATGAGTTTTAAACTGTCACAGTTGCTGAACTATAGAAATATTGTTATACAGTGTCATGACAATCCGGATGCGGATGCCCTGGCCTGTGGTTATGTCGTTAAATGGTATTTTAAGAAAAAAGGCATAGATGCAAAGCTGATATATGGCGGCCGCAACATGATACAGAAGAGCAATCTGGTAAAGATGACGGAACTGCTGGAAATAGATATAGAGTATGTTTCCGAATTGGAAAAACCGGAGCTATTGATCTGTGTGGACTGCCAGTACGGGGAAAGTAACGTAACTCTGTTTGAGGCTGATAATATTGCCGTGATCGATCATCATCAGGTGTCCGGCGAGCTTCCTGCACTTTCGGAAGTGCGCAGCAGTTACGGCTCATGCTCTACCCTGATATATGAGATGTTGAAGGAGGAGCATATAGACATCAATGAGGACCCGAAGATAGCGACGGCTCTGTATTATGGCCTGATGACGGATACGGGTAATTTTGTGGAGATATCCCATCCCTCTGATAAGGATCTGCGCGATAACGCAGGCTTTTCCAATTTTGAGATAACCAGTATGCGTAATTCAAACCTCTCTAAAGAGGAACTGCAGATAGCCGGAGATGCGCTTAAGAAAGCGGAATTCAGCGATAAATTCACGTACGGGATAGTGGAGACAAGACCCTGCGATCCGAATATCCTGGGAATAATAAGCGATATGCTGCTGGAAGTTGACGGAGTGGATACCTGTCTGGTATACAGTGTACAGGATTTTGGAGTGAAGATTTCCGTGCGCAGCTGCATCAAACAGGTCAGAGCCAGTGAGCTGGCGGAATATCTGACAGAAGGATATGGCGGCGGCGGCGGACATATCGTAAAAGCGGGAGGTCTGCTTAAGCGGGATATGCTGGAAAAAGCCGGAATAGAGTATAAACGTGACAGCATAGCAGCGCTGATGAAGGAGCGCATGCTGTCGTATCACCGTGACAGTGAAGTGAAGTATGCCGGGATAAATGAAGAGGATATTTCAGAACATAAACGTTATATTAAAAAAGAAGTGCTGGTCGGATATGTGGATGCTTCTTTGCTGGAAGTCCCCGACAGAAAGTTTTTGATACGAACGCTGGAAGGTGACATCAGTATCAAACTTGACGAAACTGCGATCATAATAATAGGTCCTGAGGGAGAGATCTATCCGATAAAAAGGGAAAAATTTGAGAAGAGTTACCGCCCGGTTGATGACCCTTATGTTTATCCGGGAGAATATATGCCTATGGTCATCGATACCGTCAACGGAGAGCGTTATGAGCTGATACCGCATGCAAGAAGCTGCATAGCAGCGGGCGGCGGCGGAATCTATGCAAAGCAGATAGATCACAGGATCAAGATATTCACCACCTGGGATCCCGATAATTATTATCTGGGAGTTCCCGGTGATTACATGGCTGTGCGTACTGATGATTTAAAAGATGTATATATAATAGCGCGCAATATTTTTGAAAAAACTTATGAAGAGATGAAGCCTTAAAGCTTACTTTGAAGCAGCCAGTTCTGCGGCGCGGGCTATTGCATCATCTATGTGGGGGCAGAAATTTTCTGCCCCTGCTTTTTTTATGAAGCCGCTCTTTTCCATGGTATGCATGGGCTGAGTATTGACATGTGAGAATACCATGGTGATGCCGTTGGCCGTGCAGCGCGCATGCAGTTCTTCGATGGCGTGCATGGCTGTAGCATCCAGCGCGGGAACGCCACGCATACGCAGTATTATGACCTTGGTATTTTCACTGTAATCAATAGATACTATGCGGTCTGCCGCTCCGAAGAACATGGGACCGGAGATCTCATAAACTCTTACATGTTTGGGAAGAGGCTTTAAGGCCGGACCGTCGGGATCCTCTTCGGGGTCGTAGGATACCCAGCCTTTGACCTGTGTTTCTTCGCTCATTCTCTTCATGAAGAGCACCAGGGCAAGTCCCATGCCTATCTCTATCGCGATGACCAGATCGAAGGCAACGGTAAGAGCAAAGGTTGCGACCAGCACTATGATATCGCTCTTGGGGGCTGTTTTGCAAAGATGAACGAAGGTGCGCCACTGGCACATATTATAGGCTACCATGAAAAGAATGGCAGCAATGGTGGGCATGGGGATCAACGCGGCATAAGGCATTAAAACGACCAGTACCAGTACCAGGGTTATGGCGTGAACTATGCCGGCTACAGGGGTGCGTCCGCCGTTTTTGATGTTGGCAGCCGTTCTGGCGATAGCGCCGGTTGCCGGGATGCCGCCGAAAAGCGCGGAACCTATATTACCGAAGCCCTGAGCTATCAATTCCATATTGGAACGATGATGTGAGTTGATCATACTGTCTGCGACCACACAGGAAAGAAGGGATTCTATGGCGGCGAGCACTGCTATGGTGAAACCGTCCGGCGCTACTTCCTTTATTGCTGCAAAGCTTATCCGGGGAAAATGGAAGACAGGCAGGTCGTTGCTGATGGTATACAGATTGCCGATCGTGTTTACGGGAAGATTTAAGAACTTCACCATCAGTATGCCGACTATGACTGCTATAAGTGAACCGGGGATCTTTTCGCTGATCTTCGGCCAGATGATGAGTATGAGCAGACATACACCACCCACCAAAAGCGCATAGGGATTGAATGTTCCTATATTTAAGGCAACGGCCTTGATCTTATCCATGGTTTCTATGGTTGCCGTACCTTCGGGATAAGTGAGCCCCAGAAAATCCTTGAGCTGTCCTATGAGTATGGTAAGTGCGATACCGGAAGTGAAGCCTGTGGTTATGGTATAAGGGATGAACTTGATAAGACCGCCCAGTCTTAAAAGGCCCATAAGGATAAGAAGCACTCCGGCAATGATGGTAGCCAGCATAAGGCCGTCCATTCCGTTCTTTGCAACGATCCCGGCTACTATGGTGGCAAAGGCTGCCGTGGGGCCTGCTATCTGAACGCGGCTGCCGCCCAGGAAAGATATGATAAAACCGGCGATTATGGCGGTATAAAGGCCTTCTTCGGGGCCTACTCCCGATGCCAGCGCCAGCGCTATGGATAAGGGCAGGGCTATTATCGCTACGATGATGCCGCTTATCACATCCGTGATGAACTGCTTGCCGTTATAATGTTTCATGGTGCTGAAGAGCATGGGTTTTATCTTATCTTTATGCATGGCTGTTTCCTTTTCTTCTTATTTATACCCTGATTTTTTGACACAACAAAAAGAGTTATATTCCTTTATAGCTTAAATGTCAAGAAAATCCTGTTCAATATGTTCTAAAGTTTTAACAGCTTTTATACAATTTGAACACATTTTTATCACAAATGAATTCTAGAATGTGAAACATAAAAGGGAGATAGTCCCGGGATAAAGCTTTGAAGCATCATAAAAATATGAAAGGAAGTGCATAAAAATGTATGATGAATTCAATAACAGCGGAGCTAACGGAGCAAATACCGGCTACTATAATAATGTATATCAGCCCAACATGGGATATCAGAATGCGCAGGTAAATGCCGAAGCGAAAACTCAGGTGAAGAAGAAAAAGCCTGTGAGCGCTTTCGGAAAGATATGTCTGGGAGCAGTCATCGGACTGGTATTCGGGGTATTTGCCGGGCTTGGCATAATTGCAGTACAGCAGGGAGGCAGGCTCCTGGGACTGACAGGCAGTGAGATCGCGGCTACTGCGGCAGCAGACGCATCGCAGGCCAGAACCAGTTATAATGCCGGAAAAGCCGAGATAGAGACTGCCACGGTACCGGCACAGCATGATTATACTACATTGGATGCGTCCAATACCACGACCACGGTTGTGACGGATGTGACCAAGGTTGTTGATGCGGTAATGCCTTCCATAGTATCAATAACGAACAAGGCGACCTACAGCTATTATTATTACAGCTATCCCAGTGAGTCCAGCGGATCCGGCATCATAATAGGATCGAATGACGAAGAGCTGCTGATCGTGACTAATTATCATGTGGTAGCCGATAATGATTCACTGACCGTATGCTTTGCTGACGGAAGCGAAGCGGAAGCCCTGGTAAAGGGCGGTGATTCCGGAAGAGATCTGGCTGTAGTAGCTGTGAAAATGGACGATATAAGCGATGGCACCTTAAACAGCATAAAGATCGCCACAATGGGAGATTCTGATTCTCTTAAGGTAGGTGAGCCGGCTATAGCGATAGGCAATGCTCTGGGCTATGGACAATCGGTAACAACAGGAGTTATAAGCGCAGTAAACCGTGAAATGGATCTGGACAATACCCAGGGAACCTTCATCCAGACAGATGCAGCCATTAATCCCGGTAACTCCGGCGGTGCGCTTTTGAACCTGAATGGCGAGGTCATAGGCATCAACTCCAACAAGATAGGCGGCACTTCTGTAGAAGGCATGGGCTATGCGATCCCCATTTCCGCAGCAAAGCCGATCATTGAAGAACTTATGATGAAGACAACCCGTACACTGGTTGATGAGAGCGAGAGAGGTTATCTGGGCATTACAGGCGCTACGGTAACCCAGCAGGAAAGACTGGTATACGGTTATCCCGAAGGCGTATATGTAGCCAATGTTAACGACGGCTCCGCAGCAGACCTGGGCGGATTGCAGAGAGGCGATTATATCACAAGCTTTGACGGTGAGGCAGTGACATCTATGGAAAGACTTCAGAGAATGCTGATGTATTACAAAGAAGGCGATACCATTGAAGTTGAGATACAAAGACCTTCAAGCAACGGCTATAAGCAGATGAAACTGGAAATAACTCTTGGTGATAAGAGTGTTCTGGGCAGAACCAATTAAGATGATCGGCGTTTATTCGATGTGATAGGGTAAAGCGCCTGCCTGTATTGGGATATACAGACAGGCGCTTTTGTGGTATCATATCTTTCTGTATGGGAGCTGATGAAACAGTTGTGATCCCGGACAAAGCAAAAAGCGGGACAGGAGAGCTGAGATTTTTGCTGCCGGTCTTTACTGACCGGGAATTCTATTTTTATATTTCAGGAGGTGAATAAATGGATCAGGATGCTTATGAAAAAGTATGCAGCGTCTGCCACAGACCGGAGAGTGTTGCCGGTAAGCTTATGAGGCTGCCTATGAATATGTATCTTTGCGCGGACTGTATGGACAGGACCGCTGATATGGTCGAATCCCAGATGGGCAATATGAACGGTGCGGGAGCCATAGATTGGAGCAAGGTAATGGGCATGTACGGCGGACCGGGAGCAAAGGGTGAAAAGACAAATGATGAATTAACAAAAACAAAAGATGCCGCGAAGACTGAGAATACGGAAAAGTCAAATGAGGATTTAAAACCGTCGGAGAAAGAGGAAGACGAGAATAAAAAAGCATCACCCAAGGGGCCCAAGCTGAATTTCATCGACCTGACAGGACTGCCTTTCGACTTTGGATTCGGAGGGAAACCCAAGGTTAAAAAGAAACCCAAGGGAGAATATACGCCCTTGCTTGAGCTGAAAGATATTCCTGCACCGCACAAGATCAAAGAGATGCTGGACGAATATGTGGTGGGACAGGAACATGCAAAGAAGGTCATGAGCGTTGCCGTCTACAATCATTATAAGAGAGTGGCGACAAAGACCATGGATGAGATAGAGATAGAGAAATCCAATATGCTCATGCTGGGACCTACAGGCTGCGGAAAAACCTATCTGGTAAGAACGCTTGCCAGGATACTGAAAGTGCCGCTGGCCGTAACGGATGCTACCACGCTGACCGAAGCCGGATACATAGGCGACGATATAGAGAGCGTGCTCAGCAAGCTGCTGGCTGCCGCCGATAATGACGTGGACAAGGCGGAGCAGGGCATTGTTTATATAGATGAGATCGACAAGATAGCCAAGAAGCAGAATACAAATTCCAGAGATGTGAGCGGTGAATCTGTGCAGCAGGGACTCTTAAAGCTCCTGGAAGGGGCTGATATAGAGGTGCCGGTGGGCGCTTCCTCAAAGAATGCAATGGTCCCTACCACGAGCATGAATACGCGTAATATCCTGTTTATCTGTGGCGGGGCATTTCCGGGACTGGAAGAGATAATCAAGAGAAGGCTGAACAAGAGCAGCGCGATAGGTTTCCACGGAGAGGTAAAGAATCCTGAGGAGAAGGATCTTACCATACTTAAGGAAGTGGAGACGGAAGACATCAGGAAATTCGGCATGATCCCGGAATTTGTCGGAAGACTTCCTATGGTATTTGCGCTTGACGGGCTGGATAAGGACATGATGCTCAGGATATTGAAGGAGCCCAAGAATGCTATACTGAAACAGTACCAGAAGCTTTTAGAGCTGGATGAAGTGAAGCTGGAATTCGATGATGATGCCTTAGAACTGATAGCGGAGAAAGCTCTTAAAAAAGAAACCGGTGCCAGAGCATTAAGGTCGATCCTGGACGATTATATGGTCGATATCATGTATGAGATCCCCAAGGATAAGAACATCGGCACCGTTACCATCACCAGGGAGTATCTTGAAAAGACCGGCGGCCCCAAGATAGAGCT
>CAMOEK010000068.1:0-12351 GCA_946612125.1 uncultured Lachnospiraceae bacterium | reverse complement strand
ATCTGCCGTGATCTGTGGCTGTGCCGTAAAAGGATCGCGCCGTATATAGCGATCGTATTGATATTTCTGGTACCTGTAGCAATGGTGATATTATCCGCTCGTTTCGGAAATATCGCAAAGTACAGAGGGGAGAGCAGCGCCGGTATCCTGGATAACATGGGATTTATAGGTTCCTTTTTTGGAATACTGGTTTTATGTTCCGTAGAGACGGTAGCGGCTCTTAACCTGTCCGATCATCTGGGCGGCTGGTATAAGTATCTTAAGGCTTCGGGTCTTAAGAGCAGCCTGATCGTAGGGCAGAAATATGCAGATACCGCAGTGCTTTCCATCCTTTCCTTACTGACAGGAGTGGCCGGCAATCTGTTTTTAGGACTGCTGACAGGCAGAAAGAACGCTGATATCGGACTTATGTGTGTTGCTATGGGCCTGATGCTGATCTATCTGGAATACAATATCATGCTCGGCTTTGCCACAAAAGGAAAAAGAAGCGATCTTATGATGATACTGCCGATACTGTTCATCATAGCCGCAGGATATGCCTTTTTCGGATATGGCGCAGGTCATAAAGACTTCGGGAAAATGCTGATGGATAAGATCATGCGCTTTATGGAGAACCGCCCTCTTTTGTATGCTGTTACACTGTTTGCAGTGGTCCTGTTTTCGGTACTCAACTATTTTCTGTCTGTATACTTTTTTGACAGAGAAATAAAGATAAAGAGGAAGGAGGAGAACCGATGAGAGGCCTTTTGTACAGAGATATGAAATATATCGTGCACAGGACATTTCTGCTTTTGCTGTATTTTACCGGCATGTATCTCTTTTTGACGGTTCTGTTCAAACTGGTCGGCACGGATGAAGCATTTAAGATATATCCTGTGTTGGTTGCGATGCTGGGAATGGTCGTTTTCCTGATAATGCAGATAATCCCGGGTGAGATAATGAAAACGGAAGAAAAAAAGGAATGGAAGTATTATCTGATCTCCACGGGCCTGGGAGTGGAAAAGATCGTTGCAGAGCGATATCTTATGACTTTTCTGATCAACTTCGCAGCATATGTTTATGTATATCTTATGATGATCATCTTTTATCAGCTGGCGGATGACAGTACGGCTGCATTACTTTTTCCACTGGCAAACGGGGTGTATCTGATGATGCTTGGCTTCAATATGATGCTTCAGGCTTTTGAACTGCCTCTGGGATACCGTTTCGGAGGCGCGCAGGCCGATAAGATGCGCATAGCATTAATGCTCATTTTGTTACTTCCTGTAGCAGCATATTTTCTTTTCGGAGATATTGAGTGGTTTGCCGGAGAAAACGGATTTTATTACCGCTACATGGAATATCTGGAGCATCCTGAGGCCCTGGGAAAAGCGGCTTATTCATATATGGAAAATGTATCGAGGGTTTTGGTGTTTATCTTTACGCTGATCCCGCATCTGCTGGTGCTGTGTTACTATCTGTCCTATAAAGTATCCTGCAAAGTATATTTAAAGGGGGTGAAGGATAATGGATTCCGTGAAGCGGCATGAGTTTATGATCGCAGAGGGTAAGGGCTTCGGAAAATACAGAGACCTTATGCAGATCGCGTTGTTTGTAGCGATAGCATATGCACTGATACTTATTTTTGGTCCGCAGGCATATTCGTTTGAGACGGGAGCGGATATGAAAATGCAGATATTCTATCATCTGGCCGCGTTCTCGCCCGCTATTGCCTGTTTGATCGTTCGATACGCTTTCGGAGAAGGGTTTAAGGATGATATACTGTTTCCAAAGTTTATAGGACATGGAAAAGCATACCTGCTTTCCGTGGCGCTGCCGGTCATCTTCGGACTGGTCGCATGCGTGCTGGTAACCATCGTGCTTGGCGCCGGTTTTACCTTTAAGTCGGAAGGCGGCATATTTGATGCAGTGCTTAATAACATGCTGATGTCCGTATCGTTTTATTATGCTGCATTTATCCTGCTGGGAGAGGAGCTGGGCTGGAGAGCCTTCCTTTATGATAAACTGGAAAGGCACTGCGGGCTGCACGGCTCTGTTATCATCGGTGGTATAATCTGGGGCGTGTGGCATCTGCCACCGCTGGTCTGCATGGGACTTAACTTCGGTCTGGATGCTCCGGGCTTTCCGGTTACCAATGTGGTGCTGATGTGTATATTCTGCATCCCTGCCGGCGCGATGATGCAGCTGCTGCGTAAGATGTCGGATTCCGTCATCGCGCCGCTGATCGCCCACGCCGTGATCGATACGGTATGCAATAGCCTGATAAGTATGTTCCTAAACGAGGAACTGCTTGAAGGGAAGCAGTTTGCCATGGGCTGCTGCCTGGTCGCAGCGGCATTGGTCGTCGGCATCCCCTGCTGGGTAGCGATGGCGAGGCTGAACAAGAAATATGGATGATCACACCTCATCCGCCCCTTCGGGGCACAAAGGATAAATATTATGGACATTATAATTTCAAATTCTTCGAATGATCCGATATACCTTCAGATCGTGAAGCAGATAAAGGCTATGATAATGAGCGGGGAGCTTAAAGCTGGCGACCCGCTCCCTTCCATGCGTAATATGGCCATGCAGATGAGGATAAGCCTTATCACGACAAAGCGGGCTTATGAGGAGCTTGAACGTGACGGCTTTATTGAGTCGTATACCGGAAAGGGCAGCTTTGTAAAAGCGCAGAATCAGGAACTGTTGCGTGAGGAGAACCTTAAGCAGATCGAGGAACTGCTGCAGACCGCTTTGGACAAAGCGCAGACAGCAGGAGTATCGGTGGAAGAAATGATAGAGCTGCTAAAGACGATCGCCGGCGACGGTTGACAACAAAAGTGTAAATGCTATAATCCTGTTTTGTTTACTGTATAGGTATATCTGAGGATAAAGCATTGGGTATTGAGCTGTATAAAAAAGCATTTGAGATAAGAGAAAGCCAACTCTGGAATATCCTGACGGGAGAGCAGGTCTTTGCACTCAAAAAAAAGTCTAAGGGTGTGGTGTATGTGCAGGTTACCAGAAATGCAGAAGGCCATAAAGCTGTCTGTGTACTTTACGGGGAAGAAAGCTTCGATATGCTTAGGAGGCTTTTTGATGATGATCCCGGGAATATGGCAGATGATGAGGAAGCATTACATCTGGAGGCAATGATCGAAGGCGTTCAGCTTTTATATTTCGATGAAGAGATGCTTGATAGCAGCCGGATACGTTATATCAGATCCTATGCAGAGGATTACGGTGTGGATATGGACGGGCGCGATGCATATCCCGTTTTTTATTCTATACACCCGGGTGAGCCGCGCACGACAAGTCTTGATAAGACAGATGTGACGCTGTTGGACATGGCTTTAGACGCGCTGCTGTATCTTATTAAGGATCATGATGAAAGCATAAGACCGTTCATACCGGCTATGGCAAATACGGCTTATGATATGATGATGCTGGAAAAGAAAAAAGACGATTACAAGCAGTATATTCTTCCTGTCCCGGCTCTTGAAAAGATAAGATATCCCGCGGGCAGCAGCTGTAACGAGATCTTGCAGAAGCGTCTGAAAACAATGAAGAAAAAGGGCAACTGGGTCTGCAGGTTAAAACGCATGACAGAGACGATAGAATGGGGACAAACGGGAAAGCAGGTAGCGGCTTCCTACCTGGATACCATTGATCCGGCTGCGCATAAGTCGATATCCGTAACACCCGTGGCTTTTTACGAAAAACGCACGGAAGTGGTCCTTGATAAATTTATGGAGGCCATTGTGGAATACGGCTCCTGCCCGGCAAAGATAAGCGTTATGGATGAGCGGACCTACAGGCTGCTGAAACAGTGGTGCAAAAATTGCGGCATCAAACTGGAATTGGAGGAATACATTCCGGAGCTTGACCTGCCTGAGGAATTGCTGGATATGTGTCTTGACGGGAATCTTGATCCGGATCTGTTGATACAGAATGAATTGGCATCTATGGAAAAGACCCTGGATCTGTTTCTGGCAATGCCTGACGAGGAACTGCATGATATTCGCGATGAACTGAAGCTGCTGAAGGAGATAAGGAAGGAAGATGACGGATTTATGTTTCCTGAAGAGATCAGACGTAAATTTGATAAGCTGATAAAGAGAATGAAAGAGCTGGGAATATGATAAAGGAGTTGTTGAAGAAAGGGACGCGGGAGCGTCTCTTTTTATGCACAGGGTCGCCGAATTAACCTTGCGAAAAGACAGCGCATGTGATAAACTCATAAATTGGCTTTTAGTATATGAAAAAGATTAAGGAGTGACCTAAAATGAGCATGGAAAGAAGTTTGCAGTTCAGAGTGCTGGAAGAAAAAATGGAAGAAAGCCTTGAGGAACTTGCAAAGGAGAGATTTTCAAAAAGCCTTAGTGAATGTGATGATGCGCAGTGTTATGAATGCGTTCTGCAATTCACCAAATCCCTTCTGCAGTTTACGGACCGCATAGAAGGAAAGAAAAAGCTGTATTATATCTCTGCAGAGTTCCTGATCGGAAAGCTGCTTTCAAATAATCTGATAAATCTGGGCATCTATGACAGGATGGCTGAGGTACTTAAGAAAAACGGAAAAGACTTAAGCCGCATAGAGGATGAGGAGCCGGAACCTTCGTTAGGCAACGGCGGCCTGGGCCGTCTGGCCGCATGCTTTATAGATTCAATATCCACGCTGGGACTGCCCGGAGAGGGCATAGGCCTTTGCTATCACCTGGGACTTTTTAAGCAGGTGTTTAAGGACCATCTTCAGACTGCCGAGAAAAATGACTGGATGGGAGAGGAGTCCTGGCTTCATAAAACCGACACGAGCTTTACGGTATCTTTCGGAAAGAAGAAAGTGACTTCGCGCCTTTATGATCTGGACGTGGCAGGCTATGAAAACGGCGTTAATAAGCTGCATCTGTTTGACCTTGAAAGCGTTGATGAAGGTATAGTAAAGAAAGGCATCGATTTTGATAAGGAAGATATAGAAAAGAACCTTACGCTGTTCTTATATCCCGATGATTCCGATGAAGCCGGAAATCTTCTGCGCATATACCAGCAGTATTTCATGGTGAGCAATGCAGCGCAGCTCATACTTTCCGATATGAAAGCGCATGATTACGATCTGAGAAAACTGAACGAGCATGCGGTGATACAGATCAATGATACACATCCTACCATGATAATTCCCGAGCTTATCCGTATCCTGGTAAACGACAAAGCATTTACCATGGATGAGGCTATAGATGTGGTCAGCAAGACCTGTGCTTATACAAATCATACGATACTTGCGGAAGCGCTTGAAAAATGGCCTCTGGCTTATCTTGAGAAGGTTGTGCCCCAGCTGGTACCCATCATCAAAGAGCTGGATAAGCGCATCAAAAAGAAATATAAAGATCCCAAGGTGCAGATAATCGATAAGGATAAGAGAGTGCACATGGCGCATATCGATATCCACTTTGGATTTTCCGTAAACGGCGTGGCTGCAATACATACGGATATACTTAAGAATACCGAGCTTAATCATTTTTATAAGATATATCCTGAGAAATTCAATAATAAGACCAACGGCATAACCTTCCGCCGCTGGCTGATCGAGTGCAACAGACCTTTAAGCATGTATCTGGATGAACTGATAGGCAGGGATTACAAGCATAATGCGGATGCACTTGAAAAACTCTTAGAGTACAGGGATGACGCCGGAGTATTAAAGAAGCTGGAATCCATCAAGCATGATAATAAGAAGATACTTGCTTCTTATATCAAAGAGCATGAAGGCGTCGAACTGGATCCCGATTCTGTCTTTGATGTGCAGATAAAGAGACTGCATGAGTATAAACGCCAGCAGATGAATGCTCTTTATATCATCCATAAGTATCTTGAGATAAAGAGCGGAAAGAAGCCGAAGCGCCCCATAAGCTTTATATTCGGGGCAAAGGCTGCGCCTGCTTATGTCATAGCAAAGGATATAATACATCTGCTGCTTGTTATGCAGGATATCGTTAATAAGGATCCTGATGTTAATCCTTATATGAAAGTAGTAATGGTAGAGAATTATAATGTGAGCTATGCTGAAAAGCTTATACCTGCTGCGGATATTTCCGAGCAGATATCTCTGGCCAGCAAGGAAGCAAGCGGTACCGGCAATATGAAGATGATGCTTAACGGAGCCGTAACTCTCGGAACGGCAGACGGTGCGAATGTCGAGATAGCCGAATTGGTAGGCCCCGAGAATATCTATGAATTCGGCATGGATGCAGATACTGTCATAAAACATTACGAGGCTGCCGATTATGTCTCAAAGGATTATTATAAGAAGAGCCCGGTGATAAAGCAGGCTGTGGATTTCATTACAGGCAAGCAGGCGCTGGCTGTGGGACATAAGGAAAACTTAAAGAGACTTTCCGATGAACTGCTTAAGAAAGACTGGTTCATGACACTGGCCGATCTTGAAGAGTACATTAAAGTGAAGGATAAGATGCTTGAAGATTATGAAGACCGTGAGAAATGGATGAAGATGAGCCTTACGAATATCGCAAAGGCAGGCTTCTTCTCTTCGGACAGAACTATCCGCCAGTATAATGAAGATGTATGGAAGTTAAAGAATGCCGATGAGGCTTAAGAATAACAACGGAGGAAAAGACAAATGCCCATTACAGATTACCTTGAGCGTAACAGCAAACTATATGGTGACGAGGTGGCTCTGATTGAGCTTAACCCCGAGCAGAAAGAGACCAGAAGGATCAGCTGGAAAGAGTATTCACTTATACAGCAGACTGATGATCAGCCCTACAGAAGAGAGATCACCTGGAAGGTCTTTGATGAGAAGGCAAACCGCATGGCAAACATGCTGCTGAGCCGTGGGGTAAAAAAAGGAGATAAAGTTGCCATATTGATGATGAACTGCCTTGAATGGCTGCCTATCTATATGGGTATTTTAAAAACCGGCGCGCTGGCTGTTCCTTTCAATTTCCGTTATTCGGCAGATGAGATACAGTACTGCGCAGATCTGGCAGAAGTTGATGTGCTGCTTTTCGGACCGGAGTTTATCGGCCGTATAGAGTCCATCGTAGATGAGCTTTCAAAGAACAGACTTCTTATATATGTGGGAGAGAGCTGTCCTACCTTCGCTGAGAGCTATCGCGAGCTGGTTGCGGATTGCTCTTCGGAAAAACCTGATATCGTGGTAAAAGATGATGATGACGGCGCGATCTATTTTTCATCCGGCACCACAGGATTTCCCAAGGCTATATTACATAAGCATCTGAGCCTCATGACGGCTGCGGAAGTGGAGCAGCATCATCATTCAACGGGACGTGACGATTGCTTCCTCTGCATACCGCCTCTGTATCATACAGGAGCAAAGATGCACTGGATGGGCAGTCTGATAGCAGGTTCTAAAGCAGTTCTGCTGCGTGGCACCAAGCCCCAGTATATATTTGATGCAGTATCCCGCGAGCATTGCACCATAGTATGGCTGCTGGTTCCCTGGGCTCAGGATATACTGGATGCTTTGGACTCGGGCGCTCTTCGTATAGAAGACTATGAGCTGGATCAGTGGAGGCTGATGCACATCGGCGCGCAGCCCGTTCCGCCTTCACTTATCAAGCGCTGGATGTCATACTTCCCGAAGCATCAGTACGATACCAATTACGGACTGAGCGAATCCATAGGACCCGGCTGCGTACATCTGGGTGTGGAGAATACCCATAAGGTAGGCGCGATTGGCATTCCGGGATACGGCTGGCAGTGCAAGATAGTAGACGAAAAAGGCGAGCCCGTAAAACAGGGAGAGGCCGGAGAGCTTTGCGTTAAGGGTAACGGTGTGATGGAATGCTACTACAGGAATCCCGAAGCGACCAAAGAGGTCCTTAAGGATGGCTGGCTGTATACAGGTGATGTGGCTATGCAGGATGAAGATGGTTTCATCTTCCTGGTAGACCGCAAAAAAGATGTTATCGTTTCCGGCGGTGAGAATCTTTATCCCGTGCAGATAGAAGACTTCCTGCGTCAGCATAACAAGATAAGCGATGTTGCTGTAATAGGTCTTCCTGATAAGCGTCAGGGAGAGATCGCAGGCGCTATCATACAGATCAAGGAAGGCATGGAATGCACCGAAGCAGAGATCGAAGAATTCTGCCAGGGAATGCCCAGATACAAGAGACCCAGGAAGATAATATTTGCAGATGTTCCCAGAAACGCAACCGGTAAGATCGAGAAACCCCTGCTTCGCAAGCGCTACGGTGTTGAGCATCTGGTTGCACAGGAAAACAAAGGCTGATAATATATGAAAACAATTGAAGAAATAAGAGAGTTTTTTGCAAAGGACCGGTATGCCTGCGCCCTTACCGGTGCTTTTATTGAAGAAGTGGCTGAGGGCTATGCAAAGGTCAGCCTTAAGATAGAAGATAAGCATTTAAACGGAAGCGGTCATGTGATGGGCGGAGTGTATTACACGCTGGCTGATCTGGCTGCAGCAGTTGCAGTAAATCAGAACTTTGACGAAGAGCTTTGCGTGGGCTTAAACGGCCAGATAAGCCATATAGCGTCTGTTACAGAAGGTACGCTTTATGCGGAAGCTACGGTGCTTAAAAACGGACGCAAGATACTCTTCGTAGATGTGCGCATTACAAATGAAGAAGGAAAGCTGCTGACACAGAGCAGCATGACAAGCTACAAGGTAATGTCGAAATAAAAAGCAGGCAGAAAAAGATCATTGTTTGTTCAGAACATCCTCTTTCTTCAGTGCATACTCACCCAGCAGCTGCTGTTCCCAGCTTTTAAGGCTTTCCATGCTGAGACGGCGGCCTGTGCGGGGAAGGAGACCGTGTGAATCGCAGAGTTCCTGCGAATAATCTTCCAGAAAATATATGTGCCCGAATCGCATAGGGCCGTAGGTATAATGATTTATCATAGAGAGCGCGCCGCTGTCTTCTTTTGATACTTTCAGGCCGTCGCCGTCATCGTAAAACTGAACCCATGCCATAGCTTCATAAACACGCTCGGGATAATCCTGAGTGGAAGTATAATTGCCAAGTGAATAATAAACCAGAGCTTCGTTGCCTGCGTCTGTTGTGATCCATTCCACAGGCTCTACCACGTGAGGATGCGCGCCTATTATAACATCGGCGCCGGCGTCGATCATCTGCTTTGCCATGGTGGTCTGATAAGGCATGGGAGTGAAGGTGTATTCCACGCCCCAGTGAGGGCAGACAACAACTGTGTCGGCAATGCTGTCGGCTTCTTTTATATCATCCAGCACAGTCTGCGAGACCTCTGTCATATTGAGTTTGCGAGTGTTGGGATCATAAGGGCAGAGAAAATCAAGATGCCCGATGGCATCGGCGGCAACGCTTTCCCAGTTGTGGCTGTAGGTTGCATTGATAAATGCTATGGTATAGCCCTTTATATCAAGAAGGTATATACGGTTATTATCTGTATGTACTCTGTTCGAAGGACGCGGCGTAGTGCTTTTTATATTACGCCAGCCTTCGGGAGTGGGAGGACCGATAAGTTCTTTATCTGAGGCAGGATCGGAGGCTGCTGATACATTGCCGGTATCGCTTCCGTGAATGCCGCAGAGCAGTATCTCGGGATGATTATTACGGAAGTAATCCGCAAAGTTTATCAAACCGGAGTAACCCTGGTCATACGCATGATTGGTGGCGCCCAGCACTACATCAAAACCTGCCTTTGCTTCTGCATCGCCTACGGCGGTAGGTGAGTTGAAAGTAGGATAGCTGGTGAATTCACGGTCGTCACCGCCAAAAGGAGTTTCCTGATTTATTATGGAAACATCTGCGGTGTCGAGAAATTCCTTTATATCCTGAAATTCAAAATCAAAATTCCAGCTTCCGTCATCCTGTTTTCCGGTCATGAATATTCCGGTGTGGAGAAGATTGTCACCTACCATCATGAGACTGATATCCACACGTTCATGCTCCGGTTCGGGGCCGGGGGTGGGAGTGGGTGTAGCTGTGGGGAGTTTGGTGACATCGATGATCTCGACGGTTTCGTCTCCCGCATAGCTTGGATTTAAGTCTACCGGTGTGATATCCGTTGCTCCTGTTTTGCCTTTGGAGCATGCCGACAGGGCAAGCAGGGCAACAGAAGGCATTATTAGCCTGGATATAGACCTTTTACGCATGTGACATTTCTCGCTTTCATTATTCTCGTCAATATTTTGTGTTTAAACAAAGCTGATTATACCACAAGAGCCCAAAAAAGCAAAAAAAGCTTGCATTATTACAAATATGATGTATAATGTTACAAAAATGTTACAAATGTTTTGGAAATGTTACGGAGTATTACAGAATTGTTTTAACAATTACAGAGTGGGTTTTATGAAGAATAAAAAATTAAACAGAAGCAGTTCAAGAAAGCTTTCACGTTTTGAAAGAAGATTAATAAAAGGGATAAACAGATTTGCAATACCTTCAGTCGGGATCATAGTTTTTGCAAGCTGCCTTTCAACTGTAGTTCAGGCTCATAAAGATACATCGGTTTCTTCCGATGCGGTTTCTGAAAACGATCAGATCTCTCAGGAAATACATACTGTAGATCTTTTAAACGGCGCAGCAGATGCAGGCGCGTTTACGATCTATGCGCAGACCGAAGAAGAGTCTACTGCAGATGAGATACTTCCTGTTGCCGGAGCAGCGGATGAAACGATCTATCAGGATGAGCAGATAGTACAGGTTGATACGCAGAATGTAAGTGTTTCCGGAAATGTCACTGCATTTGCTGAAGATGAAGATCCGATGTTTGGCGGCGAACACGCTGAAGAAGAGGAAGAAGCGGAAGCAGAGGAAGTAGTAAATGAATATGAAAATTTCGCGATCGCAGATGTTGATTATGATTTCATAAATGTAAGAGGCGGCGCGGGAGTTAATTATGAAGTCGTTGGTAAGATGTATGATAAATCTGTTGCGGAGATCATAGAAGAATGCGAAGAAGCTGATGGTTTATGGTTTCATGTTACCAGCGGAAGTGTAGAAGGATATATCAAAGCTGAGTATTTTATATACGGAGATAAAGTTGCGGAAGCGATCGAAGACAGCATCATCAGATATGCAGTTGTAAAGGTTAACGTTCTCAATGTAAGAGGAGAGGCTGATATAGACGGCGAGAGATTAGGTTACCTTACAACAGGCGAAAAAGTTCTGATACTTGATGAAGAAGACGGATGGTATAAGATACAGTATACCGATGACAAAGTAGGATATATCGCTGCTGAATTTGTCGGTATCGAAGAAGAATTCATAAGCGCAAAATCTGTTGAAGAAGAAAAGAAAGAATTAGAAGAAAAGAAAAAGAAAGAAGAAAGAGAAAGACAGAAAAATAATCAGACGGTAGTTGAAGATGTAACATTTGCAGTTTCTGCACCGGCAGGTAATTATTCAACAAATCCCGAACTCAGACAGGCACTTATAAATTATGCAATGCAGTATGTCGGTAATCGTTATGTACCGGCAGGACAGAGCCTGGCAGGTGGTACGGATTGTTCAGGATTTACATGCTATGTATACAGAGAATTCGGATACGGTATAAGCCGTACACCTTCGGGACAGATGCAGACTGCAGGAAGAAGCATATCGCTTGCCGAAGCGCAGCCGGGAGATATCATCTGCTACAGTTACGGCGGTGGATGTTCACACGTTGCTCTGTACATCGGTAACGGACAGATAGTACATGAAGCAAACAGCAGGATGGGTTGTGTGATAAGCGGAATAGATTTCATGCCTGTCGTAGGTGTAAAGAACGTAATAGACTGATAAACGATAAAACGTGAAAGCCAATAAATACAGTGCTTTCACGTTTTTTATTTTGAAAATAAAATTGCAACAGAATTCAAAAGCTTAAAAAAACCTTTAAAATCAAGGAAAAAACAATGAAAATTGAAGGAAAAGGTATTGCAATGTTTACATAAATAATGTAAACTGTAGCACAGATATAGCAACTATATTATATCGTCAACGCAATAAATGGAGGAGAAAAAAATGGCAGCAACAAAGAAAACAAGCGAGAAGGCTGAGGTTAAAAAGACTACAGCTAAGAAGACTACCGCAAAGAAAGAAACCGTAGCAAAGAAAGCAACTGCAGCTGCAAAGAAGACTGCGGCTAAGAAGGAAGCTACAGCAAAGAAGACTACTGCAAAGAAAGAGACTGCAGCAAAGAAGCCCGCAGCAAAGAAAGCTGCAACAGCAAAGAAGGAAACTGCTGCAAAGAAGGCAACTGCAAAGAAAGAGACCGCAGCTAAGAAGCCCGCAGCAAAGAAAGAAACCGTAGCAAAGAAAGCGACCGCAGCTGCAAAGAAGACTGCTACCGCTGCAAAGAAAGTTGCTGCAACAGCTAAGAAGGCAGTAAAGCCTGTAGCAAAGA
>CAMOEK010000067.1:0-12397 GCA_946612125.1 uncultured Lachnospiraceae bacterium | reverse complement strand
AGTATAACATAAAAAGAAAGCAGACCACAGCTACAGCGCGATCTGCTTTCAGATAATTCATAATAACATTAGCGATTATTCAGCGTCAGACTTCTTGGACTCGTCAACTACCAGATCATCATCATCAAAGAAATCATCATCGAAATCGTCATCAAAATCATCATCAAAATCATCAAGATAATCAGGAGTCATGAACTTATAAACTGCATATGCTATAGCAGCCACTACTGCTACAAGCCCGATTATGATCAGAACAGTCTTTAATGTAGACTTCTTTTCCTTTACCTCGATGACGGGTTCTGCCTTCTTGTTGAGCAGATCATTAAGCTTTACTGCTGCCAGAACGTCTTCAACTTTGCTTGCCATTATTTTTCCTCCTAGTACTTTCTATAATTCCGGCACATCAGCCGGTAAAATACATTTTTTTCTTAACTCATGCCATTATAACACAATATTTAGGGTTTATCCACAGATTTTTTTAAAAATCTCTCATATTTTTTGGAGTTTTGCAAAAGCGGCATACATTACCTTCTGTCCGTTCCCGTCAAACATAACCGTAACCTGATAATCCCTGGGGCCTTTTTCTATGGCCAGCACCTCTCCGTCGCCGTATTTAACATGCCTTACACGGTCTCCCACCTTATAATCAGGCTCAGGGAAGGTCAGCTGTGCTACCGTCGAAAGCTTTACGGGCGCCTTGGGCGCAGTCAGAGGTGTGTGCGGGACCGCCGATTTCTTTTTGGGCGGAATAAATCCGCCAAGCGGCAGATCATCATCGCTGTTTCCGAACGGCATCTCCCTGAAGTGACGTCTGGGAGCATCGTCATTGTCAAAGCTGAACCTGCCGCGGCTTATGCTCTCTCCCTCACGCTCCAGCAGCCCCTCAGGTATTTCCTCTACAAAGCGGCTTACCGGATTGTAACTGGTCTCACCGTGAGTCATGCGGCTTTTTGCAGCGCTTATGTTAAGCACATCCTTTGCCCTGGTGATAGCCACATACGCCAGTCTGCGTTCTTCCTCCATGTCCTCGCGGCTGTCGCTGTTTATGGTCATATAGCTCGGGAACACGCCGTCTTCCATGCCTGCCAGCCATACACGCGGGAATTCAAGGCCTTTTGCAGAATGAACCGTCATCAGCAGCACACGGCTGCTTTCCGAATCCGCATTATCCAGATCGGATACCAGCGCCACCTCCTCAAGCAGCGCAGAGAGCGTTCCCTCAGGATTCTCCTCCTCAAATACCGCAATGCGGTTTATGAATTCCTCGATATTCTCTATGCGTTCCTGAGCATCATCTTCATCGGAATCCCTTATCTCATCCATATATCCCGTCTCATCAAGCAGGTTTTTGGCTGTCTCTAATATACCGTAATCATCAAGCGCTGCCTTATAGGAACGTATCATCTTTGCAAAAGCCATTATCTTTTCGCCGGTTTTTCCTATGCCCGGTATATCGCGCGCGCGGCTGCATGCTTCAAAGAAATCTATATTATTAACATCCGCATAGTCAGCAACCTTCTGAACGGAAGTGGCCCCTATCCCTCTTCTGGGAACATTGATAATACGGCGTACTGCCAGATCATCCTTCGCATTATCTATAGTCTTAAGATATGCCAGGACATCCTTGATCTCTTTTCGCGCATAAAAGTTGATGCCGCCCACAATATAGTAGGGAACATTCTCATGCACAAACGCCTCTTCAAACTCACGTGACTGGGCATTGGTACGATAGAGTATCGCGCAGTCCTTCCAGTCCGCCTCACCCTTGCGATGCAGACGGCAGATATCGTTTACGATCTCCTGCGCCTCCTCACGGCTGCTGTTATACTGCTTAAAATGCACAGGTTCATCAGCCTGTCTGTCAGTCCAGAGCGCCTTGGACTTTCTGCCTTTGTTATTTCTAATGACCGCATTTGCCGCATCCAGTATATTCTTCGTGCTGCGGTAATTCTGCTCCAGCTTGATAACCTTTGCGCCATGGAAAACATTCTCAAAATTCAGGATGTTCATAATATTGGCGCCCCGGAATTTATAGATGGACTGATCGTCATCACCCACAACACAGATATTCTTTGTCTGCCCGGCCAGCAGCCGCACCAGTTCAAACTGCGCATTATTTGTATCCTGATACTCATCCACGCAAATATAACGGAAGCGGTCCTGATAATACTGAAGCACCTCGGGGCATGCCTTGAACAGGTGCACGGTCATACGGATCAGATCATCAAAATCCAGAGCGTTATTCCGAAACAGCGTTTCCTGATATTCGGTATATGCCTCGGCAAAACGCTTTTTTCCGAAGTCGTGTTCGTTTATCTCCGCATATTCCTTCGGTCCTATCAGCTCATTTTTTGCGTTGGATATCTCACGCAGCACAGTAGCTTCCTTGATCTGCTTGGGATCAAACTTAAGCTTTTTGAACACTGCCTTCATAACGGATTTCGAATCATCCGTATCGTATATGGTAAAACTGTTATCATAGCCTATCTCATGGATATGCCTGCGGAGTATACGCACGCAGGACGAATGAAAGGTCATTACCCACACGCCTTCCGCGCCTTCTCCCACTATCTTATCAACTCTCTCGCGCATCTCTCCGGCCGCCTTGTTCGTAAAGGTTATGGCCATGATATTCCAGGGTTTGACCCCGCATTCTTTTATCAGATATGCTATGCGGTGGGTCACGGTCTTGGTCTTGCCCGATCCCGCACCTGCGATTATCAGCAGCGGTCCGTCCACATGTTCAGCGGCCTCACGCTGCCTGTCGTTTAATTCATCCAGTAATCCCATCAAAACACCTCAAACATTTATTACATATATTTACTACAATATCCCTGTCATTATACCAGCAATTATTACCGCTGCACAGAGCAATTTATATCCTATGCCTTTTTCCTTAAAAACAAGCCTTCCGCCTATTATCGTCACTATGCAGCCCGACTGCTTTATCAGCGTCATCACTGTCACCTTTGAATCGGGTATCTGATTGGCCATGAAAAGTGCACGGTCCGCCAGTATGAAAATAAAACTAAGTATCCATATCCAGTAATTCTTTATGGTCTTTTTCCAGTCCATATGCGTGCGGCTTATCAGGATATATGCCGCATAGAAAAGTGTCAGGAACAGCATATACCAGAATTGAAGATCCACAGGTTTGATATCCTTGGTCAGGATCTTATCCATGGCGCCCGATGCTGCGTTTAAGAAAGCGGATGCAAAAGACATCAGAACGAACACCCACATCCGCCCTTTATTCTGCGCCTTATCCGCTGCTTCTGCTTTCACCTTCTCTTCATCGCTCTGTGCTTTTGCACCATACAGCTTAAGATGCACCTTATCCTCAAAGCGAAGAGCGAAAAGGCCTGCTGCCACCAGGCACATTCCCACGATACGCGCCGGACTCAGCACCTCTTTAAGAAGGAACACTCCCAGCAGCATCGAGAAGATAACGCGTGAAAGATCCAGCAGGCCGTACAGGCTCACAGGTATCTCCTTGATGGCTTTGAAACTGCAGATCCACGCCACAAATATCACAAAGGATTTGAGCGCGACCATAAGCATGAGTGAGGGCTCAACAACGCTTACCTCTCCCACATCCGGCAGGAGCATCACAAAGCCTATCAGAGTATAAAAGAAAAGTACCTCCATTACGGTACTTTTCTCTAAGGATTTCTTTTTTACTATCTCACGTAGACCCTTTACCACTCCGTAAAACAGGGTCAGCAACATCCATAACATTTTTATAACACCTTATTTCTTAAGCGGTGACTCCCTGTAGATGATATCTTCCCTGGAAGGGCCGTTGGATATCATGGTGATGGGATAACCTATCTGCTGTTCAACAAACTCAATATACTTACGGCAATTTTCCGGAAGCTCCTCATATTTACGGATACCGCTTATATCGCAGTTCCATCCGGGAAGAGTCTTCCAAACGGGCTTAGCCTTGTTAAGCAGATGCGTAACAGGGAAATCCGTTGTCACATTTCCGTTTATCTCATAACCTACGCATACAGGGATCTCTTTAAGATAGCCCAGCACATCCAGCACGGTAAACGCCACATCGGTAGTGCCCTGCAGCCTGCAGCCATACTTGGATGCCACGGCGTCAAACCAGCCCACACGTCTGGGACGGCCCGTGGTAGCGCCGTACTCGCCGCCGTCTCCGCCACGGTTACGAAGTTCCTCTGCCTCATCACCGAATATCTCGGATACGAAATCACCACCGCCTACTGCAGATGAATAAGCCTTACATACGGTCACTACCTGCTTTATCTCATAAGGCGGCACGCCTGCGCCTACAGCGCCGTATGCAGCTATGGTATTTGAACTGGTAACCATAGGATAGATTCCGTGATCGGTATCCTTAAGAGTGCCCAGCTGGCCTTCCAGCAGAATGGTCTTGCCTTCTTTAAGCGCATTGCAGAGGAACGCGCTCACATCGCCCACATAGGGTTCAACCATCTTTTTATATTCCATAAGAGTATCATAAAGCTCGTTCTCATCGATCAGCGGCTTATGATAAAGATGCTCCAGGAGCACATTCTTCTGAACGATCACGCGCTTTATCTTATCCCTTAAAAGCTCCTCATCTTCAAAGAGCTCGTTAACCTGAAATCCGATCTTTGCAAATTTATCCGAATAAAAGGGAGCTATGCCGGACTTGGTAGATCCAAATGCCGCGCCTTTTAAGCGTTCTTCCTCATACTCATCAAACTTGATATGATAGGGCATAACTATCTGAGCTCTGTCGCTTATCATTATCTTAGGCATGGGTACATTTCTGTCCGTGATGGACTTTACTTCCTCAAAAAACTTGGGAATATTAAGCGCCACACCGTTTCCTATCACCGATGTGGTATGTCCGTAAAACACACCCGAAGGCAGGGTATGAAGCGCAAACTTACCGTATTGGTTCTTTATGGTATGTCCCGCATTTGCTCCGCCCTGAAAGCGTACTACTATGTCGGCATCCTGTGCCAGCATATCGGTTATCTTGCCTTTTCCCTCGTCACCCCAGTTAGCACCTACTACTGCTTTTACCAATGCTTTATCCTCCGTAAATAAATGGCTTCAAATGTATATCTCCGGGCACAAAGCCCGGAGATATAATGCTTAATTGGTATAGTTATCAAAATATCCCTGAACCAGAACTACAGGGGTTCCCTTATCTCCCGATCCTGAAGTCAGGTCGCAGAGTGACCCGATAAGGTCGGTGAGCTGTCTGGGAGTGGTTCCCTCGCTGGCCATCTTGCCTACCAGATTTGCATCCTTTGCCCTGATACTGTCGGATATCGCTTTCTTAAGCTCCTCACCCGAAAGGTTTGCAAAATCATTGTCAGCAAGATATTTAAGCTTAAGCTCGTTGGGTGTTCCGACAAGTCCGTCGGTAAATGCCGGAGATACCACGGGATCTGCAAGTTCCCAGATCTTTCCCTGAGGATCCTTGAATGCGCCGTCGCCGTATACCATTACTTCTACATGCTTTCCGGTCTTGTCGAGCACTCTCTTCTGGATATCAAGTACCAGATCCTTGCACTCTCTGGGGAAAAGCTTGACCGTATCTTCGGTAGCCTTGTTTGAACCCAGCAGACCGTATCTTTCATTGCATCCGCTTCCGTTTACCGGAGCGTTCATTATCTCATCAAGACCGAATACTCTTTCGGCTCCGGCAGCCAGAAGTATCCTCTTTGTGCGGACTCTCGTATGGATATCGCAGTTGATAACATTCTTTGTATAGTCCAGTATCGCCTTAGCCTGATTTGCAAAGACTATCTCTACTTCAGCGCCCGCCTCTTTGATCAGGTCACTGTAATAAGCCACGTAATCCACTCCTGTGAACTCGTGTACGCCGTAACCGAAAAGCTCACGGTATTTTTCAAGGCTCAGCACATCACTGTAAGGATTTACGCCGACTTCGTCTATCTTATCTATATTGACAAGGCAGTTTCCAACCTCATCCGAAGGATATGAAAGCATCAGCACTATCTTCTTAGCTCCCATAGCGATACCCTTAAGGCAGATCGCGAAACGGTTGCGTGAAAGAATGGGAAAGATAACTCCGACAGTCTCTCCGCCCAGCTTCTTCTTTACATCTTCCGCTATATCACTTACGCTGCAATAGTTTCCCTGTGAACGCGCTACTACGGATTCGGTGATCGCTATGACATCACGGTCACGCATTGAGAAACCTTCCGAATCAGCTGCGCCCAGCACGCTGTCTGTCACTATCTGCGCCAGATCATCGCCCTGACGGATAATAGGGCAGCGTATGCCTCTTGATACCGTACCTACTCTTCTTTCTTCTGCCATTTTTTTCCTCCTGAATACATTCCCCATTAAAACAATTGATGCAGCCGTTTTTCACTATTGAAAAAGCGGACAATGCTAATTATAATCAAAGCATCAACATAAGTAAAACAGAATATTTTAATATCTGACATAAGTATTTTTAATATCTCAAAGGAGGTAATATGAAGGCCAAGCTGGAGCATTATAAGATATTTAAGGCAGTTGCGGACAACGGTAACATCTCAACTACCGCTAAAGAGCTGTACTTAAGCCAGTCTGCCATCAGCCAGTCGGTCAGAACGCTGGAGGATTCCCTGGGCGTAAAGCTCTTTTCGCGCACTCCCAGGGGCGTGCAGCTTACAAACGACGGCCACACGCTGTATGAATATGTGTCCGGCGCCCTATCCCTGCTGGAAACAGGCGAGGTCCGGCTTAATGAATCCAGGGAACTGGTGCGCGGCGAACTTACAATAGGCGCCAGCAATACCCTGACAGAATGCTATCTGCTCAAATATCTGAAACAGTATCACCGCATATATCCCGGAGTTAAGGTACGTATATTAAACGGCACTTCAAAGCGCGTTATGAGTTTTCTTAACAACGGTACGGTAGATATAGCTTTTGCAACCACGAACGAAAGAGATAAACGCTTCGAATCCTATATGTGCTTTAAAACGCATACAGCATTCGTAGCCGCTGCGGATTATCCCATCGATTTCTCAAAGACCTACAGCTTAAAGGAGATATCCTCCCTGCCCCTCATTCTCCTCGAAAAAGAGGCCGGATCGCGCCGTTTCCTTGAGGATTGTTTCCTGAAAAAAGGACTGCGGCTGGAGCCGGAAATAGAGCTGGCAAGCTACGAACTGCTGATATCGCTGGCCGGGATAGGTCTGGGAATAGCCGGCATAACCGAAGAATTTTCCGGAGATGCACTGAATAAAGGCATAGTAAAGCGTCTTAACTTAAGCACCTCCCTTCCCGAACGCGCCGTGAGCATGCTGTCCCCCAAAAACGGCGAAGTCAGCATGGCTGCCCGTAAATTTATGGAGTTGATACGCAGCGCAGATTAAATAATATTCTGATCGCGCAATACCGTTCTGCCGATTTACTATCCCCTGCCTGTTATGATATAATCCCGTAATGTAAGGATCTGTCTGTTTACAGCCGTTACAGCAACACTAAGTTACAACTTTAACGGTCGCAATAGGAGTTATCATATGAGAATTTCTTTTGATCTGGATGAAGTACTGTTTGTCGATCCCGATACTTTCGAAACCGAACCTCCGCTGCGTTTTCCCTTAAACCATGTGTTCAGCGAACGTCTCCGGAAGGGCACGGTGGATCTGATCCACGAGCTCCAGTCCCGTGGGTTTGAAGTCTGGATATATACTTCATCTTTCCGCGCTGATGTCTATATCCGCAATCTTTTCAGACATTACGGAGTTAAATTCAACGGTATCATCAATGGCTACAGACATAACGCCGAGGTACAGCGCGGCCGGAGCGAGATATTGCCCCAGAAGATGCCCGGCCACTACCACATATCACTGCATGTGGATGACGAAGAAGCTATCATCGCCAATGCCCGCAGCTTTGGTTTTAAAGTCTTAAGGGTATGCGAACCTGACGAACACTGGGCAGAAAAAGTCCTGGCAGAAGCAGACCGGATACGTAAGCTTGAAGAAGAGGCCGAACGGCAAAGGAGGGGCAGATGAGCTGGAGCAGTGATTTTCTCGAACGTGTCCGCAATGACATAAAAACATATAAAGACCGGCGGGAGATGGTCAGAGTTAACATTCTTGTGCGGCTGATGGTGCATAAGCTTCCGCCTGAAATGCTAAAGCCCAACCCGGACGATGAATTTACTTTTGACAATATCGGACCTAACGAACGTATTATACAGGGTTATTGTGAAGTAATACGCAGAAACCAGCGATATGATGAGGATATATTTCCCGAGCCTATCATAATACAGAGGATGCAGATCGGAGGATATATGATACTTAACGGCCATCACCGCTGGGCAGCCGCCCTGCACGAAAAGATCCCTCTGGTACGTGTAGCTGTAGTAAATCCCCGCAAAAAAGGAGATAAATAAATGAAGAATAACAGCTTTAAAAGATTCATCAAAGTCATTCTCCTGATCGGAGCCGGCTTTCTGATAAATGATATAATAGAGCTCGCCATACGTTACTTTAAAGAGCGCATAACCCTGCGTGACTATATCGAAAAAGAGTTAGATAAACGCTCTAAAACAGATCCTTCCAAAAGCAGCCTGCGGGACGTTGAGCGCATGGCTGAATACGTCGAAGCGATGCTGTTAAAAAACGGTGCCGAGCAGGTCTTTACCTCCGGTGAAGAGAAATACAAACTAAGACGAACATATAAATTTAACGGCGCATACTATCGCATGAGCATCTCTGAGATCGATGGCGAACCTTTCCTTATCGCCAATGCCACAGATGATTCCGAATACGCCGATATAGGCATCATGGAGGAGATCGGCGCCTTCTCCCCTGCCCTGTCCGAAAGTGAGCTGGAACACGAGGTCCGCTGCCTTCTGGAGCTCGAAGACTATGAAGTGTGAGGACAAAAGGACCGTCCCCCTGTCCTCTTTTTTGCATTTGAATATATACAGGTCTTATATTATAATGTGATCGTTGTTTTAGTATACAGATTCTAAGGAGGAGAGATAAATGCCTACAGACATCTACACAAGCCCCTTATCCGAGCGCTATGCCGGAAAGGACATGCAGTACATTTTTTCACAGGATATGAAATTCAGAACCTGGCGCCGCTTATGGATAGCCCTGGCGGAGACAGAGATGGAACTGGGTCTTGATCAGATCACGCCCGATATGATCGAGGAACTCAAGGCCAATAAAGACAATATAAATTATGATGATGCGCGCGCGCGCGAAAAAGAAGTGCGCCACGATGTTATGAGCCATGTATACGCATACGGCCTTCAGTGCCCCAAAGCAAAGGGCATAATACATCTGGGCGCAACCTCCTGCTACGTAGGCGATAACACAGACATCATCGTGATGAAGGAAGCGCTTAAGCTGATAAAGAAAAAGCTTGTGTGCGTTATCGATGAGCTTGCTAAATTCGCTAAGGAATACAAGGATCTGCCCACACTGGCGTTTACCCACTTCCAGCCCGCGCAGCCCACTACGGTCGGCAAGCGCGCTACCCTCTGGATCAATGAATTCATGATAGATCTGGAAGATCTGGATTATGTATCAGGCAGCCTGAAACTCTTAGGCTCAAAGGGTACAACCGGCACACAGGCCAGCTTCCGTGAGCTGTTTAACGACGACGACGAAACCATCGATAAGATCGATCCGATGATCGCTGAAAAGATGGGCTTTGAGTCCTGCTATCCGGTTTCCGGACAGACCTATTCACGCAAGGTCGACACCCGTGTGCTCAATATACTGGCAGGCATCGCTGCTTCTGCCCACAAGATGAGCAACGACATCCGCCTGCTCCAGCATTTAAAGGAAGTTGAGGAACCCTTCGAAAAGTCACAGATCGGTTCTTCTGCTATGGCTTACAAACGAAATCCCATGAGAAGCGAGCGCATCGCTTCCCTTTCAAGATATGTGATAATCGACGCATTGAACCCTGCGATCACTTCCGCTACTCAGTGGTTTGAACGCACACTGGATGATTCCGCAAACAAGCGCATCTCCATCGCCGAAGCTTTCCTGGCAACAGACGGTATACTTGAGCTGTGCCTTAATGTAGTAGACGGACTGGTCGTTAATGATAAGGTGGTCAACAAGCATCTGATGGCTGAACTGCCCTTCATGGCTACGGAGAATCTGATGATGGACGCCGTAAAAGCCGGCGGCGACAGGCAGGAAATGCACGAAGAAGTGCGCAAGCTCTCCATGGAAGCAGGAAAGCATATCAAGCAGGAAGGCAAAGACAACGATCTGCTGGATCTGATCGCAGCCGATCCCAAGTTCAATACCACAAAGGAAGCTCTGGAAGCAAAGATGAATCCCGCCGATTATGTGGGCCGCTCTCCCAGACAGGTTGAAGTATACCTGCGCGACTTCGTGCAGCCTGTACTCGACGCCAACAAAGAACTGCTGGGCGCCAAAGGCGTGGTAAGCGTATAAGATAGCAGTCATATCTTTAAACTAAAAAAGTCATCCTGAACGGACATGAGGGATCGGGGAAGATCCTTCGCTTCGCTCAGGATGACATATTTTTTTATTCTCAGGATGACATTATGTCCTCAAATTCTTTTAGTTCTCAGAGCATTCAGTTCTCAGAATCTTTTAGTCCTCAGAGCATTCAGTTCTCAGAATCTTTTAGTTCTCTGGGCATTCAGTCCTCAGAACGTTTTTCTCCAAAATTTTTTATACCTCAAGTTCTTTTCCGGTTAACAGGCGGTATGCTTCAAGATATTTCTCGATGGTCTTCTGCTCTACTTCTACAGGCAGCTTCCAGTCGTGCTCATTGCTCTTGAGCCAGTCACGGGCGAACTGCTTGTCAAAGGAAGGCTGGCTCTTGCCTGCCTCATAGCCTTCTACCGGCCAGAAACGTGAGCTGTCGGGCGTAAGCATCTCATCACCGATGATGATCTCGCCGTTCTCATCCAGACCGAATTCAAACTTTGTATCAGCTATGATGATCCCCCTGCTGCGCGCATAGTCTGCGCACTTCACATACAGCGCTATGGTATAGTCACGAAGCTTCTTTGCATATTCCTCTCCCTTGCCGGGGAATTCTTTTTCAAGTACTTCGATGGATCTCTCATAGGAAATATTCTCATCATGATCGCCTATCTCGGCCTTAGTGCTGGGAGTGTAGATAGGCTCAGGCAGCTTCTCGGATTCCTTAAGTCCTTCAGGCAGTTTAATGCCGCATACAGTGCCGTCCTTCTGATAGCTTGCCCAGCCGCTGCCGGTGATATATCCGCGGACTATGCACTCGATAGGCAGCATGGTCAGTTTCTTGCACATCATGCTCTTGCCTTTGAATTCAGGCTTTCTGAAAAATTCGGGCATCTCATTTACATCCGTGCTTATCATGTGATTTTTTACGATATCACCGGTCATATCAAACCAGAACTTTGACATCTGGGTAAGCACAGTACCCTTCTTTTCGATGATGTTCTTAAGGATCACGTCAAAGCAGCTGATCCTGTCCGTTGCTACCATGATAAGGCTGTCGCCGTTATCATAGATCTCTCTTACCTTGCCTTCTTTGATGGGTTTCATTTGATTCCTCCTTTTTTTCAGCCGCCATCATAGCGTCTTACTATTCCTTCTATCTCATCCGCATATTGCGGATAAGCCAATACCAGATCTTTTATCTTATCCTGGGCTCGCCCGGTGATCTGCTTATTGTATTCAAGATGCTCGCGCAGTTTGCCGCGTCTGCCTATCAGCGCATGCCGCACTTCCACCATTTCCCTGGGATCCACCAGCGCCCTGACCTGCCTGGTCCATATCTCAGGGTCCTGTATGCCGCATTTACGCAGGCTTTCTGTCAGTTTCTGATAATAATACTCCAGATCCTGACGAAGCCTTTCATCCTTAACACGGGCATTCATGACATCTATATAATCTGCCCAGTCTGCCTCCAGATCCTTTGATGAATTCACATCATACTTTGTATACATATATGAGAGCAGATTGGTGTTATTCACATAACGTATCTTTACGGTATTATGAAGAACTATTATCTTATCACGCGCTTTAGTAAGCTGTCTTATCTCTTTAGCCGCATCCTGGTATTTAACGAACATCACAGTCAGCGCAATAGCTCCTGCGCCTCCTGTCAGTATATAGCCCCAGCTCACATCCATTTTCATGGCATATTGCAGCACCGCCAGGATCAGGATGGCAAATATCACAGCCACAGCAACTATGACTGCCACGCCCCTGCAATTGGAAAGCGTGACCACTGCTTCCTTCATCTGATAACGGTTAGAAGCTTTCTCAGCTTCCATCTTGCGAAGATCCATCTTTACCAGACGACGGTATTTCTCCGCTTCCTTCATCTTTTCTATAGCCGCGGGAATGACATTCTCATAGCGTTTTAACAGATCCAGCCTGTAATCATCCAGAATGCCGGCATCCTC
>CAMOEK010000066.1:0-12426 GCA_946612125.1 uncultured Lachnospiraceae bacterium | reverse complement strand
CCGTCGGAAATGGTGATGATACGGTCGGCCATCGCCGCGATGCTCTCATCATGCGTTACCAGTATCATGGTCTGCGAAAACTTCCTGGCGCTGTTTCTTAAAAGCGTCATTATCTCCATCCCCGTAGCCTTATCCAGATTACCGGTAGGCTCGTCTGCCAGTATCAGCGCCGGATGATGTGCGTAGGCTCTGCCTATCGCCACCCTCTGCTTCTGGCCTCCGGATAGTTCCTCCGGCATATGGTAACGGCGCTCTTCCAGGCCCAGCATAATGAGGAGCTTAGTCATATTCTCTTCCTTCATGCGTATGCCGTCTAAGCGTACCGGGATCTCGATGTTTTCTTCCACATTAAGTACAGGGATAAGGTTGTATTCCTGGAAGATGAATCCTATCTTTCTCCTGCGGAATTCCGCGCGCTGCTTTGCTTTCATGCTGTGCACATCTTCCCCGTCCAGCACCACGCTGCCAAAGGTTGCGCTGTCCACTCCGCCAAGTAAAGAAAGCAGGGTAGACTTTCCCGAACCGCTGGCTCCCACTATGGCCACGAATTCCCCTTTCTCAACATTAAAGCTCACATGATCCAGCGCCACCACCTTAGTCTCTTCGCTGCCGTATACTTTTGTAAGGCCTTTTACTTCAAGATAACTCATGATGTTTTCTCCTCTCATTTTATTAAGATCCTTCGCTTCGCTCAGGATGACACGGGGTCCTGAGTCGCTTCTCTCGGGATTACTTGAGATCCTTCGCTCCTCTCGGGATTACTTAGGGTCCTTCGCTTCTCTCTGGATTACTTGGGATCCTTCGCTTCGCTCAGGATGACACCACCCGTTTCATTCCCCCGGTTTCTTTAAGAAACAGCAGGAAATGCAGGTATATGCGCCTTCGCCGGTGCGGCTCTTTGCCGTGATCACTCCGTCATGCGCCTCCACTATCTGTTTTGCCAGCGCCAGACCTATGCCCACTCCGCCGCTTCGCTCGCCGTTTGAGCGTTTTGCACGGTAGAAACGGTTAAATATCTTAGGCAGTTCATCTGCCTCTATCCCCTCTCCGATATCGGTCACATCCACCACCACAGCCATAGGCGTAGCCGATATACCTATTTCAACAGTGCTGCCCGCATCGGCATATTCCCCCGCATTTTTAATGATATTCTGGAAAGCCTCCTGCAGCCAGTCCTTATCCTGACTGATGCAGGCATCCTCTTCTCCGCTTTCGGTTATATGCACCTTAAGCTTTTTAGCTTCAAATATAGCCTCAAGCGCATGAACGCTTTTTTCGATCGTATCCCTTACAGAGCAAGGAGTCCTCTCCATAACATAGCTGCCCGATTCCAGCTGAGCTATCTTTAAAAGCCCCGTGACCAGCCAGCGTATCCTCTCCATTGAACGCGTTGCCCGCTCAGAAAGATCTTCGCTCTCCGGCATACGATCGGCCATTTCCTTTTTAAATATGTCGATGTATATCTCCAGCGTGGCAAGCGGTGTCTTCATCTGATGTGTTATATCGCTCATCAGATCCTTAAGCCATTTCATCCCTGTAATGCGTTTATCTTCTTTATCCGACAGGATACGGCTTATCTCTTTTAATTCTTCCAGCTGTCTGGCAAATATGCTGTCCTTAGACAGCAAAGCGGCTTCCTTTTTCTCCGGCTGCCAGTTGTCAAAATCTTCCCTAAGGCCGCTTAACATCTGCTCGATCGCCGACGCTTTCCTGTATATATGCTTTATGGCATAAAGCCCTGCCAACGCCTGGATCACTGATACCGGCAGCACCCAATATGCGCTAAATCCGTTCAAAAGCCACAATACTACTGTCACGATCAGGCATACTGCCGTTATGATACAGTAGTATCCTTCTTCACGCTTGATCATTCCGCCTCCTCCCAGCGATAGCCCTCGCCACGCACCGTCTGTATGGGATCATGCCCGTACACATGCTTAAGCTTATCCCTGAGGCGCTTTACATATACCGAGGCGGTATTCGGATCCGCATACTCATCGGTATCAAAGAAACTCTTCATTATCTGTTCACGGCTTATCACTCCGCCATGCTCCGTAAACAGTTTCAAAAGCCTGTACTCATTAGGGCTTAAATCTATCCGTTCATCCTTATTCCAAAGACAGAGCCTGTTTGCATCGATATTAAGATCACCGTGCCTTTGCCTAAGCCTTAGTTTCGAGCGTATGCGCGCCACAAGTTCCGCCGTCCTGAAGGGCTTGGTCACATAATCATCTGCTCCTGCCCCGAAAGCCGCTACCACTTCCTTCTCCCCATCCAGGGCAGTTAAGAAGATGATGGGCAGCTGCTCATCCCTGCTGCGTACATACTCACAAAATCCATATCCTTCCCCGTCCGGAAGCATCACATCCAAAAGCACCAGATCCGGCGCTTCATCATTAAGCAGCTGCTCAGCTGCCTCCAGGCAGTCCGCACGCTTCACATCAAAGCCTTCGCTCTTAAGCGACCAGCCCAGGGCTGCCGCCAGGTCACTGTCGTCTTCTACCAGTAATATTTTCATATACTTCTCTTCCACTCGGCATAATTCGCAGTCGCAACTGTTCCCGATATCAGTATGCATATCAAAACAGCCGCTCCAACCGGCCATTTAAATACATAATCCGCCCCGGCTTGTAAAATTATAAACCTTTTGATCACTGTAAAGCTTATCAGAAAACTTGCCGCGCTCCCCGTTATCGCTGCAAAAGCTGCTCCGAAGCCGTGCTCTATCAGCATCATCTTAAATTTCTGTGCCGGATCCATACCCACCACATCATACAGCCTCAGTTCTTTTTTACGTATGCGCATATCGGCCTGCAGGGTATTGAGCAGCTGAAAGATGCATACCAGCATGATAAATACGGCAACTATAAGAGCAGCAAGAGTCACCACGTTAAGCGCATTCGCCATTTCGAAATAATCATTTGAATACCTGTTATTGTACCCAAGATCGTTCTCCTGCGTAAAATTCAGGATGGCATTATCCAGTATATCCATATCACGTTTTATACCGGTCTCGCATCTGTATACAAAGAAGCCTAAATACCCGCTTCTGTATGAAAATCTGTATCCGTTTTTTTGGGGCTCAAGCTTATCTATGGCTGCAAGCTTATCAAGACGGCTTATCAGAGTCTCCACCGGGTATATCACACGTATATATGAAGATTTCTGTTCATTATTCACTCTGTAGCTATCAAGACTGCCCTGTGTATATACTTCCTCAGAAAGTACTCCGCTCACTTTAAGCTTCTCTCTATAGCCCTCCTCAAACATAAGCTCCCTTAAACACTCCAATATCTGCTCTATATTATAATTATTCTCAGGCAGTCTCTTCGAGCAGTCATAGCCTTTGCTTTGCAGTTCGGAAAGCATTTCATCCAACATACGCTCATAATCCTGCGCATCGCCTTCATTTCTTCTGTAACCGATTAAAACAGGCAGTTTTTTCTTTTCATCATTAGGATCCGTAAGGCGTTCGGTCTTTTTTTCCACACCGTTTACAAAATAAACCACCTTTCCCGTCTCATCCCACCATGCTCCTATCCCAAGACGCTCCGATACAGCCGCTACGGCATCCATATATATCTGTCTGGCTTTGGCCGCACCTTCCATACTCAATATCTCTATATCATCGCCGGCGTGATAGGAGGTCTTTCGCCCTTCGCTCCTGAGCGCAGGCGATATATCGCAAAGCAGCACACCGTTTTCGCTTACCATTTTTTCATAATCAATATCCCCTTCGATAAGATATGGTCTTTCCTTTTCCATATCCTCCGCATTACAGCCCATCTCATAAACACTCGATACCGGGCCATGGCCTCTTTCACAAAGACGTTTAAGCTCATCATTATAGAAATAGGGAGATGAATTTATGGTATAATGAAAATGCATATACATAACGGAAAAGGTATCCGTCACATTTGCCCTGCCATCCAGTACTGACTTAAGATGTTCGTTCCACTCCGGATCATACACTTCTGCATCCCCCCTGATGTTGCCTTTATAGACAAACTCCCTGTATTCATCTGCCGTTCCACCCATATGCTTTCGCATGGTGGCCTTTAACGATTCCGTAAACGACAATACCGTAAGCAGCATAAGCGCTGATATAAAGATCGCAATGAACACAGCCTTTGTACTGCCCCGGCCCCTTTTGGCATTCCTGTGGGCATAAAAGCCGCTCACGCCAAAAAGCTTCTCTGCCATGGATATCTTCTCTTTTTTCTTCTTTTTCTTAGTGAGTCTGGATGCCAGCAGCTTAATAGCTTTCCCCACGGTAAGTTCCTTTGCCAATGCTCCGCGCAGCGCTTCCAAAGGAGATACCTGCGAAGATAATCTTGCAGGCTCAACAAGAGAAAACAGTGTAACGCCTATGCATAACAAGGTGGTATACAAAGCCGCTGACGGATAGAAATGAAACGCAAACACATCCATCAGATCAAGCATTTTGATAAGCCAGGGCTCTATTAGCTTAAGCATCTCATATCCCACCCCCAGCCCGATAACAGATGCCATAAGGCTCATGATCATGCCTTCTGTCAGAAGCAGGATCAGATTCTGCCGCTCGGACATACCAACGCAGCGGAGCAGCCCGTAATCCCTGCTGCGCTCCGTAACGGCTATCATCATGGTATTTCGCAGTATCACAACGGAAAACAGACCGAATACAGTAGCGCCGAAGGTCAAAAGAAAATTGATCAGCGCCGTCTCCACGGATTCGTCCTGCCTCAGATACTTCTCAACATATCCCATCACGCCAATTTGCATCCCGTATTTCTGTCCCAGATCGGCAGCGCTCTTTCTCAGATTCTTCGTATCTTTGAGCTTTATCTTAAAATCATATCTTTCATCTGCCTTTATCTGCGACGGTAATACCCTGCGATAATAGGACGGATAATCCATATCCAAAACCACTATGCGAAGCTCCTCTATCGCCGGATCATCTGCCATGCGCTTAAGCGCCTCTGCCATTTCTTTTGTATAAGGAGTATTATCGCTGATCGAAAAGAGCTCGTAAGGATCTGTACTGTATACCGAATAAAACGCATAATCCCAAAAGGAATATCCTGCTGTGAGTATGCAGAAGCTTAAGATATAAGTAAGCGCGATACCCAGCACCGAGTACAGGGTACGCGCTTTATTATGCCACATATACTGCTTTGCCAGATGAAGATAATATCCCATTTACGCCTCCGTCTATGATCTTAAGTATATCACGACATAAGCAGATGGCAAATTACAGTTTTGTAAGAAACGCCGCGATAACTGAGCGCGGTTTGACCTTATCTTCTTATGAAAGTCTCTTTCTTATCTCCGGGTGCTTCACGTAATACTCTCTCTTATCCTCGTACATCCTCTGATCGGCGATCTTAAGGGCTGTCCTCACATCCCTCATATCCTGCTCGACACATCCGCCTATGGCAAAGGATACACGCTCATATTTTTCGGATACTTTCCTGAGCTTTTCAATGCCTTCGATCATCTCCTGCGTATCCGCCCCCGGCAGTATCACGGTAAACTCATCTCCGCCTGCGCGGTATATGCAGTCCGCAGGATACACTTCCATTAGCGCCGCAGCGGCATCACGAAGTATCGCATCTCCTGCTGTATGCCCCTTCTCATCATTTACCAGCTTTAAACCATTCAGATCCACAAAGACCACAGCAACCGACTGTTTCACCTTCTGATGCTCACTTACAAGTTTATCAACATAATTGTTCATCTCGTTACGGTTGAGCACGCCCGTTAGCATATCCTTGGAGCTTAGTATCTTAAGCCGGTTCATGAGGAGATAGCTGTTTATCTCCGACCCCAGTATGAATGTGGTAAGCTCCATCATCTCCTTTATCTTAGGCGCATATTCCTCGATAAAGTTGATGACCCAGATATATCCCAGAAGATCATCACCGAATTTGAGCGGAAATAACGCAATATTATTCACGCCCGAATCCACCAGTGTCTCATGCCACTCCGGCGTCCTTTCCTTTACATACTCCATGTCCTTTTCATTCTTGGCGATGATACAGTTGCTGCTGCCGATAAGCTCCTCCCAGCTCTCGGTTATCCTGTAAAAATCTTTGCTGGAAGGGGTGATAATATTCTTCCTTCCGGCGCGCAAACCTACAGCGCCCGAAAAATCCTTACACAATACCTGTGTTTTTTTCTCATACCTGTCCACCAAAAGTATGCTGCACTGTTCGGCATGACACATATTGCGCAGATCGACTATCACATCCTGCATGGTTGCCTTGAAATCCTTTGCCCCGCGCAGCTTTATGCAGGTCTCCAGCACCTCTTTCGCCAGATCATTATCCACATTTGACATGCGCTTGGTATTAGCCTCAAAATTGACCTCCATGGTATATGTGCAATAATGAATATTTCCATCCGGCGGCCCCGCGGGAAGGAAAGTCATATTGAACCATACCGGCATATGTGACGGTTTAACATACGAATGCAGACACTTTTTCTGTACCGCGCTCCTGAAACAGAAATCCTCAAAATTCAGATCACGGGGAACATAATCCGTATAAATGCTTCCCGGGATAAACTTATCCGATTTCATCTGATAATCGCCGGCCGGTCTTTCTATCGAATCAATGTATCCGCGGTTGCCCGCCACTATACGCAGCTCACCCATGGATCCGTCTTCAAGGACCTCCACCGACATTACGCTTGTCGGAGCCTGTATGCTGTCTGCCAGATTTTGAAAATCAGTCGCCATTTTTCCCTCCTGTATACCGCCTTAAACGCTCTTCTTTATTCTGCCTTCAGTTCATTATTTTTTATAAGAAACTCCAGAAACTGTTCTTCCGGAACAGGTTTCGAGAAGTAGAAGCCCTGTATGTACTCCACTCCCATTTCTTTCATGGCCTTCATCTGTTCTTCCGTCTCTATACCTTCGGATACCACGCTCATTTCCATCTTATGCATGATATCGGCCATGCCCGAAAGCACATGTCTGGTTTTTTCATTATCAAAATACCCTCTGGTAAAGGAATAGTCAAATTTGATGTTCCTTACAGGCATGTTTACAAAATAATCCAGATTGGAGCGCCCGGTTCCGAAATCATCCAGCGAGAACGAAACTCCCTTTTCTATAAGCCGGTTCATATTTAAAAGCATTATATCCCTGTTTTTGGCCGCAGCGGTTTCCGTTATCTCCAGGTTGATCCACTTGGGATCGATCCCGTATTTTTCCATGTAGTGCATCACAAATTTGGAAGGATTATCATGATCAAACTGCGCCGCAGAAATATTTACCTCGACCTGGTCCAGCCCATGCTCACGGACTTTGCTTTCCGCCAAGAAACGGCATACTTTCTCAAACACCCGCATGCCCAGCGGTATTATCTGTCCCGTCTCCTCGGCTACCGGTATAAAATCTCCCGGCGACACAATTTCGCCGTTCTCACGCCTGATGCGCACCAGCGCTTCCGCCACATCAAAGCAGGACTTCTTCACATTATAAAACGGCTGATAAAAAACCTCTACCCTGTCATTTATGAGCGCATCATCTATAAGCTGTTTGATGCTGTTCTGCTCCCTGAGTTTTTCGATCAGCTCTTTATTTGCAACGGTTATCTCTTCTTCGCTCTCCAGATAGGTATGCAGAAAACGAAAGAACTCTTCCGGTCCGTTCAGCTGCGTACTGTCAGGTATCAGCAGATATGTTCCCTTTGCCGGCAGATCCCTTACGCCGTCCTTCCGCCGCTTGATCTCCCCGGCTCTTTCAAACATCCTCTCTTCATCATCATACACCACGCAGAAAGTATCATCATCTATGCGGAAGGCCGGTTCCGGGCCCAGCTCTATAAGCGCCCGTGATGTTCGCATTACCGCTGCCTGCTGCATATTAAAATCCACATATGAGGTAAGATAGTGTATCTTGGCCGTGAACATGGAAAAGCGTCTGCCGAATTTATATTTATCATATACATATACCGACAGCGCATTGGTAGTGAACAGCCCCGTGGCTCCGTCTATATACTCGCTTGGATTCTCAAGCTGGATATACAGGATCACCATGCCGAAGGCGGACGCAAACCCAACAAGCAGTATCTGCGGTATAAAAAACTGTATGACAGCCGCCAGCAGCCAGATCCCCTGCCATAAAAGCATGGCCGCAAAACGCCTGCCCGGCATATCCTTTTTAAAGATGATCGTGGTCGCTATCGTAGAAAAAGCATAGATCGCGCACATGATATATGCGGTAACGGCTGCAGGCCCGTGAGAATATACAGCGCGGCCGTCTAATTCATATTGAAGCGGAAGGACCAGCACAAGGATCTCGCCTGTCAGGAATATCAAATGATAGACATATTTAGTGATCTTAGTCCAGGCTCTCCCGGGCTGAAGCATGCTGGTAGCCGAATATACATAACAGAAATACCCCTGCAAAACCAGCAGCATGATATATGCTTTACACGCCGCTACCGTAAGCTTGGGACTGAAGCCTTCAAAAACTGCGCGGTTGATCAGCACTATTGATAAAATATCAAATGTCAGACAGGCGAAACATGCATAAATAGCGCGCAAAAAAAGCTTGCGGTTCATAAGATCCAGCTTTTTCTCGCGATAAAACATCACAAATATGGTAAATATAATAAAAAGGCCACAGCACTGCAGCTCTATGTTCATATAAACCCTCTTTTCCGGCAATATGCATCTTACAGGTATATTTTATCAAACAATACCTCATACTGGCAAGGATAAGATTTAGATGTTATAATGAGAGCAATATATTTATCAGGGAGTATATATGGACGCAAAAAACATCCGCAAGTTTTCTTTAACCATCAATACCGTTATACTTTTGATGGTGCTGGGGCTGATGCTGTTCTTCCATCTGTGTAAAGCTTCTATTCTTGTATATTTCAGCATCCCTACTTTTTTCGTGTATATTTTCGGATATATCCTGATCTTAAGAAGAAACCTCCACTTTTACTTATGTCTTGTGTATACCTGGCTTACCCTTTATATGAGTTTTGCGACTATCTGTCTGGGCTACGAGTTTGGCTTCTATCTGTACAGCCTGTCCATGATACCTATACTCCACTATACAAATTATATAGCTTATAAGCTTAAGCAAAACAGGATAAAAACACCCATCTTCTCGGCTGCCATTCTGGCATGCTATCTGGCCAGCACCGGATATGTAGCCATCAACGGTCCCATCTATCACGCTCCCACAGGCGCTGCAGGTGTTTTCTGGTTCACTAATTCGCTTATCGTATTCTACTTCATGATCACATATACCAAACAGCTGATAAAGACCACCATCAACTCTGAAGAAAAGCTTAAAGAGATGAGTTATGCCGACAGGCTTACCGGACTCTACAACCGCCATTTTATGATGGAGGAGCTTTCCGATCTGTCCCGTTGCAATACCGGGGACGCGCTGGCAATGATCGATATCGATAACTTCAAAAAGATAAATGATATCTACGGTCACAACGCCGGAGACTATGTGCTTAAAAAGCTCGCGGATATCATGCGCGTTTCCTGCCATGATCAGATCGTTTCAAGATGGGGCGGTGAGGAATTCCTTATACTTCTTAAGGATATGACTGATGTCTATGAACATTTGGATACATTGCGCAAAGCAGTGGAGTCTTCTGAATTCGTTTACGAAGACCGGAAGATCGATGTCACCATAACCATAGGCTACGCCATGAAAAATGACACGGCCTCCCTGGATGAATGGATCCGGAAGGCCGATGAAAAACTCTATTACGGAAAAAACAACGGAAAGAATGTTGTGAATGGTTAGGATGATCTACTGAAAAAGATTCCTGTATTTTCTGCGTTGCTCAAGAAGAATTAATTCCACACGTTCCTTTACAGCATCATCATATAAGGGCATCTCTTTCATGACACTATGTATATTCTCTGTAGTAAAATGAAATACTAGCTGACGGCCATACAGTTTTTCGGCTATATCAAGCTGCTCATCAAAAGACTCACAGATCGTCTTGGCACGGACATTATTTATCTCCTTATACACATCGCATCCCATAGGATAGTCCATTGCCATATCAGACAAAAGTGCCGCGCCATTATCATATACGGGGCATAATCTGAATCTGTCATTCTTCATCAATACAGATATATTATGTGTGTGCCTGTCCTCATTGAGGAAAAAAGCATCGATAGTAAACAGCTTGCATATATATTTCCCGAAGTCTTTCAGTCCGGTTATCCGCTCTGCCTGCTCCACCAGAAAACGCAGGCGTTGTTCATGATCTTCTATCGAATAAATCCCCTGATGAAGCCCTGTACCGAACCTGTTTTTAAAGAGCCGCTCTAAGGTTATGGTCTGCCATCCTGCAGCAAAATCCCCGCTGCGGCATCCATTATAAGTCTGTGCCTTATATCTTATACTTTCCGGTTCGTAAATCACATATTCATCATCAGACAAAGATGAACTCTTTAACAGCACAGAAACCACGCATTCGGCCATTCCCTCATATCCAAGGTAATCTGCCTTGTACCATGTGTCTTTATTCTTCCATTTCAGCTGATTCCCTTTAGATGATCTTCTGCCGTCATCCTTAAGATCGCCCTCAAACAATTCTACCATCAGCTACACCTCTATCTTAAGCCAAAAGTCATCATCTGCCATTCTGCCCTCAGTCTTTTCGATGATCATCATGGGGTCATAAAAAGGAATCCCCAGTTTATCCAGTTCCAGTTTCATCTTATCACGGCTTCTCGGAAAACATCTCGATTCCAGAAACTCCTCAAAATCCGCATATGTCGGCTCTGTATTGATGCCAAATGCTCTGTATTGCAGATTGTCCGTATAATTCTTTATCTCAACTACCCGTTGACTCTCATCAGCATCTATAACGGTACATATCTCATCCTTACACATATAATAGATCCGAAGCCTTAGCTTTTTTTCCGGGATAGCCAGTTTCTTAGGCCATGCCTTTTCACGCTTAAGGATCTCTATCAAAGTAACAACAGGCCCGGTGATCTTCCTGTCGCCGCTCTCCCAGCGTTCTATCGTAGGCTTTGAGCAGCCCGCAAACTCTGCAAACTCCTTTTGCGTCATATTCAGCTGTTTTCTGAGTTCTTTAATATGCTCTGCAGTTGTATGATCCGGGATTATATACTTCATTCTCAGGGCTCCTTAGTGATTCTCTACAGCGATTAAACCATTAATTTAATGGCTTGTCAAGGTGTTTTTGCCATTATTTTAATGGTCCAGAACGAATTTCGTGTTTAAAAAAAGCCGCATGATAACATATATCAAACGGCTTTTCTAAATATAACATTCTTATGACATGCAGTATGATATTACTCTTCCTTACCCTCTTCAGGCACTACACACTTAAGATGAAGCTCGTTAAGCTGCTTCTCGCTTACTGCTGAAGGCGCATCCATCATCAGGTCCGCTGCATTCTTGTTCATCGGGAAGGTGATGACCTCACGGATGGATTCCTCACCGGTAAGCAGCATGATCATGCGGTCCACTCCGGGAGCAGCTCCTGCGTGAGGGGGCGCACCGTAGGTGAACGCATTATACATAGCAGGGAACTTAGCCTTAACATCATCCTCGCCTAAGCGTACCATCTCAAATGCCTTGACCATGATCTCCGGATCGTGATTACGAACGGCGCCGGATGCAGACTCATAACCGTTGATGACCAGATCATACTGGAATGCGGTAATGCTCAGAGGATCGACCTCTCCCTTAGCGGCTTTTTCAAGTATCTCAAGTCCGCCGTTAGGCATGGAGAAAGGATTGTGGCAGAATTCAAGCTCGCCGGACTCCTCCCCTATCTCATACATGGGGAAGTCAACTATCCAGCAGAACTGATACTGATCTTTATCCATATGCTCGGGGCAGAGCAGACCCAGCTTGCTTCTTAATACGCCTGCGGTCTTCTGCGCCACGCCCAGCGCTCCTGCTGCCAGACCAACGAAGTCGCCTGCCTTAAGACCAAGGCCTTCTACCACCTTATCCTTGATGGGCGCTACAAACTTGGAGATGCCGCCTACGATCTCGCCGTTCTCATCCACGCGGAACCAGAAAGTCTTTTTAGCAGTCTGAACTTCCACATCTGCCACCAGCTGGTCTATCTGCTTGCGGGTAGCCTTAAAATCGGAAACTACTACAGCCTTTATCTTTGTATCTGCGCTCTCTTCGAAAGGTCCGAAACCGCAGCCCTTAAGGAGCTCCGTTGCATCCTGAAGTTCCAGATCTATGCGCAGATCGGGCTTATCGGTACCGTACTTTTCCATAGCCTCAAGGAAAGGTATACGCTTAAAGGGTGCGGGAGTGATCCTCTTGTAAATACCATATTTCTCGAACACGGGAACCAGCACCTTTTCAAGTACAGCCAGGACATCCTCCTGATCTGCAAAGGCCATCTCCATATCCATCTGATAGAACTCACCGGGAGTACGGTCGCCTCTTGC
>CAMOEK010000065.1:0-12726 GCA_946612125.1 uncultured Lachnospiraceae bacterium | reverse complement strand
TTGGCAGCATACAGATTAAGCCAGTGTGTCTTTAGTACTCCTTTATCGATAACTTTGACCGTTTCTGCACGGAAACCGTCATGTGTTCCCCGCTCCCCCAGGATAATGCGTTCATCAAAGGGATCCAGCGTAACGCTCAGCTTCTCATCAACAACCTTTTCGCCCACTTTGTCCAGCCAGAGGCTTGTGCCGTCGATAATGCGCCCGCCGGAAATATAATTACCGGCCAGCATGTAGAGGAACTGGGCTGCACAATCGGGGATCATCACTACGGTCCCCGTAAATTTGGAATCGATCGTTTCGGGATAAATGCTGTCGCAGACATCCTTAAGCTTGCGTTTTACATCTGTCATCTCAATGATGGGAGTATCCAGATCTTTCATTGAAAAACCAAGGAAATTCACGCCGCTGTTCTTATCGCCTTCACCTGCACTGAACTCCAGGGAGAAGTAGTATTGTCCGCCGATACCTTCAAACTCGGTACCGTTGGAGTTGCGTGAAAACCAGTTCCACTGATCGATCGTTGCGGCGCCGCCCGATATCTTTATCTTTGGATAGTCTTTATCAAGGATCTTAAGGAATTCCTGTACACGCTCGATAAAACGGTCGGTATCCGGTTCCTGAAGGCCTTGTACAAATATATCACTGCCCTGGCCGGGAGCGATATCATGACAGGGATCTTCATCAGCTGATCTTGCGGCAGAGAGGCTGTCTTCGATCAGTTTTTTAAGTCCTTCTTCCGAGATGTCATTTCCGCCTACGGATCCCATCCTGTTGTTCTCAAATACTCTGATAGAACCGTAGTTATCAAAAACGGTACGCATCAGCTTAAAGTCCCCGTCCTCAAGGTTAAGCTCCAGCTTTTTTGATTCTGAAAGCGTATAAGTATATTTTTTAACCTCGCTGTCTTTGATCAGCGCATCAAAAGTATCTCCGATATTTCTTATATTCGACATCTTATCTTCCTCCTATCGTTATCTTACAGCGTATATGGGGACCGCCCATTCCCACGGCCATAGACTGCTTCTTTCCGCAGAAGCCGGAAGCTGACCATTCCACTTCATCGGATACCATGTCAACGCTCTTCAGCATGTCAAAAGCTAAGCCGCTTACCGTAGAATCCAAAAGGGCTCTGCCTAATTTTCCGTTTTTGATCTCGTAGCCGCAGATCACGCCAAACATGAACTCGCCCGTAAGATCGGCCTGACCGTTTCCGGACTGGATAAGATAATAACCGTCGTCAACCGAAGCAATCAGTTCTTCCACGGTATTCTTTCCCGGCAGGATGCAGGTATTGCGCATACGTATTAAGGGTTCATCCCAGAAGCTCCAGGCTCTTGCGTTTCCGGCAGGTTTCATGCCGTATTCCACAGCGCTTTCACGGTCATTCATATAACCTACCAGTATACCGTCTTTGATCAGTACAGCGTCTTCGGCTATCGTGCCCTCATCATCCAGATATACGGGAAGAGGCGCAAGGCCGCCGTTATAGCTATGCGCAAAGTCGACAAGGTTTACCAGCTCCGAAGCCACGCGCTTGTTAAGGCAGGGGCCGGCAACGCTTCCGCCGCGTACCAGGTCTGCTTCCACGGTATGGCCCACCGCTTCGTGCGCCAGCATACCGCCCATCATGCCGCCGAGAACGACAGTCTTTTCTCCTGCGTCGGGATATATGCCTTCTCTTTTATCCATAACCCATTTATAAAGCTCATCTATCTCCGGATAGTATTTTTCCGGATTTGAGAAATTGTCATAAAAGCTTCCGAATCCGCCCAGCGCCTTGAACATTTCAACCGGCGTACCTTCTTTTGACTCCGCAGTCATATGGATATAAACATGAGCGCGGGGGGTTACCAGATGTCCGCTTGCCGCGTCCGAAGAATAGATTATCCTATCCTGCGAATCTTCTGAATACGAAACAGTGCGGCTGCTCAGTTCCGGATATTTTTTTTCTATGTATGCATCAAACGTGCGGCAGAGTTCGATGATCTCCTTCTGCTCAGCATCCACGATATCGCGGTTTAATGCAACACTGCCGCTGCTTACGGAGGGGGGCAGGGCGATGCTCCGTGAAGAATGCTTTGATAAGAACATGGCATTTTCGGTTGCCGCCTTTATAACTTTTTCTGCCGCTTCGGGAGAATATTCAGAGATAGATGCAAAACCGAAGACACCGCCGCGGTTTACTCTTGCATTGATACCTCTCCCTCCCGAACGGGAATTGTTCACGAGATTTCCCTTAAGTATAGTCACGTCACGATAGCGGTTCTCATGTCCTCTCAGAACTGTCTGTACCCCGTCCGCAAACAGTTCTGTCTTTGATCCTATGATATCCTGCAGCATAACAACCTCCTTGAAATAATTCATTTCTTGCTTATATTTCATATAATAGCATTTATATCCGGGATTGAAAACCCTCAGGCCCTCTGTGCATAAAAAAGCTGACGCACCAAAAAATAGTACGTCAGCTTCATTTATGCTAAAAGACGCCCTCATGTCAGTAATACTCGTCAGTAATGGCGGCTGAAGCATACAATATGTAATTGTCCTGAGTTTTAGGTATCGGCAGGGTCCGAAGCGGAAGGCAGAAAGCATAATTCATTCCACAGGCAGTTGCCGCAGAGATTTTCTCTTTTTCCGGTGATCAGTATCTTTTCATACACTTCCCGTGAAAAATCTTTGTAGCGCATTGTGGTTTCGGTTTTCAGCCCGCAGATCTTAAGGACCTGCGCATCATAGCTGTTTACTTTGTCGATGGAAGTGCAGACCCCTGAGCGGTTATTGGGGCATTTAGCACAGATATCGTCCACGCCTTGTGTAAGTGTGATAAGCGGATCTTCTTTCTCCAGCAGTTCTTTATATTCCGTCATATTGCGGACGAAGTCACCGCTGTAGCCTTTTCCCTTAAAAAAGTAGAGGCACATCCCGTGATGAGGACGCAGACGGATCATGCGTTCTCACCGTTTCGGATCACACGGCGCAGAGCCTTGTTGCTGCCTATCAGAAGCGCCACGGCTATCTTCACCAGATCCGGAATGATGAAAGGAAATACGCACCAGGAGAGTGCGGTCATCAAGCCGGCGCGGCTGCCGTCCTCGGCAACGTAAACTTTCATAAACCATAAGGTTCCGAAGGCATAGCAGACGATCAGCGCAAGTATCATGGAAACAGCGTACATCCAGACTTTTTTTCCAAGCAGTTTTTCAAATGCCCACATTACGAGAGCGGAGAAAAGAAAACCGATAAGATATCCGCCGGAGGGACCCAGTAAGGCGCTCATCCCGCCGTGCATATCGGCAAAGACCGGAGCTCCGGCAGCACCCAGCAGCAGATAGACAACTACTGCGATGGTACCCCGGAAACCGCCTAACAGACATACGCTCAAAAATACAGCGAAGGTCTGCAGCGTAAAGGATATCATGGTGGGGATCGATATCCATGAACATATCGCCATTAGCGCAACGGCGATCGCGATATATGCGATATCGATGGTTTTGAAAGCGGTGGATCGTTTTGTGGGTATTTTCGCAGCAGCGTTTGTGGATTCGGTCATTTGTGTATCTTCCTTTCTGTTTTTGCACAAGGAAGATATTAGCACCGACAATCTGAATTGTCAACCATATATGTGAGAGGTTAACAATTCAGAGCAAAGGGCAAACTCTTTTTATGTCAGTTTTGCTTCCCGTCTTTTTTTATGTCACAAAAATACACCCTTACAGGTGTATTTTTGGAATTCAATACCTTGTCTTTTCTATCAATTCATTAAGCGCTCCGATGCTGCTGCCGCAGTCCTTTATGTTGCGGCCGAAGAAGGAGGTGGCTTCAGCGGCGTCAAAGCTTATGGTGCGATTCTCCATGTCAACAGTGTATTCGAAGGTCACATGATCGAGATTGTCTATGACAGCGATCAGTATGTATGCGATATCCTGCATATCGGCTGTCATCACGGCTTCTTTATCGGCAGGAACACTTTCCTTAAGACGTATTATCCAGCCGTAAGGTTCCGCTGAAGTCTCCAGTTGATTTTCATACTCACCAAGCCTGGTGCGGATATTAAGCGCATTCGCGGTTCTCTGGTTTGCGGACATATCGCCTATATATGCATGCCTTGTTAAGTATGTGGCAGAGGTCAGGAAGGAGTAGGGTTCCATAGGGCTTCCTGCCTCCCATATCACCTGATCGTCGATGCGTATCATCTTCAGTTGATCAGCCTGTTTTAATTTATGGGAGAATTTCTTTCCGCCGCGGCAGAATATGCTTACAGGTACCTCATTTGCTGTCAGTTGAAGAATTCCGTCTGCTTCTTCAAACTTTACGCGGGAGACTACATACGCGCTGCTGCCTGTGCTTATCTGTACGCTCACTACATCATTGTTCATGGAAAGCTCTTCTACCCAATAGATCGTCCCTTCATGAGATCTGCCCACTATAAAGAAGCGCAGGAGTAAGAAGAACCCGAAGAGAATTACGGTAGCGATGCTGCTCAGTATCGCGATCTTCATCATGCGCTTTATTTTCTTTAAGAAGGCGATTTCCTGCACATCATCTTCATCCGGCTCCATGTCATGGTCGCTGTCGCCGCGCATCTTTTTTAAGGTTTCGCTGCAGTCTTTACAGCTTTTTAAATGGTCATCGACTATCTCCTTTGTTTTTTCGGAGGTGAGAGAGTCGATATACGAAGGCAGCAGGTCTTTTATTACTTCACAGGGTATCTTATCCATTATCATCAACTTCCTTTCTTAGTTTTTCTTTTCCACGGTAAAAGGTCACTCTTGCCCAGTTTTCGCTCTTTCCCAGTACTTCGCCCGCTTCTGCAAAAGACAGGCCGCCGAAGACGCGCAGATACATCACTTCCCGGTACGGTTCAGGCAGATTGTGGAGCTTCTTGAGCAATTCCATCTTACCCTGGGAATCCATGACGACATTTTCCGTCGATTCCACCGGGATTTCCATATCCGTAATGTCTTCATGGGCCGGATTCTTGCGCAGGTGGCTCAAATACAGGTTCTTTGCTATGGCGCAGAGCCAGGTAGATACCTTGCAGCTTCCGTCGAAGCGGTCTATGCTGCGTATGGCCTGGTAAAAAGTTTCCTGAGTGAGCTCTTCGGCCATATCATCATTATGAGTGACCGACTTCAGGTACTTATATACCGTCCGGGCATATTGTTGATAAAGTTCATCCATTGACTGCAAAGCAGGTATCTCCTTTACGCGGCGCTCATTTATGCACCGCTTTTTAACCTTTCTGTATGGTTAATGAAAAAGTAAGGGGGTTCGTTACAGGATTATAACAAAAATTTTTGGATGAGGACAGAAGGACCGTCCCCGCGTCCTCTGGAGGACACGGGGACGGTCCTTCTGTCCTCATTCCGCGGCGTCTTGAAAAAAAACGGGTGATATCGTATAGTGTTTTCATATACTATGCGTCTTATCACACAGCTAAAAACCGACAGGAAAAGCATTAACTACGGAAGGGATATCTTCGGTGGTATTGTGGTGGCGCTGGTCTCGATACCCATATCCATGGGCTACGCGCAGATAGCGGGGCTCCCCGCAGTATTCGGCCTGTACGGCTCTTTATTTCCTATTATTTTATATGGCCTGCTGACTACCTCAAGACAGTTTGTGGTAGGCGTGGATGCGATGCCTGCTGTGATCGTGGGCAGTATGCTGTCGCAGTCCGGTATAGCGGCGCTGTCTGTGGAGGCACAGCTGACGGTGCCTTTTATAACCTTGCTTACAGCGTTGTGGTTTATAGTGCTTTATCTGCTGGGGGCCGGCCGGGTGGTCAAGTATATCTCAACTCCGGTAATGGGCGGATTTATATCCGGCGTGGGCATGACCATAATACTGATGCAGGTCCCCAAGCTGTTTGGCGGAGATCCCGGGACAGGGGAAGTTATAAGTCTTATTAATAATATCATCTCGCAAAAGGAAAGTTTTCATCTGCTCTCGTTTATTCTGGGTCTGGGAACAGTGGTCATCATCCTTGTCTGCAAAAAGTTTATTCCCCAGGTGCCCATGACTGTGATCATGATGGCAGCCGGGGCGCTGATCCAGATAGTTTTTCACATCGACCGTTACGGCGTTAAGCTCATGGCTGCCGTTAACGCAGGTTTTCCCAAGCCCGTCCTTCCGGGTTTTGCCTTTAACGGAAACGGCGCTTTTGTATTTGCTTTGCCTACAATAGAGGGCTTTTATGATCATCTTCCCGACCTGATCATTCAGTCGCTTGGCATCGCCGCTGTCATCATGGCGCAGACATTGCTGGCTTCGGGGAATTACGCCAGGAAATACCGCGATGAACTGGATAATAATAAGGAATTGCTGGCGTACAGCGCCATGAATCTGGCCGGCGCATTTTTCGGATGCTGCCCCATAAACGGAAGTGTTTCACGAAGCGGCATAGCCGATTCGCAGGGCGTACGTTCCCAGCTTATGTCGCTTTCTGCCGGGCTGACCATGCTTCTTATCCTTTTATTCGGGACATGGTTTATACAGTATCTTCCGATTCCCGTGCTCACGGGGATCGTTATCACCGCCCTCATCGGCATACTGGAACTTAAGTTTGAGCGCAAGCTCTGGAATACCGGAAGGAATGAATGGCTGGTATTTATAATTGCCTTTTGCGGCGTTATGTTCTTCGGCACGCTGTATGGCATTATCATCGGAGTGGTGCTTTCTTTCGGAGAAACCGCCATACGGAGCGTGACTCCGCCTACTGCTTTTGTAGGCCGTATCCCGGGGCATGGCAATTTCTATTCGCTCAAGCGCAATTCCGCGGCCAGGCCCATAAAGAATACCGTTATATACCGCTTCAGCGGGAATCTCTTTTTTGCAAATATCGATAAGTTCTGCAATGACATCCAAAGTGCGATAAAGGACGACACCCATCAGGTGGCGGTGGATGCCCGCGGTATAGGAAATATCGATGTTACGGCGGTCGAGAGACTGCTGGAGCTGTATAAAAATCTGCGTGAAAGGGGCATACTCTTTTATCTGACAGAGCATGACGGATCTTTGAATGACCAGCTTCGTTCGCTGGGCGGGGAGATGCTGATAGAGGAAGGCGCGGTGCGTCGCACCATCACGCTGGCCCTGAGAGATGCCGGTTTGGAAAAGCCTTATAAGCTGGAGGCGGAAGCGGAAGAGGATGCTTCGGCTTCTGATCCGGCTGATGCGGTGGAGGCTACGGAGAGGCTGTCCGAATTTGAGTGGCTCTTTGGTATCGAGGCCGAGGAGAAGATGGAACAGCTGGCCCGTAATACGGCGGATGAACTGGCAGAGGCTGCTGATAAGAAAGATGCAGAAGCGAATGTCCTGGATGAAGAAGGCATACGTACATCCTGGGGTATGCTGGGGCGCTTTGATGAAGACGAATTCTGGGATCTTTTAGAGGTGCGTCTGGAGGAGTTGAAAACAGAGGGAAAGATAAACGCCGAGACCACGGAAAGGATACAGAGACATATAGAAAGGCGCCGCAGCTTCGGCAAGGAAAAACTGAGCCGGATAAATCCTGAAGCGATACGGCTTCTCAATAAGCATGAAAAAGTGATACGCAATTACATTAAGCGCAAGCACCCGAAGGAATACGAAAACTTCGTTAAGAGGAAGGAAAAGTAGGCTTTGGAAACAACGCTTGTACCGTATCGGATAGAAAGGGACAATGAGTTACCGGCAAACAAATGATTGATATGTTGATTTAATGTGCTAAAATAACAATAACTTGTAGTCTGATTTTATATAAAGATTGGGGGTAGTATGGATCAGGATATGGTTAAAAGTATTTTTCATGTGACAGGCATTGGGAAAGAGTTAAGAGCGTATTTTGAAATGCTGGTACCGTATGAGTATGAAAGGATGTCGGGACAGGGAGATTTTCTGCTGGGTGCGGTCGATGAGCGTTGGCAGCCCTGCGGTGTTCTCTGGTATAGCTTTTATGGTACGGAGTATGAGATAAGGAGTATCCTGGTTCATCCGTCTTTCAGGCGCAGAGGAGTGGCTACTCTGATGCTACAGAGTTTCCTGGGATCATTGTATAAGACAGGTATGGTGTATCCCGTCAGGATCAATTTTGTAAGTGGAAAAGATACCGAAGTTTTCCGTAAGTTTTTGGATCGACAGGGCAATTTCTATTATCTTGAGCCCGATCATTTTCATGTCATATCAGCTCAGAGCAGAAGTGATTCAGAACAGTACAGACTGATGAAGCAGCGGCATTCCGATGCGGTTCCTTTTTTTGAGCAATCATTAAATATGAGAAAGGTCTTTCTTATGCAACAGCATAAGCAGGGGCTACATTTTGTTGATGATATCTTTATGGATAGAAATGACTATGACAGGAAGTTGTGTTTCTGTAAGATCGTTGAAGACAGGATTACAGCAGCGGTATTCATGAAACATAAAGAAAACGGTAACAGGGAACTGTCTTATCTGTACGCCGATGACGGGAAGACGCTTGTGCTCCGCAGCCTGCTTTCAGCGGTTGCTAATGCATGTGATAATATCTGTCCGGATAAGGATATTGAGATACAGACGGTGAATGCCGCTTCGGAAAAGCTTGTAAACGGTCTGTTTTGGGCGTCTGACATAAATGAGGTCGAAATAGTAAGAGCTATATGGGATATGTCAGTTAGAGAATCATAAGGAGAGTGAAAGTATGCCATATAAAGAAAGAAAAAATAAAACTGTTAAAAAAGAAATAAGAAAAGAGAGTTATGAAAGCCTGCCACCGGTAGAGGTTACAGAGGACAGGCAAAAGGATACATATAAGAGAATGTCAAACTGGCTTGATGCAGCCAAAGAAACGCCTTTGAAAGAAAATGAGTTTAAACTTGCAGAGCGCAGATATGAAGAGTACTGGATGGGAGATTCTTATTCAAAAATGCTTCATTCTTCAGCTGTAAGTTTTGACTTGAAGGATGAGCAGGGCTTTACCGCCGGTTCGGAAGAGCAGAGATTCAGATCTGCGACGGATGCCGAGTTGAAAAAAATGAGTCTTCTCAATTCCGGCCGGACTGAAAAGACCAGGAGGAATCATCTGTCAAAAGCATCCGCTGAATATGAGAAAGCCTCAATTTTATACAGGGAGCTTCAGGGTAAAAAAACAGGAACTCCGGCAGATGGCGTCAATCCGGCAAAAAGCGCGTCTCAGGAGGCGTTTGAAAATATAGAAAAGGCAGAGGCGGCAATTAAGGCTATGTGCGATGCCGAGGCTGAAACGATCAGGGCTTTTGGGCAGAGAGATGATGTTGAGAAGGGAAAACTTAAAGCTCTTAAAGAACGGCAGATAACTATGCTTGATAATCTTTACAAGCAGGAGGGGGCGAACCCTGTTCTTAATCCGGAGCACAAAGAACGGCTCATGCAGAAGGTTTTTCAGCTCAGATTATATAAGGATGCTACGTCAAGCAGACTTTCATTCTATGATGACAGCTTCATGAGGGAGAAATACAGCAGATATACAGAGCTTGATGACAGGGAGATCTTTGATGCCTCTGAACAATCGGAGTATAATACCGACGAAAAGAAGAGACATATATTATGGGGGCGTTACAAGCGGGACAAGTATGACGGCGAAGGCAGGACATACGGGTATATACGTACCTGGAATGCCTGCAGGATGAATCGATATCTCAGGATAAGAGGTAAGAGTGACAAAGAAACGCGTGACGAGAGGATGAAAATAAGGGAATCGGTAAAGAAGAGCGCGCGTAAAGACATGGGCATCACGGATGAAACCCAACTGGCAGAATTCGCCGATGAGTGGGAGGATAAGACTGAGGAAGCCATAACGCATATGGATAAAGCAGTGCAGTCGTATACACTTACCCATGACAGCAGATTCTACCGTATGGTAGATAAAACTTTTCTGCAGTGGGGACTGGGATTGCCCGAGGGGACAGATATAGTTGATCCCGCAGCTCTGGTGGAAAAGATAAATCAAAAATCCGGTCGTATCCTTAAGGATCCGGGATATATGAGTACCGGATATTGTGTTGATTTTGCATTTGCAAAGCAACCGATCATGATGACTCTCCTTACAGATAAGGGGAAGAAATGTATGGTCACAAAGAATTTTATGGAGGCTGAGGTAATCTTCCCCAGAGATACAAGATACCAGATAGTCTGCGCAGTAAATCACAGCCATGATGCACAGACTCTGAAAATGTCAAAAAAACGTGCCAAAGAGGATGTGAAGAGTGCAGATGAAATGATTTCTACATCGACAAGTTTCCGAGGGATAGAGATCATTATGAAGATGTTGTGATACCGGGAACGTAACGGCATCAGGATCAAACAGGCATATTAAGCATAATAAGGAGAGTATAAATGGACGGATCGGTTATGGATAATGAAGAGGATATGATGCCCGATGAGGAAGAAGAGAGGGCAAAAGAACGTTTTTTTGCAAGCGCAGATACGTCAGATGCGGTATTGATACCTCAATGCGAAGAATGTCCTCATAACAAAGGATTGATGAATTGCGCTATATTTAAGAATAAGCCGGCAGAATACCTTTATAATGTGTTGCCCTGTTCAAAGAGCGCTGTATAAGAGTCCTGTGGGTGTAGATTATCTGCTATGAATATACTTGTGATCTTTGGCGGAGGGACTGCCGTTGCGGCGGCTCTCCGCCTTGGCGTTGAAGGCACGGATTTTGTGCCTGTTTTTTGTACATGTCTCTTCTGGTTGCCATTATATGGCTGTTGTATAACATAAACGCCGGCAACCCTCACAGTGTGTTTTACCGTGTCAAAACTGAGCCGGATAAATCCTGAAGCGATACGGCTTCTCAATAAGCATGAAAAAGTGATACGCAATTACATTAAGCGCAAGCACCCGAAGGAATACGAAAACTTCGTTAAGATGAAGGAAAAGTAGGACAGAAACAAATTGACGATTTATCTGTCAAAAAGTAAAATATAACGTGTAAATTTCATATAAGGAGGGTGTCTTATGAAGGTTCGAAAGATCAGTCTTACTTTGCGCATACTCATCATAAATCTTGCTATTCTGGTAATAAGTACAGCGGTAATAGGAATAGTCTCGGTGCTTCAGTCCCGGGCGACAACAGACGAACTGGTCAAGCAGAGGATGCTTGATATATCCAATACGGCGGCGTTTAATCTTGACGGGGATGTATTGGCTTTGCTTGGCGAGGGAGATGAGGGAACAGAGGCGTATCAGTCGCAGCTGGACATCCTGGCGGTTTTCCGTGATCATACGGACCTTGAATATATCTACTGCATGAAGCAGACGGGGCCGGAGAGCTTTATATTTACGATAGATGCCGATCCGGAGGATCCTGCAGCCTGGGGTGATGAAGTAGAAGTTACGGATGCCCTTATTGTTGCCGGAAACGGTACGGCGGCAGTGGATGATATTCCATATGAAGACGAATGGGGCCTTCATTACAGCGCTTATACGCCGGTGTTTGATTCCGGGAATAAGGTGATAGGCGTGGTAGGAGTGGACTTCAGCGCCGACTGGTTTAATAAAAAGATCGCGGATCATGTACGGATAATAGTTTTGCTCAGCATAGGACTGATCGCTCTGAGCGTGGCGGCAGTCATCGCTCTTACCCTGAGCATCAGAAAGAGCTTTAAGACATTGAATGATAAGCTGTGCGAGATAGCCGATGGTTCGGGCGATATGTCAAAGAATATAGTCATAACATCAGGCGATGAATTTGAAGTAATGGCCGGGAATATGAATGCTTTTATCGCCCAGGTGCGAGATATCGTTTCCGGAGTAAAGGGAAGCGTTGATTCTTCTGTGACATCCGCGCGTGAACTCTCCGATATAGCCGAGCAGGCCTCATCGACCATGGATGCTCTGTCCAGGGCGATCGACGGTGTTTCTTCCGGAGCAGCAAAACAGGCGGATGATGTGAATGACGCATCGGATAATGTGCAGGCTATAGTAGGAAAGCTTAATGATATGAACGGTTCTATCGATGCCGCGGATGTCTGCACGAATAAGATGAGCGAGTATTCCGAAAAAGTAGCCGGCAGTTTTGATGAGCTTATCGAAGCAATACAAAGGTCCATGCAGGAATTGGAAAAAGTAACACGGGAGATAAGCAGTGTAGGCGCTTCCGTGGAAGAAGTGACCAATGCGGCGGATGCAATAAACGCCATAGCGAATCAGACCAATCTGCTATCTCTTAATGCGTCGATCGAAGCGGCCAGGGCAGGAGAAGCAGGAAGAGGCTTTGCCGTGGTAGCGGAAGAGATAGGCAAGCTGGCTGTCCAGTCCAACGAGTCGGCGGCATCCATAAAGCAGATAATGGATGCGTTAAAGAACCAGACATCCAATGCTATCAGGCTGGTAACCGATCTGAACAGTGTTATGGCCGGGCAGGAGCATACAAGCGCGGATTCAAAGGAATCGCTCTTTGTGCTGTTTGAGAATATTAGTGACACCAAAGATAACTTCGATCAGATCAGGTCAAATGTGAACGGCATACGCGAGGCGTGCGATACCTTAAACGATACCATAAAGAGCCTTTCGGCTATTTCGGAGCAGAATGCGCAGTCGGCCGAAGTCACTTCCGACGCCTGCGCCGATATAATCGAAGTTATCGGCAGCGTAACCGATAAGGCAGACAGCATAAAGCGCCAGTCCGACAATCTGGGCAATATGGTGGGTAGATATAAGGTGTGAGAAAAAGGATAAAATGTTGGAAAACGATGATACAAGGATAATCGCGGAAGCGGAATA
>CAMOEK010000064.1:0-12905 GCA_946612125.1 uncultured Lachnospiraceae bacterium | reverse complement strand
TACGGCCAGGATCATGGATATGATCATGGCTATCAGCATGCCTGCGATACCCTTAAGCAGCGTGTATGCCGTAAAAGTCACCACGCCCATCACCAGCGCCGCGCCCAGCGGCTTTATAAAGCTTTCCATCCATTTTATGCGATGGTTGAGTATCTTTAATATGCTGCGGCAGTTAAGTATGCATACCATCAGAGGGAAACTTACATTGCCTATGATAAGAGCATAAACCCCCAGATCCGTAAACAAAAGACAGCCCGCAACGATAAACACATGCATGGCAAGCGAAATGCCTGAATGCACTACCGGAAGACGCATTTTATCACAGCCCTGCAGTATTGATGTGCTCAAAGTAGAGAGCGCATAAAATACCACTGCCGACGATCCCGTGCGCAGCAGCATCACCGCCGTATCCATCATATCTCCAAGCCTCGGAAAGAGCACACCCATCACCGGTTCTGCCAGTACCGCAAGTCCTACAGCAGAAGGTATGGCGATAAGCATATTGACCTTGATCACCGCATCGGTCTTTCTCCTTACATTTTCATCCTCGCCTCTGGTGCGTGAAGCCACTATGCTGGGAAGCGTGGCGCTGGCCATGGCTGTGGCTATCGCCGTAGGCAGATTTATCATCTGATTATACTGTGTATTAAAAACTCCCTGCTGAATGGTCGCAGCTGTCTGGTCTGTCCCTTTAAGCACCATGAGGTTTCCGTAGATCAGATCGTCCAAAGTATATCCCAGCGTATATATGCTCTGGCTTACGATAACCGGTATCACGGTCAGGACTATGGCCTTTATGATAAGCTTATGATCCTCCGCGGGCATATCCGCAGTATCCGGCCCGCCTTTTTTCTTAATGATCACCTGTCTGATCACGAACAGTATAAAGAAAAATATCAGAGCCGTAGCAGCGCCGAAAAGCGTGCCGAAGGTACCGCCCATGGCTCCGTAGGCCGCCGCATTACGTCCTGCGGCTATACTCACAAAATAGGACGCCGCCGCCACACTCACTATCGCATTGACGATCTGCTCTATAACCTGGGAGAGAGCCGTAGGCAGCATATTTCTGTGTCCCTGAAAGAAGCCGCGGCAGCATCCAAGCATAGCGACTACAAACACGGTAGGCGCCAGCACGCGCAGTGGCATCTCCAGGCCTTCCTTCTGATATATCCCCGCAAAGGATTCCGCGCCGAAATATAAACCCAATGATGCTATTAATCCCATGCAGATCGCAAATATAAGAGCATCATGAAAAAGCCTGTGGGCATTCCTGTTATCGCCTTTTGCCAGACGGGCGCTCATCAGTTTGGATATGGCCAGAGGCATGCTGTAAGAGGAAAGCGTAAGCGCGATATTGTAGAGCCCGAAGGCTACCGAATACAGGCCGTTTCCAGCATTTCCCATAATATTGGCCATGGGGATACGGTAAATAAAACCTATCACCTTACTGATAAGTCCCGCTACAGCCAATATACTGCCCTGAAGGAGCAGATTTTTCTTCAGATGCTCGTTCATTCCCTGATGATTTCTGTTTCAAAAAAAACGGGGCAGTAAAAGCCTGCCCCCATTAAATCCGTTCAAATGCAAAAAATCAACCAAGCGCCTTTTTCTTATACTCCCGGCATTCCTCAGCCGTTCCTATCTCGCGGTACTCCTGCAGCTCCTGTAAAAGGCTTACCAGATAGTCGATATCTTTCTGACGCATCACGGTATTGGCCGACTGCAGCACACCGGCGCCTTCATCCCCTATGGAAAGGGTATCCATCAATATTTTCAGTTCTTCATGATTATCAGCCATAATAACCTCCCGTGAACGAAAAATCTTTAACGATTATAGCATAAGCACGCTGCATTTGTCCATAAATAATTATGCCCTCAGGTATAAAGTTTTGCCTTTGCGGCAGCGGTAAGACCTGCTCTCTGATCATAGAAAAGCGCGCTTGCCACAGAGCCTTTTGTCACATACCAGCGATCGCTTCCGTCAAACTTTGACAGTTCGATATTTACCTTATTTCCTGCTGCATTGCTCTGTACATAGTATACGATATTAAGCCTGCCCAGCTGCTCAAGGCTCTGCGAATTGAGCGCGTCCGTGTTGGGCTGGTTGAAATAAAGATCAACTGTCAGCGGCTGAGCGGGATGGAAACCGTTATCTGCCACTGCCCCTGCAAAATATGCTCTGGGAAGCCAGCGGTAATCATCATCCTTAAGACGGTCGTTCATATAATTATCCCAGCCTCCGTTTGTTCCGCCTTCGGTAAAGCCGCGGCCGAAAGGCTCCAGATCCGCAAAGAGATACTTCATCATGCCCATGCCCGTATCCTTGTCTGCCGTAAGCGCCATTACCGCATAAACATAATATGCAGCCACGCTTCCGGGATCGGACACATTCACCGAAGCTTTAAGCTCCTCAAGATCCTCCACAGGTTTTATCTCGATGCGCCTGTTGCTCTTCCAGGAAGCATCAAGCCCTGCAGCTCCTGCGCCGCCGCTTACAGCCGATACAAGATTGCCCGCCGAACTCATCATCTGGTCAAAAAGTCCCATTTCTGTAACCTCCTCATATTATTATTTTTTTATAAGATCAATTACCGTTCCCACTTCCAGCAGATCGAATTCCGATCCCGTAACCGTAAATCTTATGCCCTTTGATGTCGCTTCTATCTTCCCTTCGATCCTGTCATCGCCTATATATCCCTGATTGATCGACAGGTCATCCCCGTCCATGTTCAGATAAGCATCTGCCGCTGCCAGACGGTAAATGGATATTTCCGCATGATAGCCTCCCGTCTGGGGATCTGCAGCCTCGATCGTTATAGTGCTGCCGTCATCCGCTACCCATTCACCAAGAAATACCTTATCCGTTGCCTCATAACGCTTATCATCCCTGGATACATCAGGCGCGCCGTTCGCTGTGGGCAGCTCAAAATACCCCAGTCCGTAATAGGGGATATCCTGCCAGTAAAGGATTTCTCCGTTTTCATCCGTCGTTACTTCCACAAGTGAAGGAGAATAGCATCCGGAATGCGCATACATCTCCATTCCCTTATAATTATAGTTTATAACGCTGAAAGGATGGCCGTTATCGGCATAACGCACAGCCAGCGCAGATTTCTCCATTCCATAGAGCATTATGTCTTCAAAAAACTCTGCTTCCACCTCCTGCAGGTCACAGGAATTCCCCCAGTCGGCATAACGGATAGCGTAGAAAACGGAATCCGTTTTGCGTTCCTTATCCCAGTCGATACGCTCATAAGGATATATCGGATCCCTCTGCATATCGTCACGTATGAAGACCCACCAGCCGTCATGTCCCTGCCTGTCATAGCCTATCACATCTTCTGCCAGCTGTGACAGCCCGTTGCCGTATTCACGCAGGATCAGATTATTCTCGCATACCATTACATAAAAATTCGAATATAAGGAATCGGTCTTCTGAATGGGGAAACCATCCGTCACGCCGGTGCAGGTCAGCTCCAGACCGCTCAGCGCATTTTCCGCTGTATCAAATTCATGATTGAAACTGATATCATAATAAGCCTCTTCCGCTGCATATGCCATATGATATGTAGCGGTCATGGTATCGGAATCTATGATAAGAGTATCCGGTATGAGATTGGGGTTCTGTATCATGTTTTCCCCTTCGTTCAGATACCATACCCCGTCAAGGCGCTCGATCATTTCCTCTTCGTTCAGATGATACCCCACCATCAGGTACTCCGGCTCCGTGGGCAGATCTTCCGGCGCAGCAGTCGGCGTGGGATCTTCCGCTACGACATCATCGGGCTCGGCAACAGTCGGTGTTGCCTCCGGTTCTTCATAATTTCCTCTGCTGTTATTATCAGCATTCGTGCAGGCGCTTAACACTGCCATGCAAATGACAGCGGCCGGCAGTATCCTCCTCTTTTTCATAACATTCCTCCCCTGACTATGCCTGAGCTTTCAGTCGTCAAGCATTTGTTTGCCGGCAAGCTTAAGACGCACCAGTTCGCGTTTAAGCTGCATCTCTGCCAGACGGTATTCTCTCAGCGATTTCTTCTCCTGCATCGCATCCCTTGCCGCCTTTTCTTTGCGTCTGGCCCGCTCCACATCTATCTCCTCGGGGTACTCGGCAGTCTCGACCAGCACCAGCACCTCCCCGTCGTCCACACGGCACATCCCGTTGGATACCGAAGCAAGGTGAGTCTTCTCCTCAAAATCCGTATATCGGAGAATGCCGGGGACCACAGCCATGACCACATTCTCATGGCCTGCCCAGATCCCGTACTCACCGTCATAAGCGGGAATGGTGACCTTTATGGCTTCACCCTCATAAAATACCCCGTCCGATTCATAGATCTTTAAACTGAAGTGATTCATAGCTCCTCAGCTTTCTTAACAGCGCTCTCTATATTACCTACATTATAAAATGCAGCTTCGGGCAGATCATCATGCTTGCCCGCAAGTATTTCCTTAAAACCTTTTATAGTCTCACCAAGCGGCACATACACGCCCTTTGTACCTGTGAACTTTTCCGCAACGAACATGGGCTGTGAAAGGAAACGTATCATCTTTCTTGCGCGGTTTACCACAAGCTTATCCTCATCGGAAAGCTCGTCCATACCCAGTATGGCGATAATGTCCTGCAGTTCATTATACTTCTGCAGATATTCCTGTACGGCGCGCGCCGTCTCATAATGCTCTTTACCCACTATATCCTCTTCCAGTATGCGCGAAGTGGAATCAAGCGGATCCACAGCCGGATAAATACCCTGTTCAGCTATGCTTCTCGAAAGCACCGTGGTGGCATCCAGATGAGTAAAGGTGGTAGCCGGCGCAGGGTCGGTCAGGTCATCGGCAGGCACATAAACCGCCTGCACGGAAGTAACGCTGCCTTCCTCGGTGGAAGTGATGCGCTCCTGCAGCTGTCCCATTTCCTGAGCCAGTGTGGGCTGATATCCCACGGCCGAAGGCATACGGCCCAAAAGTGTGGAAACCTCTGAACCTGCCTGCACGAAACGGAAAATATTATCTATAAAGAGAAGCACGTCCCTGTGCTGTATATCACGGAAATACTCTGCCATGGTAAGGCCGGTGAGTGCCACTCTCATACGCACACCGGGGCTTTCGTTCATCTGTCCGAAGACCATGGCCGTCTTGTCTATGGTGCCGCTCTCTTTCATCTCGTTCCACAGATCATTGCCTTCACGGCTTCGTTCTCCCACGCCGGTAAATATGGAATATCCGCCGTGCTCCATGGCCACATTATGGATAAGCTCCTGGATCAGCACGGTCTTTCCTACGCCCGCACCGCCGAAAAGCGCTATCTTACCGCCGCGCGCATAGGGCGCCAGAAGATCAATGACCTTGATGCCCGTTTCAAGCACTTCGATGGAAACATTCTGTCTGGCAAACGAAGGAGCCGGACGATGTATCTCCCAGCGCTGCGCTTCTTCGGGTATGGGTTCACCTCCGTCAATGGGTTTTCCCAGCACGTTGAACATCCTGCCTATGGTGGCATCACCGACAGGAACCCTGATACAGCTTCCTGTAGACTCAACTTCCATGCCCCGGTATAAGCCTTCGCTCTCGGAAAGCATTATGCATCTTACGGTATGATCCTCCAGAAGCTGCGCCACTTCCATTGTCAGCTCTTTTCCGTTAAGCGTTGTTATCAGCGCTTCACGCAGCCTGGGCATCGTTCCCTTATTAAATTCCACATCTATGACGGGTCCTGAGACCTGCACTATCTTTCCCTTAGCCAACTATTTTTCCTCCATGCGCTGCCGCGCCTTTTTAAGCCTGCGCATCCTCTGCGCCTTTGCGCCGGCAGATACTTCGGTTATCTGCTGGGTTATGGCAGCCTGTCTGACCCTGTTATATTCTTTCTTAAGCTTTGTGAGCAGTTCCTCCGCATTGCGGTTTGCATTGCTCATAGCGTTCATTCGTGAATTCTGTTCCGCGGAAAAGGAATCAACCATTGCGCCGTAGATAAATCCGGCCACATAAGAAGGTATCATTGAATCCAGCACCGATGTAGGCGACGGCTCAAAACGGTATTCCTTATTGCTGCTTTTGCCTGCATCAAGATGTTCCTTATCGCTACTCTCCCCCGCATCAATAAAATCCTTTCGCGAAAAAGGAAGCAGCCTTGCCATTCTGACTACGCAGCTGAGCTCGCTCTCCATATCGCTGTAGATGACCGTTATGTCATCAGCCCGTCCGCTGTCATATTCATCAAGCAGCAGCGCTGAAATCTCCCTTGCCCGCGCAAAGGTAGGATCCTGCGCCGTATAATAAAAGGTCTCTTCAATCGGGCCCTTATGCTTTTTAAAATACCTGCGCCCATAATCCCCCACCACATAAAGGCGTACATTACGATGCTTCTTCATCTCCGCCTCGGCGGCGCGTATAACATTGTGGTTATAGCCTCCGGCCAACCCCCGGTCGGCTGTTATCACCAGAAAAGCCTGCTTGCGCGCCTCTTTGCTGCGGTCTTTGGGATAAAAATAATGCGAATTCACATCATTTGTGCTCTGGAAGATACGCTTTATCTCATGTTCGGTAGCATCAAAATACGGCCTTGTCTTTGCCAGCCCTTCCTTTGCCTTCCTGAGCTTTGCGGAAGAGATAAGATACATGGCGTTTGTGATCTTCTTTGTATTACGGACGCTGTCGATGCGTCCTTTTATCTCTCTTGCATTTGCCATGTTTTAAGATACTCCCCGGCTACGGTCCTGATCTCTTCCCTGAGCTCGTCGCTCAGTTTTCCGCTCTTGTCTATCTCATTGCAGATACCCGCATGCATGCTCTCAAAATGAGCCAGCAGATCATTTATAAAAGCTCTTATCCTGTTTATCTCAAGATCCATAAGAAGCCGCGCAGTAGCAGTCACCAGAATGATGACCATGCTGTGAAGCTGATACGGCTTTCCTGTGGGCTGACGCAGTATCTGCATAAGTCCCTGGCCGTATTTGAGCTGCTTCTTAGTGGATTCGTCCAGATCACTGGAAAACTGCGTGAAAACTTCCATCTCACGATACTGTGCCAGATCCAGACGCAGGCTGCCGGCTGCAGCCTTCATGGCCTTTGTCTGCGCAGCGCCGCCCACACGGGATACCGAAAGACCTACGTTAACTGCAGGCCTCTGTCCCGCAAAGAACAGACTGCTCTCTAAGAATATCTGTCCGTCAGTGATGGAGATGATATTTGTAGGGATATAAGCGGAAACATCGCCTTCCTGCGTCTCAACTATAGGCAGAGCCGTGATGCTGCCGCCGCCCAGTTCGTCCGAAAGCCTTGCGGAACGCTCCAAAAGCCTGGAATGCAGATAGAATACATCACCGGGATATGCCTCACGTCCGGGCGAACGCTCAAGCAGCAGCGAAAGCGCCCTGTATGCCACGGCGTGCTTAGAAAGATCATCATATACGATCAGCACATCCTTCCCCTGATACATAAAGTACTCCGCAAGGGCGGTGCCTGCATAAGGCGCGATATACTGAATGGGAGCCGTTTCACTGGCGGAAGCGCTTACTACCACCGTATGCTTCATGGCGCCCTTTTTCTTTAACATCTCAACAAGGCGTGACACGCTGCTGGCCTTCTGTCCTATAGCCACATAAATACAGATCACATCATCCTGGTTAAGGATAGCGTCAATAGCTATGGAGGTCTTGCCGGTCTGACGGTCACCTATTATCAGCTCTCTCTGCCCCCTGCCTATAGGGAACATGGAATCGATCGAAAGTATGCCTGTATACATGGGAGTGTTAACAGCCTGGCGTTCCACTATGCCGGGCGCGGGTGATTCCACAGCCCTGTAATCCACGGACTGTATGGGTCCGCCGCCGTCTATCGCCTCGCCCAGGGCATTTACAACCCTGCCCAGATAACCGTCGCCCACGGGAATGCCTGCCGTCTTGCCGGTACGGCGCACGCGGCTGCCTTCACATACATTGGTATCATCACCGAAAAGGATCACGCCCAGGCTGTCCCTGCGGATATCCTGCACCATGCCCTTAACGCCGGACTCAAATACCACGATCTCACCATACACGGCCTTATCAAGGCCTTTGATGATGGCTATGCCATCACCGATGGTAAGCACTTCTCCCTCTTCCCTGGAGACTGTCTCCACATTCCAGCTGTCTATCGCTGTCTTGAAAAGACCTATAACATCGGAAGAATCGTCATCCCGTCTGACAACGCCTTCCAGTAATTCCTTTAACTGCGCAAAACGCCCCTGCCTGCTGCGGTCGTATACATCGTCGCCCACTACCAGCTTAAAGCCGTTGCCCAGGTCTTCATCTTGTACCCAGACCAGCTCGTATTCCTTGGCATAACGCCTTCCTATAAATTCCTTAAGGCGTTCTTCCTGCTGGGTATCAGGTTTTTTGGCCGCATACAGATATGCGCGGGAGGCTTTCTTTTCAGCCATTTGCCTTCGTCCTTTCCGCCTCTTTGATAAACTCATCATAAGGATCCGCTACATCCTCGCCCTGCATGAGTTTCTTAGCGGCCTGCTCTATCATATCGGATATGTCCTGCTTTGCGCCTCCGATGATCGCCTTTTTCTCACGCTCAGCCTGTGCGCGGGCATCCGAAAGTATCTGCCTTGCTTCTTCCTTTGCGGCAGCTATCTGCTCTTTTTTGAGTTTCTCTATCTCTGCAGCTGCTTCTCTCTTGCTCTCGGCAAGTTCTGCTGCCGCAGCTTTCATCTTCTCATCATACTCTTCAACCTTTTTCTTTGCAGCCTGCTCGGCATTGACAGCGCCCTCGGTAAGATCCCTGATCTGATCCGCGCGTTTGTCCATAAACTTGACCACGGGAGCATAAAGCAGGATATAAAGTCCCGCAAAGAGGATCACCGCATTAAAAAGGTGCAGAAGTATCTGTACAAAATCTATTCCCAAAGGCATGATGAACGCCCTCCCTTTTTTACAGAACGAATACTATCAGTATAGCTACGATCAGAGCGTAGATAACGACGGTCTCTATGAACACGAGGCCCAGCATGAGCTGTGTCTGTATCTTGCCTGCTGCTTCGGGCTGACGCGCCACGCCTTCGTTTGACTTGGCTATTGCTATACCCATTGCCATTGCGCCGGAAAGCGCTGCCAGACCGATCGCTATAGCTGCTGCTATCGCCTTGCTGCCTGTTGCCGAATCCGCTGCAGCTGCCACCGCGGATGCATTTGCATCTTCGCCGGCCATAAGCGTGACGGATGCTGCAGGTTCTGCAGCCTTTGCCTTGATGGCTCCCGCAAAGGTAAGGCCGGTAAGCAGTACGATCAGCGCCGCAAGGACAATAGATAAGGATTTAAGCTTCTTCATTTTTAACTTCCTCCGCTTTAATATTTTCGTTATTTTTATGGTGCACTTCACTCACCTCTCCGTAATAGAAACTGGTAAGCATGGTAAGCACATAAGCCTGTATCAGGGCGTGGAGCACGGTAAAGAGCACACCCACAACCACCGGCAGACCAAAGCTCAGTGTTATGTAATAATATACGAGTTCCGTCGTGAGCATACCTGACATAAGCGCTCCAAACAAACGGAAAGTCATGGAGATAGGCAGCGAGAACTCCTTCAGTGTTTTAAGTATGCCCTTGCCTCCGTTGGCAGCTATGCCGCCGCTCATTATAAAGAAAAACGATAAAAAGCCCATGCAGATGGCGCCGTTTATATTAGCCAGAGGCGCCGGCAGGGTAATGGAATGTCCCTCCGTGGTTATGGCCTGAAGGCCGAAAAGCTCGAACATCGTACCCACAAAGATATAGGAACCCGCGCCGAATATGTATCCTCCAAGCGCCTTATATCTGTGGGGAGAATTGGTCCTGCCCAGATCATGGAAAAAGCCCACCCAGGTCTCCAGGATAAGCTGAAGCTTGCCGGGCACGGGCTTAAAACGCGGTATCGCGAATACGCGGATGATAAGCGCAAATACCAGCAGTATACCTGTTACGATATACGCTGATATAAGTGACGGATCCACTTCAAAGCCCAAAAAGTTTATCTTGTTGATATCATGCAGAACCGCATCCTTCATTGTCTGCTTTATGGTCTCGTGTTTCTCCGGCGCAGGGAGAAGTATTATCCCTGCTATGCAGACTGCGATAAGGATGAGCGCTATGATGATTGTTCCTGCTTTCTTTTTCTTAGGCAAAATGATCAGCTCCTTTCGGTCATCCGTATATTATAAAGCTTTTAGCCCAAAACTTCAAGGGCGCGCCGCTCACTGCACCGTAACTTCAACGGGATAGCTCCTGCCGTCTATCACCGCCCTGACGGTATAGGTTCCGGCTGCTGCCGCGCTTATCTTCACTTTGCGCATATCTTTGGTCTGCGTCAGCGTTATCGCCGGATCATGTTCCCATTCCACGTGTGTATAAGTGCTCACGTTCCTGATGACAAGAGTTTTTGTCTTTCCTGCCTTCAAGCCTGCCGTGTTCTTCAGCTTAGGGAACTTTACTTTAAGCACAGCCGTATATTTGGCGGCGTATTTACCCTCTCCTATGATGCAGCTGAACTTGACACTTCCGTTTTTCAGCGCGGTGATCACCGAACCGTCCAGGCTCACGCTTTTATTCTTTGAGGGGACCGTGAATCCGACGCTCTGCCCTTTGGGAAGATTGGTAACATATGCGCTCAGATCTGCCGTCTGTCCCTCATATGTAAGATCGAATTTAGTGCCGTCGGCATTTGCGATCTTAAATACCGGTTTACTTATCTCTATTTTCACACCGGCAACAGGAACATACTTCTTACCTTCTTTTTTGTATCCCGTGATCACCACGCTGCCTTCTTTTTTCGCTTTGACCACGCCTTTGCCGGAAACGGAAGCCAGCTTCTTAAGATCGCATTTATATTTCTTTATGCTTATGCCGCTGAGGCGGGCGTCTTTATTCAGGATATCAGCTATATTAAGCCTTTGACCGACAGCCAGGGTGTAGCCTTCTAGTTCGACCGGCTCTGAGGGATCTCCCGGCGTGGGTTCGTCTCCTGGCGTGGGTTCATCTCCCGGCGTAGGCTCGTCCCCGGGCGTGGGTTCATCCCCGGGCGTAGGCTCGTCCCCGGGCGTGGGCTCGTCCCCAGGCGTAGGTTCGTCCCCGGGCGTGGGTTCATCCCCGGGTGTAGGCTCGTCGCCGGGTGTAGGCTCGTCGCCGGGTGTAGGCTCGTCGCCGGGTGTAGGCTCGTCCGCTGTGGATCCGCCGTACAGCTCTGCCAGACCTGCGCAGGCCAGCGCAAAACATCCGTTATAATCAAGCGCAGGCTCGGTGTACTGGTAAGAGTTTACATCATCCACATATCCGTTGGAATCAGGACCACCGATCAAAGCGCCTTTCAAAACATATTTCGCTGCGCCCTTATCCGGATTGGCTCCGCGGTGGTGTATCTTTGACGGATTATTACCATAACCTATCAGGAAACTGTAACCGTAAGGATTATTCCCCATGATATAATCCATCTGGAACTTTGCGCCCTTTGCATATGCCGAATCCTTATCGCCCTTTGCAAGCGAGAGCGCCGTCATCTGCATCGCGCAGTTATAGCGCGACACACCCCAGGTAACATCAAAATAATTATAAAAGGAATCGCTCAGGCCCTGTTTGTTATTATAAGCATCTTTCAGGGCCTGTGCATACGCCTGCTCATTTGTTTTCTTATACATCAGAGCCGCAAAGCCCTGCCATACCTTATTCCAGCTGTAGAAATCATAATCTCCGTAATATATTCCCTGATATATATAGCATCCGCTGTTGGGCTCATATACCGGTTTATCGCCTTCTCCGCATAGCCACAGCCAGGCTTCCGCCATGGCTGTCTCGTCGAGCCCGTACATCGTTTCGCTTCCGTAGTAATCGGCCGTATCATAGAAAGGACTTAATCCGCCTTTATAATTTCCCTGATGATCTTTTCCGAACTTTAAAAGCGCTTTGGCATATCTGATGCACTCAGCATAATACTGCGGATCTGCGCTCTTATACATCCATGCGCAGCCCGCCAGAGCAGATGCCATTTCCCCGCAGACCGCGGTATTGTTAAATTCCGCGCTGAGCCAGTATGTGGTACGCTCATATGTCTGTTTTTCAGGAGAAGACCAGTCATTATGATCAACATTTCCGTTTGCCACAACATGGCAGATAGCTGCCACTTCTCCGTCAGTATCCAGGAAAGTGGTCTTCATAAGATAATCCGCATTGCGCTTAACTATCTTTAAAAGATGCTCCTTTGCGCCGGCTTTTTTATATACTTCCGGATGAAGATAATCCGATAAAGCCAGACTGCTGCCGGCAAATCCCATGGTCAGATTGAACTTCACATGGTCGCCGGCATCATGATATCCGCCGGATACATCTACCTTCCCGTCGCCGTCAGGATCTACCAGACTGCGATAACGCGCCGGGAAATTATCTGCTTTATCCAGAGAAGCCTCAGCATCATAAGTATGGCAGTTTCCGCGCCAGCTGATGCCCAGGGAGCCGGCGTCGTTTCCGCAGGCATTCTCGTCAAAGAAGTTAAGACTCAGGGCCAGCGCCGCAAGATAATCATTGTCTTCCGCGGCAGCCTGCACGCTCATTACCGCCGGACTGCCGGGCAGCTGTGAAAACACCAGCGTGATCATCAATAATGCCATTATCAGGATCCTGAACTTCTTCTTTTTCTTTTTCATTTTCTTCTCCTTGCTTTATACTTTTCTGACCGCCTTGCCCATACTGCGTTTTATGACCGGGCCGTTCATCTGTCCGCACTTAAAGGAACGATCTGCGTATCACGTCCATCTGCTGTGCGCTCAGGTCCTCATCGCAGCGAAGGTATACGATACTCTTTCCGTCAAAGATCAGATAGCGCTGCATTATGGGACTGTATTTACCTTTTATGCTAAGCACCGTGATACCGTCACTCTCAAATTCCGGAACATG
>CAMOEK010000063.1:0-12967 GCA_946612125.1 uncultured Lachnospiraceae bacterium | reverse complement strand
ACTACCGGCGCATCCATAGTTCCCGAGGTGGAACGTTTAAGTCATTGCATGAATTTCTGGCGCTGCTTTATACAGCTTATCGGGGGAATGGGGGTACTTGTTTTCATGCTGGCGCTGATACCGTCTACCGGCGGACAGGATCTGTATCTGATGAAAGCGGAGAGCCCCGGCCCCAGCGTATCCAAGCTGGTGCCAAAGGTCAAGCAGACCGCATATTATCTGTATATCATATATTTTATCCTCACAGGTCTTGAGATAATCGCGCTGATCATTGCGGGCTGTCCCGTGTTTGACAGTATCTGTACGGCATTCACCACCACCAGTACAGGAGGATTCGGTGTGCGCAATACTTCGCTTACGGAATACGGTCCTGCTGTCCAGTATGTTGTGGCGATATTTTTGTTCTTTGCAGGTTTCAATTATAACTTCTTTTTCAACCTCTGGAGCAGGCGCTTTAAGGATGCGTTCTGCTCGGAAGAGATCAGACTTTATACGGCCATTTTCTGGATAGCTACCGCGGCCATCAGTCTGAACCTGATATTCGGTTTCGGGCAGGGAGCAGAAGAGGGCTTCCGTCAGGCGTTTTTCCAGGTGGGCTCTATCATGACTACGGCCGGTTTCTCCTCCGCGGATTTTGACCTTTGGCCTTCGCTCTGCAGGGAGATACTGATACTTCTTATGCTTATCGGCGGCTGCGCGGGTTCTACCTGCGGCGGCATAAAGATATCCCGTATACTGATATATTTAAAGACTGTCGGGAAGGAGCTTTCTCAGCTCTGCCATCCCAGAAGCGTAAAGGTGTTGAAAGTAGAGGGCAAGGCGCTGCCTCATGCTGTGCTGCGTTCGGCAAATATATTCCTGATCACCTATGCGCTCATATTTGTTATCTCAATGCTGCTCGTTGCGCTTGACGGTTACGATCATACCACTAATTTCACTGCAGTGGCATCGGCGCTCGGAAATATAGGTCCCGGTTTTTCACTCGTAGGACCGACCTGTAATTTTGCTCATTTTTCGGGTCTTGCGAAGTATGTCCTTATGTTTGATATGCTTGCAGGACGTCTTGAACTGTTCCCGCTTCTTGTGCTGATAAGTCCGGCAACCTGGAGAAGGCGCTGAGTTACATTCACGGCCGTCAGGCCGTAAATGGTAATTACGCTGATCCTCCTGAAAAATATTTTTAAAATATTACTTGACACGATATATCGGAAGGTGATATATTATGGCTACGATATAACGACGGCCGATATATCAGCTGACGATAAACTGGGCTAAGCCCGTGTCATCCCGGGCATAAACAGCCGGGGATCAACAAAGGAGGAAATCAAAATGACAAAGGATATCAACAGATCACTCAGGGTACTTGGAAGTGTAAGACTTGCCAGCGCGTTGGTTCTGGCAGCAGCATATCTGCTCATGCTTTTCAGTTCTACCGGAATGGTCGAACTTTCTGATACGGTGGTCCGTATCATGGGAGCGCTGACACTTGTAGCGGCGCCGGTTCTGATCTTTGCCTCTGTAAGAATGTTAGTATTAAAAGGACGTAACGGAAATTGATCGATCCGGCTGTAGAAAAAGATCTGCCTTTAACCGAGGCTGTATTCTATATCCTGCTGGCAGTGAGGCAGCCCAATCACGGATATGGCATCATAGGCGAGGTGGAGGAGCTTACGGCGCACCGGGTGGTACTGGGCGCGGGAACACTCTACGGCGCGCTGCAGACTCTGGAAAAAAAAGGGTGGATCACTGTGGTGAGCGCTGATGCAGGTTCACGAAAGAAAAAGGAATACGTGATCACCGATATCGGACGTGAAGTATTTGTCGCAGAATGTGAAAGGCTGGCGGAACTGCTTAAGAACTCACAACTGTTTACAGCTGCTGCGATCACCGACAAAACGGAGGGGACAGAATGATACGCTTTCGTTTGATGCTTGATAAGGATAAAGAGACACAGTGGCTGGATCAGATGGCGGATGAGGGCTTTGCGCTTAAGAGCTTCTTCGCAGGTCTATACATATTTGAAACTTGCGAAAAGGGTGAGTGGCAGTACCAGATCGATATAGGCAAGGGCTTCTTCTCGGTGAACCGCGAATATGCGCAGTTTATGGAGGAGATGGGCGTGGAGATAGTCCAGGCCTGGGGCCCCTGGGTGATACTGCGCAGACACCGCACGGAAGGTGAATTTCAGCTTTATTCGGATGTTGACAGCCGGATAGAGAATTATAAGAAGATACTGCTTTTATTTAAACTGGTCACTGTGATCGAATTCTTATGCCTGATCTTTCAGGTGTGGGCAGCGGTACATAATGCTTCAAACTGGCCGCTTGTATTCCTGATGGCAGCGATCGTATGTGGGTTCATGAATATGATAGTCAGGACAAAAAAGATCATTAACAGGCTGTACGAGCAGAAAGGCGAAATGCCGCCTGCATATTCGACGCGCAGGGTATCGCCGCTTGTTCCGGCAGGATTTCTGATAAATGCGGTGAACCTGCTGCTGCAGGAGCGGCTGCCAATAGCTGTACGATGGGTGATGCTGATCGCAGCACTGCTACTTATAGGAGGCGGCGTGATAAATACCGCAGCAAGCAAAGAGTGACCCTGCGGTGTCATCCTGAGCGGAGCGAAAAAGTGAAGCAGGAAATCTGTGATTTCCGTTGCTGAACTTTCCTACTTGGGGATCTTTTCGGACAGAAAATACAAGCTTAAACATAAATAAGAGGGAGGAATAAAAAAGATGGGTTTGGAAGTAAAGGATCTGTCAAAGAAGTATGGTGAAAAAACAGTAGTGGATCACATCAGCTTTTCCATGGAGAAGCCCGGGGTCTACGCGCTTCTGGGTACCAACGGCGCAGGAAAGACTACCAGCATACGAATGATACTGGATATGCTGGATAAGGACACCGGCGAGGTGCTCTGGAACGGCAAGCCCTTAAGCTTTGATACCTGCAATATAGGTTATCTGGCAGAGGAGAGGGGACTTTATCAGAAGTATTCGCTGATGGATCAGATAATGTATTTCGGACGTCTCCGCGGCGTTAAGGATGATGAGCTCAAAACAAAGATAAAATACTGGTCCGGACGTCTTAAGCTGGACGAGTATCTGTATCCCGCAGAGACAAAGGATGCAAGAGGCCGCATAAAGAAGGTTAAGCCCAAGAGCCCCGACCAGCTTTCAAAAGGTAACCAGCAGAAGATCCAGTTCCTTATAGCAATGCTCTCTGATCCGGAGCTTTTAGTATTGGATGAGCCGTTTTCGGGTCTGGATCCCGTTAATACCGATATACTCAAGGATGTGGTGCGCGAGCAGATAGCAGCCGGCAAGTATATCATCATGAGCAGCCACCAGATGGCGGCAGTGGAGGAGTTCTGTACCGACATAACCATAATGTGCCGTTCAAAGGCTCTGGTACAGGGTAATCTTAATGAGATCAAGAAGGGCTACGGACGTGTTAACCTGGCTCTTAAATGTGAGCAGGACGTCAGCAGCTACATCAATGATCTGGGTATACAGATACTGTCGGAGAAGGAAAACGAGTACGAGCTCAGGGTTACCGGAGACCAGCAGGCAAATGCGCTGTTGTGGAACCTTGTGAATGCAACGATACCGATCATTAAGTTTGATCTCTCGGAACTTTCCCTTCATGAGATATTCGTAAAAGAGGTGGGTGCAAATGAAGAAGAGCAGCAATAATATATACAGCTGCACGGGGCTTTCAAAGGTCTTTTCATTTACCTTATCCCAGACCTTTAAGAACCGTGCATACAGGGTGAGCTATATCATGTTCATCGTCCTGATGATGGTCATGGGCCCCATCAACCAGCTGGGAATGAGCGCCGGCATGGGCGCGGCGCATAGTACCGATGCCATCAACGACAAGATGGATCTTAAGCAGATCTATTTTGTAAATGATACTTATCTTGATTTTTCGTCGGAAAAAGCAGAATTAGACGGTACGGGTTTTGCAGCAGCGAAGCTTACGGATGCTGAGGCAGTTCCCGATAAGCTTGCAGCGGATGAGATAGCGGTGCTGCTTGACCGCCAGATGATAGATGAGGTTGATACGTATGTGCTGAATATCATAGCAGCCGATGATTCCGATATCACTCCTATCGAGCTGGATGCGCTGGGCGGTCATCTTATGGAGCGCCTTGAACAGGCCAGACGCGACGCAGCCGACCTGGGAGATGAAGAGATGAAGATCCTTCAGATGGTGCTGGAAAGTGGAAGCGCACTGACTTATGAGGATTATGAGGCGGAGATAAATTCGGCATATACTTCAAGACAGGTTTCATCTTACAATATGCTCTATTCGATAGTGCTGATGATACTGGTAGCCCTGACAGGATCTTATGTAGTATCTTCCGTAATGGAGGAGAAGATGTCAAAGCTGGTGGAGAACCTGTTGGTAAGCGTAAGACCCCTGGCACTGATACTTGGTAAGATACTGGCGATGATGTTCTATGTATTCTCAATGATAGTCCTGGGTATGGGAGGATCCTTTATAACAAATAAGATCGCAGAGTCCGTATTTGGAACACCGGCTGTACAGAATGTGGCGGATATGATGAACTTCTCAAGACTCTTTACCTTTGCGGGATTCAAGGGGCTGCTGCTCCTGCCTTGCATGCTGCTTACCTATTTCATGTATTCGATGCTGGCCGGTCTAATGGGAAGCGCCTGCACCAGGATGGAAGATGCGCAGTCTGCGATAGGCACCGTCACCATGGTCAATATGGTTGGATACATGATAGGCATGGTACTGCCTAATGTTGAGAATTCAACAGCATTACTGGTTGCGTCGATAATACCTTTTGTATCATCCTATATCGCGCCGGTATCGTTCATCTGCGGGCGTATACCTCTGTGGTCGTTCCTTCTGGGGATACTTTTACAGATAGCGCTGTGCGCGATCCTCTTCAGGATCTGCGCAAAGACCTACAGGAAGCTTATAGTTAATGACAGTAAGCGGCTTAAGCTCTTTGAGATAATAAAGCTTTCGCTGGCGAAGGAGGCGTAAATGTTTCGGAATTTCGGAAAAGTTTTTTCTTTCTCCCTTCATAACCAGACAGGGACCAAGTCTTATAAGGTATTTACTATAGTAATGGGCCTTATCCTGCTTATAGCGCCCATAGTCATAATGCTGATAGTGGCAGGGATAAAGGACAGCAAGGAAGAAGATGATGAGCCCATACCCGATTGCGGCGCGGAAGAGATATACGTGGTCAGCGATTTTGAAGCAAAGCCTGACTTCATGCTCTTTAGCGGTGTTACGGACGAGAATTATAAAAAGATCCGTTATAAGCTTTATGACAGTGTGGATGAGGCTCTTGACGCGGCAGGGGCATCAAAAAAGAGCGTATTTGTACTTCACTTCTTTCAGGAGGATGATTATATAAGAGCCGACATAATACTGCCGGATAAGGAAGATGAAGGGGAGGCGGTGCTCGGCACATCCATGGCGGAACACTACTTTGAGTTTATGGATGCCAATTCCCAGTACTTTAATATGCTCTTATCGGGCCTGAATCAGACAAAGCTCGCAAGCCTTACACCGCAGAATTCATACAGGACATATACGGAAAGCGGCTATGCAAAAGGTATTACAATGGATGAGGACGGAAAGAGCACGGATGAGCTGATAAGGGATCAGGTCCTTGAAGTTTTCCAGCTGCTCATGCCTTATCTTACCATAATGCTCATGTATTTCCTTATACTTACCTATGGAAATGCTACCGCTCAGGCAATGGTAATGGAGAAGGAATCCAAGCTCATGGATACCATGCTGATCAGTGTGCATCCGGAGGCGCTGGTATTCGGAAAGCTGCTGGCAATAATCTGTTCGGGACTTATTCAGCTCTTCAGCTGGATCGCCTGCCTGGTCGTGGGTCTGGTTGCGGGAACAAAGCTTAGCGAGATGATGTTCCCGGATTATGCATCACCTGTAGCCACCTTCTTTGAATTCATCGAAGAGCTGGGATTGTTTAAGCCTGTGAATGTGGTACTGGCTGTATGTTTCCTGATCGTGGGATTTGTAATGTATTTAAGCCTTGCAACGATAGCCGGAGCCATTTCGAGCAACAGAGAAGAAGTGGCAAGCCAGAGCACGATCTTTATTATGCCACTGCTGGCGGCTTTCATGCTGGTAATGATGGGCGGAGGTCTTGCAGGCAGCTCTGCTCCCGTATGGATGAATTACATACCTTTCACGGCAGCGCTGCTCATGCCTTCACAGCTGGCTCTGGGTGTGGCGGATGCATTGACGGGCGTGATCTCCCTTGCGATATCCCTTGCGCTTACCATAGCAGTGGTTATAATAGCAGGTAAGCTTTACAAGGCAATGTCGCTCTACAAAGGAAACAAGATCAAGCTGGGAGATGCTATCAAGCTTCTCACAACAAAGGAGGCATAAGATGACAGTACGCGCTATGTTAAAAGAAGACTATGACGGAGTACGCGCGCTGTGGATGACGATACACGGTTTCGGCATACGGAGCGTGGATGATTCGAGGGAAGGCGTTGAGCGTTTCCTGGATCGCAATCCCGGATGCAGCGTGGTGGCAGAGGAGGACGGAAAGATAGTGGGCGCCATACTCTGCGGCCATGACGGGAGACGCGGCTGTCTGTATCACGTCTGCGTGGCGGAGGATTACCGCCTGCGCGGCATAGGAAAGGAAATGGTCGTGCACTGTATGAACGCGTTAAAAGCCGAGAAGATCAACAAGGTCTCGCTTATAGCATTTACTAAAAACGATGTGGGAAATGCCTTCTGGAAATGCATAGGCTGGACAAAGCGTGAAGATTTAAACTACTACGATTTCACGTTAAACGAGGCTAACATCACGGCGTTCAACAGCTGATAGAAATTGATAAGATCGCAAACTGACATAAAAAAAGGGCGGATCGAAATGATCCGTCCTTTTTGGCTTAGGCGCGTAAGTATTATTCTTCGGACTTGCTAAAGGTTACGTCCATGCTGGTACCGTTTGCATTGATGGGAAGAGTGAAAGATCCGTCTTTGAATGCTGCGGAAAAAGCGGATCCGTCATCGTTCCAGTTTTCAAAGGAAAGGTTGCTGCCTTTTACCTTGTAGCTGCCGGTAACATCAAGGGAATCCATATCCTCAAGTGACTCATATAAAGCTTCTTTCATTATGTCCATCATACCGTCGGTGAAAGCTGCATAATCGTCATAACCTGCTGCCTGAGCTACTGCTTCATACTGGTCCTCTGTAACACCCTGCTGGCTCATTATTGCGCTGATGATATCATTTGCATGAGCGTCGAACTCGCTTTCCATGGTAGACTTGAGAAGCTCTACATCATAGTCAACCTTGAAATCACCTTCCTTGCCCAGGTCCATGGTGCACTCAAAAGGCAGGGTCTTGATGAAGCTCATGCCCATATTGTCGAATTCCTCATACTGTGCCTGGATATCTTCGCCGCTTAACTCAAGAAAGTCGCCAAGGGTATTGCTGCTGCGATAAGTACCGGAAACGTCCTTTGCGCCGCATCCGGACAGAAGGCATCCTGCTACCATCATGCTGCTGATCAGATAAGTTGCATACTTTTTCATTTTAATCTCCTTACTACTATATTGAATGGTTTTCAACGACGTTTCAAGATTATACATGTTTTTGCAGGATTGTCAATGGCATGGGGGCAGACCCCATGAACAAAATGTGAACAGGGTCAGATCCCCTGCTCTTTTTCTATCTTGCAAAAAATCGCTGAGTTTAGTAGAATAGTTTGAATATAAACTGATCCTATGTGTTTTGACAGTGAAGGAGGTGCTTTTATGGCAGCCGATAATGCTTCATTACAGAGACAGAAAAGCAGGCAGGAAGAGATCTTCAGAACTCAGCAGCAAACGCAGCAGAAAGAGCAGAATGCCGGCAATCTGCAGCTGAACGAAAATGTCACTGATCTTAAGAAACAGGTACTGCGGGCAGATAATGCAAAAACAGATGATTTTGCAGCCGCGGCAGCTGACAGTCTGGGCTCTGTAGCGGTTAAAAAGGCAGCAGCCGGGGCCATGAGCGTAAAATACAGGCCCTTTTTCCAATCCAATAAATCACTGTATCACAGACAACGTGAGCAGTGGAGAAGAAGCAGAGCATAAAGGAGTGGTTTATGGCTACAAAGAAAAAGAAAGAGATAAGCACCGGCCTGATCGATGAAGCTTCCTGGTCGTGTTTCGAGAGCTTTCTGGGTGACAGCATCAGGGAAGCAAGAAATGCGGGGATCACGGTGGCTGCGATAGGAGCGGCAGACGGTGATACTGCCGTAGGCGCCATAGGCGGTTATATCGATGAAGACGGGACTTTTGATATTCTGGGCTTTTATGTCGCGCCCAAGTACAGAAAGATGGGCGTGGGAACAGCGCTGCTGGAAGCGTTAAAGAGCATTGCGCAGGAGCAGAAAGCAGCTTTGCGCCTGGCCTTCTGCGAGGGAGATGCCGAAGCGGACAGCCTTATTGCTTTTATGGAAGCACTGGGTTATGAGGAGACTGACAGGGGAGAGAGACTGCACCATTTTACGGTGGGCTCTTTAAAAAACAAGATCTACTTCCCTGCGAAATATAAGAATTCCCATGTACGCTCCTTTGCGGAGCTGAGCAATAACGAGATAAAGAAGATCGCGGTCAATACCGCGGAAAGACACAGGGATATGCCGGAGGAGGGCTTCACCTCGCCGCATGTCAACAGAGCTTGTTCTTTTGCATATTACAGGAAGGGCATTCTCAGGGCGTATCTGGTATGTGATGATACAGCAGGCGGAGAGGTTACCGTATCGGCGCTGTTTTCAAAGGATAAATATGCGATGGCGGGAGTATTAAGGGCTTTTGCTTCTGCCGTAAAAGCTGCTTATAAGGCGCCCACGGTCATCGTGATGCCTGTGCCCACGGACAGATTTGACGGGCTGTTTGAAAAGCTTTTTCCCGGAGTAAAGAATTTTGAACATAACTATGAAATATGATGCATGCCTTCGGGGCAGGGTAAAGGATCTTAGGAGGAGTAATATATTATGAAAGAGATTTCCGGTGGTATTACCGCAGCTAAAGGTTTTTATGCAGCATCGCATGCTGCAGGCATAAAGTACAAAGGCCGTGAGGATATGGCTCTTATCTATAGCGAAACGGATTGCGTGACCGCAGGCACATTTACTACAAACTGCGTAAAAGCAGCGCCTGTGGTATGGGATTCAAAGATAGTGCACAGTGATGCGAAGGTAAGATCCGTAGTAATAAACTCAGGCATTGCCAATGCAGCTACCGGTAAGCAGGGCATGGAGCTTTGCGAGAATACGGCAATAGCCATGAGCGCGTTGTATGACGGCAGAAAGGATTCTGTGCTGGTGGCATCTACCGGAGTTATCGGCATGCAGATAGATGCGTCAAAGATCTGCGCCGGCTGCAAGGAACTCTTTGAGAAGAGAGCTGATTCGGCAGAAGCTGCAACCGCAGCGGCAAAGGCCATAATGACTACCGATACCCACAAAAAAGAGATAGCGGTGGAAGTAGAGCTTACTGACGGAAAGACCATACGTATCGGAGCGATGACCAAGGGATCGGGAATGATACATCCCAATATGTGCACCATGCTGGGCTTTGTCACAACGGATGCCGCTATAGAAAAGAAACTTTTACAGAAGGCGATCTCCGCGATCGTGGATGATACGTTTAATATGATAACGGTGGACGGCGATACCTCTACCAACGATACTTATGTGGTACTGGCAAACGGACAGGCGGGCAATACCGTGATCGACAGCGAAGGCGAAGATTACAGGCTTTTTTATGAAGGCCTTCATTATGTGAGCGAGAATCTGGCTGTACAGATGGCCGGCGACGGCGAAGGCGCTACCAAGCTGTTTACCTGCCATGTTAAGAATGCGCGCAGCGTTTCTGACGCAAAAGTCCTGGCAAAGTCTGTTGTAGGTTCATCTCTGTGCAAGGCTGCAATGTTCGGCAACGATTCGAACTTCGGACGTTTCCTCTGCGCTCTTGGATATGCAGGCGTATCCATAAATGTCGAGAAGGTGGACATCTTCTATGAAGCTGAAGGCAGGACCATGAAGATAGTAGAGAACGGTCTTGGCACCGGCTACAGCGAGGAAGAGGCTACAGAGCTGTTAAAGAGCGAAGCGGTCACGGTTGTGGCCGATATGCATATGGGCAGTTCCGAGGCTAAAGCCTGGGGCTGCGATCTGAGTTATGATTATGTAAAGATCAATGCTGATTACAGATCCTGACGCATGGATCTTTTAAGGAGGATAGTTATAAAATGTACACAAATGATATCGATAACCTGTTGAAGAAAGCCGGAGTGCTGATAGAAGCGCTTCCTTACATACAAAAGTACAACCGCCGGATCATAGTGGTAAAATACGGCGGCAGCGCCATGGCAGATCCCGAGCTTCAGCGCAACGTCATCAAGGACGTGACCCTGCTTAAGCTGGTTGGCTTTAAGCCTATCATCGTTCACGGAGGCGGCAAGGAGATAAGCGCATGGCTTAAGAAGACGGGCAAGGAGTCCGAATTTGTAAACGGTCTGAGGGTTACCGATGCGGAGACCATGGAAGTGGCGGAGATGGTGCTTAATAAAGTTAACAAGCGTCTTGTTGCCATGGTTGAAGAGCTTGGAGTTCATGCTGCGGGCGTGTCGGGAAAGGACGGCGGCCTGCTCAAAGTTCAGAAGAGATATTCCGACGGAAAGGACATAGGCTTTGTAGGGCAGATAACCGATGTCAATCCCAAGATATTATCGGATCTGATCGATAAGGACTTTCTTCCGATAGTCTGCCCCATAGGCATGGATGATAAGTATGAGAGCTATAATATCAACGCTGATGACGCTGCCTGTGCAATAGCGAAAGCGGTAGGTGCAGAGAAGCTTGCTTTCCTTACCGATATTGAGGGGCTCTATCGCGATATCAATGACAAGTCCTCCTTTATTTCGACCATAAAGATATCGGAGGCAAAGGCGCTTATCGAGGGCGGGATAATCGGCGGCGGAATGCTTCCCAAGCTGGGCAACTGTATCGATGCCATTGAGAGCGGCGTGCAGAGAGTGCATATACTTGACGGCAGGCTGGCGCACTGCCTGCTTCTGGAGATATTCACCAAGGACGGCATCGGAACCATGATAACAGGCGATGACGATCACGAATGATATTCCGCTTGGAATACAGCAATAAACGGAGGATAAAATTATGGGAATCATGAAGGACTATATCGAGGAGGCCGAGGCGGCGCTCCTTCATACATATAACCGTTATCAGGTGGTCTTTGACCATGGCGAAGGAAACTACCTTTATGACTTAGAGGGAAAAAAGTATCTTGATTTTGTATCCGGCATAGCTGTATTTGCGCTGGGTTACGGTGTTAAGGAATACAATGATGCTGTTAAAGCCCAGGTAGATAAGATACTGCATACTTCAAATTATTATTATAATGTTCCGGCTATAGAAGCTGCAAAGGGGATCAAAAAGATCTCCGGCATGGACCGCGTGTTTTTTACAAACAGCGGAGCCGAGGCTGTTGAGGGCGCTATAAAGACAGCGCGTAAGTACGGATTTTTAAAAGACGGACGCACCGATCATGAGATCATCGCAATGGAGCATTCCTTTCACGGACGTACCATGGGCGCGCTTTCCGTTACAGGCAAGAGGGCTTACCGTGATGCTTTTGAGCCGATGATAGGTAACATCCGTTTTGCGCAGTACAATGATATTGAGAGCGTTAAGGCCTGCCTTAACGATAAGACCATTGCCATACTGCTTGAAACAGTGCAGGGCGAAGGCGGCATACATCCGGCAGATGAAGCTTTCCTTAAGGAACTGCGTAAGATCTGCGACGAGCGCGATATCCTCCTGATACTGGATGAGATACAGTGCGGCATGGGACGAAGCGGAGAGTATTTCGCATGGCAGCGTTACGGCGTAAAGCCCGATGTGATGACTGTGGCTAAGGCTCTTGGCTGCGGCGTGCCCGTAGGCGCTTTCCTTATGACTGAAAAAGTGGCGCAGTCTTCGCTGGTGGCCGGTGATCACGGCACCACCTACGGCGGCAATCCTCTTGGAGGCGCAGCTATCTGCGCAGTGCTTAAGCTTTTTGAGGAAAAGCATGTGCTGGAGAATGTGCGTGAGGTAGGAGCATATCTTTACGAGGTGCTCGAAGGCATCAGGGCTGAGCATTCCGATATTACAGATCACCGCGGAGTGGGGCTGATGCAGGGACTGGAATTTGATCATCCCGTTGCCGAGATCATCAATAAAGCTCTTGATAAGGGGCTTGTTCTTATAAATGCTGGAACGAATATCATACGTTTCCTTCCTCCTCTGGTAATAAGCAAGAAGGAAGTAGATGACATGGCTGCGATACTTAAGGAGTGTCTGTGAGCAAATTAAGACGCAAGACATGGCTGTGTATTTTTCTCGTGTCCGCGCTCTGTCTGGGAGCGTGGTATTATTGGCTGCGTCCCGAAGACGCGGTGCTTCCGGGGATGGATCCTCAGCCGGCAAAGGCGCCCACGCTGATACTATGGTATACGGATGAAAGCCTTACCGATTATTTAAACAGCGCTTCCGTGGCATATCAGGATGCGGAGGGTGTGAGAGTAGAGCCCGTGCTCAAGACAGGCCTTGAGTATATCGAAGAGATATATGATGCTTCGGTTAAGAATGAGGAAATGCCGGATCTGTATATCGCAGGCACGGATACGCTTGAGAAGGCTGCTCTGGCCGGACTGGCGCAGCCTATCATGGATCCCGAAAATGTCATCAACAGTTTTAACTATCCCGAGATAGCCATGAACGCAGTTACCTATAACGGTAAGCGCGTGGCATATCCTTTTTATTATGAGACAGCCTTTCTTTTGTATAATTCCACTTATCTTTCACAGATGGCTGATGCGGAACTTCGCAGCGAGCCGCTTGAAGAAGTGGGTGATGAGGAAGGCGGAGA
>CAMOEK010000062.1:0-13123 GCA_946612125.1 uncultured Lachnospiraceae bacterium | reverse complement strand
AGTGGCTCCTTTGGCATAGCTGACCGCATGCACGAATTTGGGTACCCAAAATGCAATCCGTTCGTATGGTTTTGCCCTTTCCTATCAGTGCCGTATTTTCCGCAAACCCCGGAAAATACAGCACTTTTCGGACTGTATAAGATTTTAAAAAGCCGGATTATGTACTAGGATACGAAATATTCAACCGCGTTCTCGGGGAAAAATTCCTTAAATTCTGAATACAGTTGGGCGGCGAGGGTCTTGTTATGTGCAAGCACCAACGTCGGCTTGTTCAGCTGTTCGATCACATTGGCCATGGTAAAGGTCTTGCCCGAGCCCGTAACCCCTAGTAAAGTCTGGAACTGGTTGCCTTTTTTGAATCCTTCGACAAGCTGTTTTATGGCCTTAGGCTAGTCGCCTGTGGGCTTATATTCGGAGTGTAATTTGAAGTTCATACCACTAAAAAAGCCCCTTATTCTTTAACTTTCTCGGTAGTTATGATATCTAATTTAATATATCTGTTACTCCTGCCTTTGTTTTAACTCGATATATTTCTTTTTTATATCATCAGGGACATCAAGGTCAAAATCTATAAAATTGTCCATTATAAAATCTTCAAGCTCCTGCAGCTCAATATCTTTATCTGTATCATCTCCGAGTATATATAACGGAATCCCTAATTCTCCTGCGCGGCGCTCCCTACGCGCAGTAAACTCTCTCATCTCATCTGTAATATTCAGTGGAAAACTATACGAACTCTTTGGTTTAGTTTTTTCTGCAAAGTCAACCATAACACGCCTCCTTTACATTTCACTATATACTATGCCATGAGCTTTGATCTGCTCCACAACCTTTTTGAAGTCAATCAACTGATTCTTCCAGTTTATCAGCTCTTTTCTTATAGACAACACCTCATTCAAGGATAACTGTCTGGCAATGCCAATATATGTATTCCGTCACCTCATCTTCTTTAATAGTCGTAAGAATTAATTTTTTTAGATTTACTATGGTATCATCAGATATGATATTTATTTCATCTTCTTTATCAAGTAATTCTCCGGGCATAAATACTCCTCATATCAAAAAGAATGTGTCACCCTTTCCATGCATATTCCATTACTTATACATAATAACATTATCACATTTATACACCTAAAACAACAATTCCCTCTTTGTTATACACCATACGCCATATGATAGTTACTATTCACAGCCCGATGGCCGTAACAGTATCATTTTCCCCAATATCCGTTCCGATACGATACAATTCGGTTGCGCTTCCATCATACATATTATATAATCCCATCTTTGACAGTTAAGAAGTAAGATAATGCGCCAAAGGCCTTGATATATCTGGCTTTTGGCGCTTGCTTTATGTTTCTTGAAATATAGTAATATTACCTTTGCTTACTCTTTTTTTCTATTGTTCGCATATCAGCTTTTGTAATGTGGACTTCAGTTTATCGAGGATTTCTTCACAAGTGTATTTGTTTTCCAGTTGTTTTTCTAATAGCCGATAGATAAGTAAACTCAGGAAACAGATCAGAAAATTTCTGTTCATTCTGGTTTCCTGGAAAACATTATCTCTTTTTCATTATCCGCAAGACTTATCATCTTTCTTCTCCCAAAACTTTTTTTGCGCATAAAAACGGATCGTGTAAACACGATCCGTTCCAACATTCATATAACTACGTCTGATCAATTCTTTTCCTTGAGCATCGGAACGATCTGTGAAAGCATATTGTCAATATTCTCAAAGACCACGCTCTTTCCCGTACCAAGATCGCTGGCTTTTTCGATATGCCTCATCAATTCGCCGTAATCCCGCTCCATATGATCCAGTGACTGTTCGATATGGTTCAGTTCTCTTCCTGCACTTTCTGCAGCTTCACTGATGCCGCGCTGTACATCTTCCACTCCGCGGGCCTTTTCTATGATCATATCGAAACTTCCGTATGCCTCATCCACTCCGGAGACACTGTTTTCCATCGCTTTCTGGGAGGCACGGATACTGTCGTTGAGCTTGTCGGTCCTGACCTCCGCATCCTCAAGGAATCCGCCGACTTCGCCTACCAGCTGCTTTATCTGATCGGCCAGGTCACGCACCTCCACGGCTACGACAGCAAATCCCTTTCCCTGCTCTCCTGCTCTGGCAGCCTCAATGGATGCGTTCAGCGCAAGTATCGTAGTCTGATTGGCGATACCGATTATCTGCTTCATACTGCCTTCTATCTTGCCGACAGATTCCTTCAGCTCGGCAAACATTCGTTCCATTTCCAAGAACTGTGCCTGAACATCCGCAGAACCTGTTTTTAACGCCTGCATCTTTCCCTGCGCTTCACCGACAGTGGAGATTATCTCCTGCTTCACTCCGTCAAACTGATCCGCGCTGCGTCCCACATTTTCAAACACTTCACTGAAAGAACTGACCTGGGCCTTCAGCTCCTCATTGCTCTTCATGATAACATCAAAGGAATCCTGTACCTTCTTTAACTGTACCAGCGAATCAACCTCATTATCCGCCAGCTGCTGCTGATAGGATTTGATATTCTTTACGATATACTCTACCGGATGGATGTCCAGCTTTTCTTCCACTGGGGCCGCAGGTATCTCTGTTTCCTTCTTTTTCCAGAACATATCATCTCTCCTTTACGTATTCTTGCGATGTTCTTTTCTTTATCATTCAAAGACGACACAAGTCATGGACTGATTTACGAACTGACTGTTGTAATGTTCCCCGTATCCTACAAAACCGCAGAAATTATTCAGCGTTCCCATTCTGCTTAAATAATCATCCATATCCTTATTCTGACTGAAATATATATAACGGAACAGACAATTGACCGAAAATACCGCGGATATGTTTTTGAAATCCCTGCGTATCTTTGAGATGGTCTCCTCCGCTATCTGGCGGTAATCCCTTATCTCCAGCATCGTAAGCACATCCGAGTCGTTGACCTGGCGGAAACATGCCAGACCGTTACCCATTACTTCCTTTATGGATACGATGCAGACATCTTCCCCGTTAAGCTTCCCAAGAGGATTTTTAAAAGTCTGGGTGGAGATATCTTTCTCAGGGATCTTAAGGATATCCATATATACCTGCTTTGCAGGCTTCCCGTTAAGTTCCCCGATATAATACTTTGAGCGGTCGGTCTTTGATGCTACAAGGCGGTAATTCGCTGTCATAGGCTGATAGATGTTTTCCTTATAGACCTCAACCTTTCCGCTCAGATTGCGGATAATGGCAAATACACAGGCATCGGTATACACCTTACCATTGCAGGACACCTTGCCCTGATCGCCTGTTCCACCCATCAGCCTTACCCTCTTGCTCCCCAGATAGCTGTAGATGGTGGTGAGCACGCAGGCATCATTTCCGGTACAGAAATCTATGCATACGGTATCATTGCCGCCGGGACGGACCTTTGATACAGCCGCTTCCACCCGTCCTATATACTTTGCCGGCATTACGGATACCTGTTCTATGACATCGGCAGCCGCTTCCACACCTTCGGTGTATGCAGTCACGCCTACTCCCTTTTCCGTAACCTTACGGTCATAGCACATATCGACCACACCTATACTCGGTACTCCCGGATATAGTTCTTCAAGCTCCTCCACATGTTTATCAAACTGGTCGGGATTTGACATAAGTATCAGAAGTTTAGGCGAATTCAACCCCCGAACCGCCTCTGAAAGGTTCCCGGTCCTGCTAGCTCCATAGAATTGTTTCATACCGTACCTCCTTTATAACCCTTAATGTGGATTTTACCAAAAAACCATCGTATTGCAACCTATTTTTGTTAATATTTTATAATCAGTGTTACTATTCACAACCCGATGGCCGTAACAGTATCATTTTCCCCAATATCCGTTCCGATACGATACAATTCGGTTGCGCTTCCATCATACATATTATATAATTAGCCTGTGTCTGTCCGACTTTACAGTCATATCAGGACGACTTAATCATTCTTTTTAATGGAGGGGTACAAAAAATGAATATGAAAACCTTACAGCAGAATTTTGCAACACTTTCCGATCTTTATCAGGCCGTGGAAGATCTGTATCTGCACAATGACGGCATAGCTCAAGACGATGATGTCGAAGATCTTCTTGAGTCCACAAAGGAAGTCATGGATGAGATGGGCGATATCGATGAAAACGATTTCGAAAGCGAAGACGATATGATCCAGCTAAATGACAGCATGATCACCCTTATCGAGGCTCTCGGGGGCATTGTAGACAAAATGAGCATTGTCGACGACGAAGACGACGAAGAAGATGACGATGATGACGTGGAAATGAGTTATGTAGATGGTCTTTACGCCGCAGACGGAAACGGCAGGGATTTCGTCATACTCTTCTACGAATCAGACGAAGGCGACTATGCATATGTTAATGATGGTACTGATGAAGCAATAGACCAGTATACCGTTGAAAATGCCGAACTTGACGACGGTACGGAATACATCGAGATAACTGTCGGCGGTCTGAGTCTCGGATACGTTGATGATGAGGAGGATGTTTATATCATCGATCTTTCCGACGGAACTGTCTATGCCGCTTCACACCTTACGGAAGACGAGGCAGAAAGCTTCTACAGCATTCTGAACGACTGATCTTTATCATCACAGGAAATAGACCGGGATGAAATACTCCCGGTCTATTTTTATTACAAAATCTTTGATCACATTCCCTCCGATCAATGTATACAGGTCTGTCCGGTAGTTCGATTGACGTTGTAAGCCCCCATTTAGCTATTCTTCAATTACCGGTATTGTTGTATATTCCGTCAGGTCAAAGGTATATTGTACCTCACGATATATGTTCATGGGATCCGAATGATCATCATCAAGGCTTCCTTCTACGGAATACAGGATAAACGATCCCGGATGAATGCCGGTCGGCGCAATTATATAATTATTACCGTCAAAATGCTCCACCATAACCGGATTTCCTTCCTCATCGTAAACCGGAACTCCATCATCATCATATAGAATATCCTCTCTCCACAAATACAGTTTTCTGTCGGTACCGCCCGTTTCATCAAAAGCTCCGTCATTAGCTTTATAAATCCTGGAAAAATAACTTCCGTTTTTGAGGCGTGTATTGATCTGGATCGAGCCGGGATACTCAAATTCCCCTAAATCTTCCTCATCACTCCCACTCTTATATGTGATGTATACAGAACTGTAAGAAAGCTCTGCATCATCTTTAAAATAATCTTCTATGTTTTCCCCCGAATGGTTTATAGTATACACACGTGACAGCCAGCTCTCATATATTCCAAAGTATAAGTGGTCATCCGGTACAGGCACATTTACATGAATAACAAATTCATTGTCTTTGTAATTAGCATCCTTTATTGTGATATCCGCTTCCCCGTAGTCCAGAGCCGTTATGGTTCTTCCATCCACCTTCGCCACCTGGGGGTTGGATGATGTTACTTCTCCCAAATCCCCCTCCAGTACATTAAATGTGTATGTTTCACCTAGCCCCAGCCAGATCTCATTGCTTTCTATATCCAGTTCAAGAGCGTCGGCCTGCCCGGGAATCTTTATCTTTACAACACATGAAACAGTATATTCACCGTCCCTGGTGGTGGCTGTGACCACGGCCTGACGCGCTCCGTCATGCGCTTTTATCTTACAACTGAGAGATGCGCTCCCTTCAGTTCCTCCGGGAATAAGCTCCAGCGCCTTGGTTTCGTCAACAGACCATATCACAGTTTTATCATATGCATCATCCGGTGATATTTTTGCCTTCAGCACGGCAGTATCTCCGGTCTTCAGTGAAATTCTACTGTAATTGAGATCTATCCCGTCAACTGTTTTTCTGACCACGAAATTCTTATTAAGCACGCCCCACTCATAAAGTGTGGCCTTAAATTTCTCTATAGCAGTCTCCCTGGTCTCATTCTTGTCCGAGATATACATGACCCAATAGTTGAGAACATCACCGTAATTATAGCTTTGGGCCTTGCGCAGTCTTTCCAGCGCCGGTTCATCAACATACATGGATATCATGCTGCGGACTCTGCACAGCCTTTCAAGTCTTGCATTAAGATCATAATCATCTGCGGAATACTCGCCAAAGAAATTATTATACATCCTTGGATCAAGCGCTCCAAAGCTTAACATGGTTTCAATGGTCTCACGCTCGACTTCCTTTATCTTTGCTGCATCCTTCTCCTGTGCGAGTCTGGTATCAAAATAATTTAAAAGGGAATCGATGGCGTATCGGGAGAGGGTATTCTGCGCGTTCAACGGAAGTTCAGTATAGTCCTTAGTCCCATACCTGACGTCCCAGCCAAGCTCAACTATGCGTTCCGACATCTTATCCATATTGTAGAAACGCGCTATCCCCTTGCTCATGGTAAGACCGCTGGCGTAATTAATATATTCCGTAAAGGATTCCCTGTCACCGGCTATAACATAATTTCCGAACCATTTGGAATCCAGACCGTTTTTATAGATCTGATATAACTCTTCTATCTTATCGGCTTTCCAATAAGTAAAGCCCAGATTCACGCAGCTTCCGACGAATGCAGTGATCTTAGTCACCTTTTCAACGACGGGATTGATACCCTGAAGTATGTTTCCCAGTTCCTCCATGCCCGCTTTATAATTATCCTCACCGCCTTCGATGAAATATGCCGCCATGCGCGAAAGAGCGTTTGAACTGCCGATAACGGCGCCGCCCGTTCCGTCAAAGATCTTTGAATCAATCTTTTCAGATATGCGCTGACTGTATTCCATCAGTTCCCAGCTTTTCTTTACCGCTTCATTCGCCGAATCCCCAAGGCATTGCAAAATGGCATCCTTATCATTTTCGTATATCGCCCTGGTCATTGCCGTTACTACCTTGGCGTCCTGCTCAAAGAATCCGCTGCCTTTGGCATCCCCATCAAAGGAAGCCGCCCATCTGACCATACTGAACTGCAACAGATCCGCCGCTGCTTTTTTGGTAAGCCCCAGCGCAGCTATCTTCTGTTTCATATAAGGTTCCATAACGGCGGCTGCCTGTTTGTAATTGCCTTTCTCCATAGCCAGCTTATTACTGTACCGATCCAGAAAAGCTTCTATCTGCTCCTCTTTTGTCATCTTTTTATTCCACCACCAGGAAAAATGCGGCAGCGAAACGGACATTGTCCCCTTTTCCAGATCATAACTTTCCGGATACAGATATCTGATCTCTCCCAATCTTTCGTCGTAGCAGCAGAAAACAAATGCAGCCGGATCCTCAGTATCCGTGATCGGCAGCGTAAGCATCATCTCACCATCAGCAAATACAGCACCATCGTAGGCGTCACACTCTATGCTCATCGGCGATATGATCCTTTCGGCTGTCTGATCGATCGCTCCTATCGATTCAAGCTGTTCTCTGCTCAAGGAAGCAAAGCTGAACTTTGCATCTTCTTTAAGCGCGCCTTCTCCGACAGTGAATACAAAACCGTTATCATCTATGCTTCCTAAGCTTGTTTCCTCATTAGTTATTTCTCCGCTCTCCTCGTCTTTTATAACTTCCACCTTCTCCTCAAGATCTGCTGCGGAATCTATCTGTACGGCTCCGTCTGCCTTAGCTTTTACTATCTTAAAACTGCATTTTTTTGTGCCGTAATAATTTCCTATGCCATGTATCATCATCACAGCTTTCCCGGGCTTATCATTTGCAGAAAAAGACACTATCTCAAAATCTTCATAGGTGAGTCCGGTCCCTCTGATACTGATACTCTTTACAGCGCTCTTTCCCGGCGTAACATTTTTGCCTTCTCCCCTGAACAGCTGATCCTCTATCACAACCTTAGCTCTGGATATGGGAGTCTGGCCTATCCTGTAATAAGCTTTGCAGAGAACAGCTTCCTGGTCCGCGCCCAGACAGTAATTTCCGTTCTGTACGGGAACGGCGTTAAAACTGACACAGATATCGGTATTGGCAGGCAGCACCGCTCCATCCGGTATGGCATCACCGGCCGAATATGCTATCTCATCTAACTCGACGCTTTTTACAAAAGTATATCTGGGTTCTCCTCCTTCGGCATATTTGTAATCACGGCCATACTTAAGCTTTTTCCCGTTATCATACATAACAGGGACCGATCTGAAATATCCGGCTTTATTCTTATACTTTTTATCCTGAGAAGCTGTAGTGATCGCTCCGTTATCCAACGGCGCCTTGCCAACCGTAAAATACAATATCTTATTGAGCTTGCCTTTAAAGCTGCCTTTTCCCTTTACAGAAACAACAGCTTTAGCTCCGACTTTTTTATTATTCGAATATGTTACGCTGTAGTCGCTTCCCTCAACAAGTTTGAGCACAACAGGCTGTGCCCCGTTTCCCGATATGGTGCATTGTATATCCAGCGCGGGTCTGGCGCCTGTCTTTGAATAAGGCACATTATCCGGATCTGTCCCTTCGGCAAATCCATACTGTATCTCTTCTTTGACCAGTGGTCTGGGTACCACTTTTATCTTCCTGACCAGCTTTCCGCTTGTCCCCTTCTCCTCTATGCCTGTAAATGTAAGCGTGAGAGTTCCGGGTCTGCCGGTATCCCCCGAAAGCTCCAGATCATAGTATTCCTGCGGGATCACATTTTTGTCTTTTCCGATAAGGCAGACCTCACCGGGCTTTGCTGCCAGCTTTGAAAGTGTAGCTGTCTTATTAAGAGATACACTCCTGCTAAGCGCATCATAATCATATACGCCTATCGGGGTTCCGCTGCAGTTGATCTTTGAAGCCAGATTCTGCACCTTTGCCTGATTTATCGCGCCGGAAGAACCACCTGCATATGCTTCCCACGGAATACACACGAAAATAAGGATCGCTGTCATTATCAGACCAAGAAAACGATAAGATCTTTTCATAGATACCTCCTTTTATGCGAAGAAACGCCGGTTGTTTTATTTTACCATATAAAGAGGCGTGTGTATACCGACTTTCAGGGAACAATAGTCATAAATATGATATAATACAAGACGCAAAAAAATTTTTACCAAAACATAGCAAAAAAAGTCGAGAAATAAAACCCTGTGACAGAGTATTATAGGCTCACAAGGAGTTAAGCGGATGGACGAACAAAGAGAAGCGGTCAGAAAAATGCAGGACTATATACGCGAACATATTCAGGAGGATATCACGATCGAAAACCTTGCAGAAGTATCGGCTTTTTCAACATGGCATGCAAGACGATTGTTCCAAAAGTATCTGAATATGTCACCGGCAGTTTATATAAGGCGCCTTAAACTGTCAAAATCAGCGTTGAGACTGCGTGATGAACAAGTGACCGTTCTGGATGTCGCCATGGATCTGGGTTTTGGAAGTGTGGATGGATACCAGAGGGCGTTCCGGAGAGAATTCGGCTGCAACCCGAAAGAATATTCATCAAGTCCGGTCCCGGTCTGGCTGTTTACTCCTTACCTGATCGAAAACAAGTCAGTCAAAGAAAGGAATGTGAGCAAAATGAGTGAAAACAAAGAGATACGAAATGTCTTTATCCAGGTGATCGAAAAACCGGCAAGAAAAGTGATCATCAAAAGAGGTATCAAGGCAGACGAATACTTCAGTTACTGCGAAGAAGTCGGCTGTGATGTGTGGGGACTGCTGACGAGCATAAGATCCATCAGCGGCGAGCCGGTCTGCATGTGGCTGCCCAAGCATTTAAGAAAGCCTGTGACAAATGAGTATGTACAGGGCGTGGAAGTTGAGAGTGATTTCAGCGGAAGCATACCGGAAGGCTTTGAGATCATAGATCTGCCGGCAGCAAAGTATCTTTTGTTCCGGGGAGAGCCGTTTGCAGATGAAGATTATGAACAGGCGATCGTAGAGATCTGGGAAGCCGAAAAGAAGTATGATCCTGCATTTATCGGCTATGAATGGGATAAAGATAACCCGCGGATCCAGCTGGAGCCCAGAGGAAAACGTGGATATATAGAGCTTGTCCCCGTGAAAGAAAAATGAATGCCCAAATTCCGTATCTTTCTCCTATATAAACGATAGCTGTTCGTTCTCTATGTGCACGTTTAATTCCGGCATCTTCATAAGCATCAGTTCGCGAAAAGATTCCCCGATCCACGATAGTATATCTTCTTCCCTGATAAGTAAGGGCATGCGCTCGTGTATCATTTTCACCGAATCATTAGCCTGCGTAGTGATCACAGTAAAATGCTCTGCATCTTTACACTGTCTGTAAATCCCCGCAAAAAAACAAATTTCATGCCCGGGCAGATCTATCGCTGCTTTCTGTTTATATCTGTCCCACTCATAAAAATGTGAAGCCGGTATCACACACCTTCGGAACAATACATCATTCCTAAACATCGGCTTATCTTCGATGGTTTCAACCCTTGCATTTATCACAGGACTGCTGCTGTGCGCGGAAGGATATCCCCATATCATCTTATCCAATGATACCAGACCGTTTTTCCTACATATAACGGGCGCAGCATCGGAGGGATGTATATCTCCGCATATATCAAAAAGATCTACGGATTCTCCAAGTATCCGCCCCAGCTCACCGTATGTTTCATTTTTTATATGATATCTTCCACACATATAACCGTACGCTATTTAAAAGAGCTCTCCGTTTGGATCATGATCAAAAATAATATTGATTTTATCACATTCTCAAATATTGGTCTATTTATCTACCATCACAGAGTACGTGCGGTGATAAACGGTATCATGCTGTAACTTAAGACAATATGGCTGCCTGTGCCGAAAAGTCGCAGGCAGCATCTCCATATGAATCTGTAACTTTATACCCGCTCAGATCCACGTTATTCTTACTGCAGAATTCCTCAAAGCTGCACGAATCCTCAAAACGATGATAAACATAAAGTATCTTATCTTCAAAGCATCGCATAACAAGCTGGGAGCCTTTTGGTGAATTGTAGCTCCCCACATTGTTTATTATCCTGTCCGTATAACCGTTTTTGATGATGGGCGCAGCCTTCCTGTAAAACAGAATGGCACTGTCCAAAAGTTCCCACTGTTCATCATCCAGATCGTATATATCACCGCTGAGTCCCATACGCCCAAGGAAAGTAGCGCACAAAGAATAAAATATCCTCTCGCGCGTATCCTTTGCGCGGAGCACAGCCCAGATCTGACTCTGCTGAGGCTTTATCACACGCTGTACATTTGCCGCTATCACCGGCAGGGAAGCTATCTCATGAGCATCCGAAAAACTTGCCTGTGACGCCAGCTGCATAAATGAAGGTTCCAGACGATGCCCGCCGCTGGAACAGTTCTCGATCACCAGTTCCGGGATCTCCCTTCTCATCTTGCGGAAGAATTCCTGTGTAGCCAGTACCTTTCTCCTTAAGTTTTCGCCCGGGGATTCATCACCATCACAGCCTATGCCCAAAGTATCATTGTAATCAACTTTTATATATCCGAAGCCGTCTTCCTTTAATCTGTCGATAACGCTTTTTTTCAGATAGTCCTGCACATAAGGATCTTCCATATCCCAGAAACGCGCGCCGCCTATCGTCAAAGGGACACCGTCTTTTTTGATCAGATGATCGGTATCTTCAAACTGCTTTGCCTTATAACCTACGGTCTCAAACTCAAACCATATACCGGGTATCATTCCCTTAGATCTTACATGATCCGCCAGTTCCTTTAAGCCGTTCGGAAAACGCTTTTTATTTATGCTCCAGTCGCCGCGGTATTCCCACCAGTTGCCGCATTCGGAATACCAGCCGGAATCCATCACCAGGTATTTAATGCCTTTTCCCTCTATCTTGTCCGCAAGCCTCTTAAGCTTGTCTATATCGGGATTGCCCCAGGTCGTGCAATACTCATTGAAGGTGATGCCCATATCTTCATCAACAGGACTGATATCGCTCTGCTGCGCTCTGACCAGCTTATCACATACTTCTTCCAGCGTGCTTCCCTGCGCGACCACTGCCATGGGTGCTTCAAACTTTTCACCGGGGAGTATCTTCTTAGTCCATGCGCCAAAGTCTCTGTCTGCTATTCCTCCCGAGAGCGTCACCACATCTCCCGCCCTTACGACGATCTCGATCTGCCATGACGCAGGCGAATACAGCTGAACCGCCGTAAAAACATGCTCCTTACTGTCTTCCACTGCAATAAAGGGAAAATACTTTCTTACGGGCATGGTACCCACATTACCGAATTTTTCTACACGGTACGCCATGTTATTCCAGGAATGCTCCATGTTAAGGCTTACCATATCATCTGTCTTTACCCTGCCTTCCGCGCTCCAGAAAGAAAGTATGCGGTGTATCCTGTCTGCTTTGATATCCGGCAAAAGGAAAGACGTGATCATCTCAAGCTCAAGCTCCCGTGATGATGCATTTTCAAAAACTGTCCTTACTTTATATGCGTCGCTCACAGCGCTCTTAGCAGTACTTACAGACAGTTTAAGGCTGTCATCCGACAGTGCTTCATACAGCTCATCTGTTTCGTTCACTTTTGTAAAACGCCGCATCGTTGAGCTTCCCAGCATTGTCAATCCGCAGGAATAAAAACCCGCGTATTCGTCTCTGATAAGTTTTATCTCTGCTTTGCTCTTTATCATCATAAATCTCCCCTTATACCAGCTGCTGCAGGATATACGGATCCTTTATCTTCTGATCCTCTGCAAAAAATATTATCTTTGAGAGTACTTCCGCGGTCTTGGGATCATCATCCACAAAAGGCAGGAAGATGCGGCCGCGATTCTGTGAATGAACCGGAAGCACATTGAGCATCGGTCCGCCTTCCTGATGTATCACTCCGCTGCCCAGATGGACGCTGTAGTTTGCGCGCTCTCCTTTTATCAGGGCATGTGAATCCGTAAACGTTACATTCTTTAACTTAAACATCGGGATCACGAATTCAGCGATAGCCTTTCTCATCTCTATCGTTGAGTGTGACATCTCAGGATCGATCTCGCCGGCATGCGCCACGCTGACAGCCAGATCCACATCACGCATTACTTCAGAAAAGATGATATCCGGGATCTCACTGATGGGCTTTTCCTTAAAGCTCTTTCGGTCATAGAAAGCAACCCACTCCAGTGTAGGCGCTTCGATATCGCTGGGCGAAAACCAGTCGGCCAGCGCATATATCGTTGCGATCAGATTCTCTTTATAATAAACCTTCTGCAATCCTTCCTCGGCATCGGCGA
>CAMOEK010000061.1:0-13671 GCA_946612125.1 uncultured Lachnospiraceae bacterium | reverse complement strand
ACGAGGAGGCGCCATACCAGTGGCAGTACTGGTATGAGGGCATATCATCGGATTACGGCGATTACGGCTGGATGGAATTTGATATGGATTCGCAGCAGTGGTATATAGAAGTCCGTGAGGGAGAATGGCAGCAGCTGCCGGATACATATGATACTTCGGGGCTCTGGCATTTTACAGACGAATATATAGATCCGTTTGAGTAAGGCGGGGTATCAGCGCTGATCCGTCTTTTATAAAGAAAGGAAAGAATATGTTTGTTAACACCACCCTCTGTTATATAGAGCAGGATGATAAATATCTGATGCTGCACAGGACAAAAAAAGAAGGGGATCTGAACAAAGATAAGTGGATAGGCGTAGGCGGAAAGCTTGAGAGCGGAGAGAGTCCGGAGGACTGTCTTTACCGTGAAGTAAAAGAGGAGACCGGCCTTACGCTCACGGATCATGTATTCCGGGGAATAGTCACTTTTGTATACGGCGACATCACGGAGTATATGTATCTTTACACATCAAGAGATTTTGAGGGATGCTTAAAGGACTGTGATGAGGGCGAACTCCTTTGGGTGCCTGTGGATGAAGTCGCAAAACTGCCCATATGGGAAGGGGATAAGATCTTTCTGCAGCTGCTGAAAGAGGATCATCCGTTTTTTTCTTTAAAACTGGTATATGATGATGAGGGCAGGCTGCAGAAAAGCATTATCGACAATAAGCTTATGAACTGAGCTCTGCTTCTGACTGCGCCTGCGACAGGCAAACATTCTAAAGGTACTTGAGAGCATCGATCATAAGTGCTTCAACGGTGGTGGGCGCGGAAGAAATTTCCGCGGTGCTGCCGTTTTCTTTTATCTTATCGCGGCCGTAGAGCAGCAGCTCCTGCGAAAGGCTGACTCTTACGGTTGAATCTTCGGCGCCGAATTCCACGGCTACTATCTCATGAATATTGCCGGCTGCGTCCGTAACCTTCATCCCGGATACCAGGCAGGCGCCGGATTTATTTGTGGTTCCGGTCTTTAAGCCAAAGCAGTCGGGCAGATTATAGAGCAGCGGATTGGTATTGCGCACCTCACGCGAAAGGGCTTCACAGTAAGCGGCCTTTGTGGAGGTGATATCCTTTATCTGGGGATAGGTTTTTAATATGTGAGAGCAGAGTATGAACATGCTCTTTGCACTCATATGGTTCTGTATCTTGCTGGTAGCGGTATTATCGGGATATTCGGGCAGGCCGTGGCAGTTGATAAACAGGGTTCCTTCGTCTATGCCCAGCAGAGCGGCTTTGGTATTCATGCGCTCGACAAAGGCTTCCTCGCTGCCGGATACATATTCGGCCAGGGTCAGGGCGCATTCGTTGCTGCTGGGGAGCAGCATGCCCAGAAGCAGCTGGTCTACCGGGATCTCCTGTCCCTCATCCAGTTTGATCACGCCGTCGATGCTGCGTGAAAGCTCTTCGCCCTTTTTGCTTACGGTGGCTATGCCGTTTAAAGATATCTCGCCTGCGCTCACGGCGTCCATTATGCAGAGGTAGGTCATGAGCTTGGTGGTGCTGGCGATGGGTACGGACATATCTTCAGCAGATGCGATGAAGATCTCGCCTGTGGTGACATCGCCTACCAGCGCGCTGTTTACCTCGTCAAAGAAGCCTTCGTTTTTAAGCGTATCGATATCCACGCTGTAGGATCCGTGGGTATTTATCTTTAGTCTGCCTTCTTCCATCCAAAGATCCAGATCCATCATCATTGCCAGATCGGTCAGGTTGATATAGGCGTCCTTATAGCCTGCGGTATTGTTTCCTATAAAAGTATAATATTTGAGGGTTACGCCGTCGTAATCCATAGCGTTGTTTTTGAGGACGCCGGTATTATAGAGCGGATCTTCCTCATCAGGCTCGCGGCGGGTTTTGGGGAAGAGATCGCCTTCGCCGCCCACGCCTATATAGGACTGGCCGCTCTTGATAGAGACGCTGTCGTTGGTCACGCTCAGTTCAAACTGCTTATCCGTGCCGTTTAAGGCAGCGGCGAAATCCCTCATGGAGACATAGCGGTTATTAAGGTAATCATAGTGGATGGTCTTGATGTTATGGCTGCTGCCGCCGTCCACTACCAGGCTCAGATTCTCGAGTATATTATGATTATTGCCTGCGGCATGGGCCTTTATGGGAGAGAACAGCGTTCCCAGAATGACTGGGGCATCAGGCTCTTTATCTGCGCGGCGATAGGTTGTGCTTGAGGTATCGTCAGCCAGGACCAGCAGTCTGTCATCGACCAGAAAGCGCATTTCGGAGTTTCCGTCAAGGCTGATCATGCCGTTCTTTGCGCTGTAGCTGCCCCGGCGGTTGTATTTGGCGCCTGCATCGCCTGCCGCAGGAAGCAGCATGGGGCCGTACTGTTTTACAAATTCATCCGATGAAAGTCCGCAGGCTTTCATGATTGCTTCTTCGGCCTGCTCTTCATTTATATCCGCGCCCAGTTCCGCAGCGCGCAGTATCAGCAGTTTTCTGAGTCCCTTGGCCAGGGCTTTGTAAGCGTCGGCGCTGCGGGCAGAGTATTCGGCTTCGTCTATATACGTTTCCCAGCTGTCGTCTTTATTCAGCTCGAGCGTCAGGGACACGGAGATATCGTCGATCCCTTCAAGATTTACTTTATTTCCCAGTCTGGCCGAATCCAGCCATTCCTTTGCCGCGGAGAGCGCATCGTTTTCTATGCTCTGTTTGGTGAGCCATTTGCCGGCCAGTTTGCGCTCCGGCCGCATAAGCAGCATAACCAAAAAAACACCTCCTGCTATAAAAACAAGCAGGAAGGTGATGATGAATACGGGTAATTTCTTTTTATAATTTTTTGCCATTTATTTCCTTTTAATGATCTCTGCGGCCAGTTTGCGGTACGCCTCCGCGCCGGTGGATCTGCTGTCGTAGACTGTGATGGGCTGGCCGAAGCTGGGCGCCTCCGAAAGACGCACGTTACGGGGGATCTTTGTTTCGTAGACTTTGTCGGGGAAGTGAGAGGTTACATTGTTCACTACTTCCTGTGACAGGAGGGTGCGGGAGTCGTACATGGTAAAGACGATGCCTTCCAGATCAAGGGAAGGATTCAGGCGCTCTTTTACCAGGTTGACGGTCTGGATCAGATCGGAAAGCCCTTCCAGAGCCAGATATTCGCACTGTATGGGCACGATCACGGAATTGGCCGTGGTAAGCGCATTAAGCGTAAGGGTGGTGAGAGCGGGAGGACAGTCGATTATCACATAATCGAAATCATCTTTGATGTACTCCATCTCTTTGCTCAGTATGAATTCCTTATCTTCAATGCCTATCAGTTCGATCTCCGCTGCGGCCAGGTTGACATTGGCGGGGATGACGGACACGCCGGGCATGACGTCGGGGATGATGCACTCGCGTATCGATGACTCCTGCAGCAGCAGCTCGTAGATGGTGTTTTCCTGTTCTACTTTATTAATGGAAAAGCCGCTGGTGGCGTTGCCCTGCGGATCTGTATCGATAAGCAGGACTTTCTTTCCCAGCTCTGCCAGGCAGGCTGCCAGATTGACTGCTGTCGTGGTCTTGCCGACTCCGCCTTTTTGATTGGTTATCGCAATGATCTTATCCATTATTAAACCTTCTTATAATTGATTTATACCTAGTCTATTGTCTGATTTTACAGGTCAAAAATCAAGCACCAGATATAGAGTCCAAAGCCCTATATCTTGTGTGATTGACAGTGTTTTTTTGATGTGTTACGATTAACTAAATATGTTAGAAGGATTACTTTACAACCCGCATTATTGTGTAGCTTCTATAGGTGCTACTTGTATCCTTTTGGTCGTGTTCTTTATGAAGCGAAACTATTCTCTTCGATCGAACAGGATCTTTTTTGTAATGTTGATCGACAACCTTCTGGCTTCCATGGTCAACATTGCGACATTTTTCAGCATTTCTTTTCCCGAGCGTTATCCCATGTGGTTTAATTATGGCGTCAATATGGCTTACCTAATATTGTATAATTTCATGGGCGTGCTCTTCCTGTTATATGTAGACAGTAAAACGAAGATCGGATCCATTAAAAAGACCATGTTTTTGATAGGTTCGGCGATACTGATCTATGATACCGTGATGATACTCTTAACGCCCGTAACAAAGCTGATCATATTCTTCGATGAAGACGGTTATCATCATGGGCCCATGATGCTTTCGCTGTATGTTACCGCGTTTATATGTGTGGCCATAGCGATCACCATCTTTTTTGCAAAGCGCAAGATGTTTAACCATTATCAGGTGCTGTCCATCTTCTTCTTTGTGGGCGGCGTGTGCATGGCTATTATATTCCAGATAGGACACAAGCAGCATGTGATCTCCAACTTCGTTATCGCGATGATACTCTTCTTCATACATACCGCATTTGAAAATCAGGCGTATTATCTGTATGCCGATACCCTGTGCTATAACCGCAGGGCTTTCATCAAGACTGTAGACCAGTACCGTTACCGCAAAGAAAATTATCTTATGGCCATCATCAAGATAGATGACTTTGAGAATATCAAGCATTCCCTGGGACGCATGGGAGTGGATGATCTGTCCGAACGAATAGCGGAGCGCATCTGCCGTGAATTCGGAAAAAGCGCATACTATGTGGATTTAAACTGCTTTGCGGTCATCAAGCTGGTAGCCAATACCCATCAGCTCCGCAAGCAGATAAAGGAATGCTTTGAAGCCGGTTTTGTTCTGGAGATAGGCGATGACGAAGTGACGCTGGATCTGGAGCCGGTCATCAGCTTTATAAATGTCCACGGTGAGAATGTGGACGGTTACGAGATGACCACCATCATGCAGAACTCCGCAGACCGCTTCTGCGATAGCGACATATCCATACAGGAGAGCGATGAGCTGATCAAGCCCATCAGGCGCGAAAAGGAAGTGCTGCGTCTGATCGACAACGCCATCAAGAACGACGGATTCATGGTATTCTATCAGCCCATACTTGATATCCATTCAAGAACCTTTACCTGTTCCGAAGCGCTGATACGTCTTAAAGATGACAGGCTGGGCTTTGTGGGGCCCGAAGAGTTCATACCCATAGCCGAGAGAAACGGCCGCATACATGATATAGGAGATTATGTCTTCCGTACCGTATGCAAGTTTATCAGGGAACAGGACGTGCTTTCGAAGGGCGTTAAGTACATCGAGATAAATCTGTCTCCCGAGCAGTGCAACCGCATGGAGCTGGCGAGCCAGCTTATCAGCGTGGCTACGGAATTCGGCGTGGACTTCCGTCAGATAAATCTGGAGATCACAGAGACGGCCGAAATGAAGGGATACGGGATGGAGAGCGTAAACGAGCTGATCACTCATCTCCACAGCAAAGGCGTAACCTTCTCACTGGACGACTTTGGTTCGGGCTTTGCGGCTATAGACTATCTGATAAAGCTTCCCGTTGATATAGTAAAGATCGATAAGGGCATACTGTGGCAGGCCATGAATGATGAAGCCTCCATGAAGATATTAAAGAATACTATACGCATGATCAAGGAAGTTGGCAAAAAGATAGTAGTAGAAGGCATCGAAACTAAAGAGATGGCCGAAATACTCATTGCCAACGGCTGTGATTACCTACAGGGTTACCTCTTCTCAAAGCCCCTGCCGCCTGAAGAATACATAGAATTCATTTCGGGTAAATGGGAAGATGTTATGATAAGTTATTAAGAGAGGGCTGTTGTTATGAAGAAAAAGATCGCGGTTTATGCAAACGGTTTCAGCATGGATTCCTTAAGAGAGGCAATCGAAGGGATAAAGGTGTATGCTGAAAAAAAGGACTTTGACGTATTTGTTTTCCTTAGTTTTGCATCTTACAGTGATGAGCACGGCATTAATCAGGGCGAGCTGAACATCTATAAGCTGGGGCTTATAGACGGGTTTGACGGAGCAATAGTTTTTTCCACACATCTTAACTCACCTGCAGCGGCAGTGGAAATATGCAACAGGGCAAAGGAAAACGGCGTGCCTGTGGTTAGCGTGGGCATGCAGATAGAAGGCGTTCCCTGCGTGAGCGTTACCAACGAAGAAGGTATGAGGGATCTGGTAACGCACCTTGTGGAGGAACACGGGGTAAAGCGCATAGTTTATCTTGGCGGAACCGCAGATCATGTGGATAATCTGGCCCGGCTTGAAGCAACTAAGCAGGTACTTAAGGAGCATGGTCTGGAGCTGGCAGAGAAAGATACCATATACGGTGACTGGGGCAACAATATAGCCAGAGAACTGGTGCACAAACTGGATGAATCCGAAGAAGGCCTGCCTGATGCCATAGTTGCGGCAAATGATATAATGGCGCTGGCAGCAGCGACTGAGCTGATAGAGATGGGAAAGAGCCTGCCTGATGATGTGATCGTAACAGGCTTTGATAATATACCTTACGGAAAGGTTTTCTTCCCGGCGCTCACCACGGTCGATCAGAATTATACCATGATCGGATCTGCCTGCTGCGAGGTTTTGTTTGACTTGATCGAAGGCAGGGAATGCCCCGCGAATACCAGGATCCCGTCACGATTTATCCGAGCGGAGAGCTGCGGCTGTACCGATATGGAGCAGTATGTAAATCTGCGCAAGGATTATTGCCAGAACTCGTACCGCAGACATATGGATTCCAGCGCGCTGGAGATGTATGAGCGCATACTTCGCTCGCGCATAGCGGATATGACGGATTATGTAGCGCTTAAGGGTTCCATGCAGCAGCATTATGCGCGTAATAACAAATTTGAAGGAGAAGAGTTTTATATAGTAATAAATTCGGAATACTTTGAAGATGCCGTCGCCAAAGAAGAGGAGCTTTTTGTTAACGGCTACAAGGAAAAGATGGAAGTCGTGGTAGCGATGAAGGACCGCAGGATAGTTGAAATGGGAAAGACCACGCGCCGTGAACTGGTTCCCCAATACAGTAAGCAAGACGGAGAGCAGAAGGTTTATTTCTTTGTTCCGCTGCATCATTTCCAGTACAATTACGGCTATATGCTGTTTGTTGATGATCCCCCGATCATGAAGCTGGATATGCTTTCTCCTTATCTCGAGAAGCTTCAGCAGTCGCTTAAGCTGCTGCGCATAAATCTGAGGCTTGAAAATCTGAATAAGGATCTGACCAAGATCTATAACCGTGATCCCATGACAGGGCTTTATAACCGCCTGGCTTATGAAGAGAAGGCCATGGCTCTTTTTGAGCAGTGCAAACGTGAGAAAAAACCCATGCTGGTCATGTTTGTAGATATCAATTATATGAAGCGCATCAACGACCAGTACGGACATCTTCATGGCGATAATGCCATAAAGACAGTAGCCGGATCCATTAAATATGTGCTGAAGGAAAACTGGATAGGCGTGCGTTTTGGTGGTGACGAATTCCTGATCGTGGGCGATGACTGCGATGAAGAAGGCGCTGTGGCAGTAAGGCATTCCATTCTGGCATTCCTGGAATTAAAGAATCATGACGGCTCCCAGCCATATGAGATATCTGCAAGCTGCGGATATGTGATAACCGATCCGGAGGGTAAGGCAAACCTTCAGGACTATGTAAAGGAAGCCGATAATATAATGTACAAGATCAAACAGGAAGTGCATGCCAGGGACGGTCAGCCCAGAGGATAAAAAATTAAAAAAATGCTTGACGTATAGTTTTACATATGCTATCATAAATGCTGTTCCGCTAATCCAGACGGAACAGCTTTTTTTAAACCAAGGGCAGAAATGCCGCATAAAACATCAGACCCGTAAGGGCGATTCAATTGATTGACGGGCAATACGCCTGCATTATTAAAAGGTATAGTGTAATTCTAACACTTATTTAAAATCCACAATTTAGTTTAGGAATCGGTATTGGTATTGGAACGCGTTGACAGGGGCTTTTTGCGCTTTTTTCGCAAAAACCGCCGCAGGGTGGTCTTTACACTTTTCGACCCGTCCCGAGAGCCATATGGCGATCGGTGGCGCTGAAGCGAAGAGCATGTTTCATGACCGCCGTGAACGCGTTGCCGGAAAATTTCCGGACGATTCCTTGAAAATTGCATATGGAATAGAAGCAAAGCCCTTCCCGGGGAAGCAGCGGCCGGTCACCGCTGCCAAGTATCGCGACGACCTGCCTAAGCGGCAGCGAGCGCACAGGAAAGGAGTGTCGCGACGACCTGTCTGAGTGACAGTGAGCGTACAGGGGAGGACAACCACACAGCAGCTTTATCAATTTTGCCGGCAGGTATAAGCGCATATGAGCGCAGGCGGCCGGCAACATGGAAACCGTAGAATATCGATCCAAAATTAAGGAGGATAAGCGCTATGTTAAGAATTAATTACACTAACCCGTTAACCAGACAGTATCAGTATGAGTACGCAATGTACAAGATAGTGTCTGAAATGTTTGCAGGAGTGGAGTGCCGCTCCCTTGCAATAGACCAGCTCAGGCTTTACTACGCCGATCTGGTAAAGGAGAGCAGATCGGACAGTAATAAGGAAAAGTACTCCTACGCTAAGCAGAGAGAAGTAGACGCCGAAGTGCAGAGCATGGTGGAGCGTTATGTAAAGAGCCGCATCGAATTCCCCCAGATGAACATCTGCAGGGCAGAAGTGAGGATCCGCAAGGATAAGAACGGCTGCCACAGCTTCAGCTTTACCGACGGTATATACTCCTTCACGCTGCGCATGGTATCGCCCACTAAAAAGAGAAAGGGCAGGATACTGGTGAACAGCCGGAAAATATCCGGCTTGAAACCCGAAAAGGGCAATATAAGTGAAAAGAAAAACGCGCGTCTTTGCGCCTGAGTAAAGAAAGGAGAAAAGCCATGAATGGATGTATCTTACACGAATCATCGAGAGGTATCGATTCCTTCACGCCCGAAAGCAGCCTGCTGCGCAAGAGGATCCTCTTCTTCACCGAAGAGGTGAATCCTGCCAGCAGCAACCAGCTGATAGAGTATCTTCTGCATCTGGACATGGAGGAGCCCGGAGAGGAGATCACCCTGTGCATCAACAGCCCCGGGGGTGAAGTGGTCAGCGGACTGGCAGTCTATGACACCATCCGCATGTTAAAGAGCCCCGTCCGCACCGTATGTATAGGCACTGCAGCCAGCATGGGATCGATACTTTTCCTGGCAGGCGAAAAACGCGAGATGCTGCCCCATACCAAGATCATGATCCACGATCCCCTGATCGCCGGACTCAGCGGCAGCAAGAGGGCTCTCGAGCTTGAGAAAGAGGCGGCGCAGCTTATGGAGACCAGGGCTGTTACGGCGGGGATCATCGCCGAGCGCTGCGGCAGGAAGCTTGAAGAGGTCTATGAAAAAACGAAGGAAGACTGCTATCTGACAGCTCAGGAAGCTATCGACTTCGGCATCGCCACAGGTATCGCGAAAGCGATCCTGTGAGCGGGGAACCTGTTAACCGTTAACTTTCAGATAAAAAAGGAGAAAAGCTATGATGAATTTTGAGAGCAAGGCAGCAGGCAACAGATCATCCTATCGCATACTTGCGAAGGGCTTGAAACACTCCGAAAACAGCAGGGAGACCGGTCTTAACAATAACATACTGGTCACCGGCATATCGGGCTGCGGCAAAACCGGTTCGTACGTGGAGCCCAATATGTACAGCACCGGCGGAAGCCTGGTGGTCGTGGATACAAAGGGACTGCTTCATCGCAGACACCGCAAGGAGCTGGAGAGAAGGGGCTACAAGACGCTGCTCTTCGATTTTGTAAATCCTGAGAATTCTTCGCCCTACAACCCTCTGGATTCGGTGGCCCGTTACAAAAAGAAGATCAGAAACGTCATCTTTCCGGGCATCTATGATGAAGACGGTGAGGAGGTGCTGGCGCCTGATGTACATGAGGTCACTGTTGATTCGTACAGACAGCAGGATCTGCAGCGCATAGCAAGTCTGCTTATTCCCAAGGACAGGTACGAAAAGGATCCCTTCTGGCCGGAATCCGCGCAGATGGTACTGGTAAGCCTTATGGCTTATGTGCTGGAGGTCCTGCCCAAAGCTGAACAGCATTTCGGTTCTGTGGTAAGGCTCTTCCGCCAGATGACAGCCGAGGTTACTGCGATGAACAACAGCAGGGAAAAGGATAAGGAAGTATCCTTCTTTGCTGCGCTTGAAGAAGAAGATCCGGACAGCTTTGCAGTCAGAAAGTATCACATGTATGCGCCCAACTTTCCTGCGGAGAAGTGCTGGGCTTCCATAGTACAGTTTGTTGCTAACGGCCTTGAGATCTTTGACTATGATGAGAACCGCGAGATGCTCTGCAGGCCCGGATATGATCTGGCGGCATGCGGGCGCGAAAAAACGGCGATCTTCGTGAATGTAAGCGATACCGACCGCTCTATGGATGGTATAGTAAATGTGTTTTATACACAGCTTTTCCAGAGCCTTTGCAGGGAGGCGGACAGCCAGCCTGACGGCCGCCTGAAGATGCCCGTGCATATCATGCTCGACGATTTTGCTGCAAACGTATATATACCTGACTTTGATAAGATAGTGTCCGTGATCCGTTCCCGTGAGATAAGCGTGAGTATCATGCTGCAGTCCATCAGCCAGCTTAACGGCATGTATAATGAAGGGCAGGCGTCTACGATCATCAATAACTGCGATACCATGCTCTATATGGGCGGACAGGATGTGGATACTGCCAGATTCTTTGCCGAGAAGGCAGGTAAACTTCCCGAGAGCATCCTGAAGCTGGATCTTAAGCATGAGTGGCTCTTTACCCGCGGACAGAACGCCCAGCTGGTGGAGAAGATCCCGCCTTATTCGATGAGTCCTGATGATATCGACAATTACTGATGTATCCAGCATATAAGGAGGTGAGGTTAATGGAGCGCAGAAGTCTTGACGAGATACTGGCAAATGTAAAGACCGGTCGGGCGATAAGCCCGGCCGGGATCATTAATGCGGCTAAGAACTTAATGTATACTCCGGTGAGGGAGCTGACAAATGAGGTCTTTAATGATGGTGAGGATCCCTGCTGGGTCGGGGAATACGCTAAAATATCCGGAATTGGTGACGTTTCCCGCACATATGTCGAATCCCTTATGAGTATCAGGGAAAAATTTGTACGCGGATATGTGACGTCCTCGCTTTACATGCTTCTTTCTGCATTGAAGATGGGAGGGAGCAAAACCGTCAGGATGTGGATGAAGATCAGCATTGAAGATGTTATGAAGGTGGCCGGTCTGGAGACATACTTTGACATCTGGTTAAAAGAAGACGTCCGGCTCTGGGAGGAGAACGAGGGCGTGGCGCCTAATATAGGAAACCTCATGGAGATATGCTTTTACAGTTTTGGCAAGGAGTGTAATGAGGAACAGTATGTTCTTCCTATAGGGGAGCGAAAAGAATGTCTGTTTAAGGAAAACCATGTAACAACCCCCTTTATCAGGTATGAAGAGGATGTCAATCTTTGGATGGCCGGTGAGAACGTAAGAGAACATTTTTGCAGAAACTACACCTGTCTTGTATGTGAATGGGTCTGGCTGCTCATGCATCATGCGCCGCTGGCTATCCTCAATAAAAAATGCAAAAATTAATGTAAATATCATCTATGTGTGGTAAAATCGGAGTAGCGCTTGTTAAGGAGGATAGTCTCTGATGGGCAAAGGGGAAATCCTTAATGATGGAAGCCCCGGTAAAATATATAAATACTTAAAAGGAGGAGTAAAATGTTTCAGTTAAACAATTTCTTTGACAACAAGAACATGGTATGTATCGATCAGCAGGGGTGTTTCCGCGTGCTCGAGCATCAGAGAGATCTTTCGGTTTCTCCCGATGCAGCTGAGACAGAGTACTTTGCAGCGCAGATGAACGTTAAGAAACGTCAGGTGCTCTGCGAGCTGAATAACACCGCTGTTAAGGTGCAGGGCGGCGCAATGCAGTGGATGCTGGGAAATGTCAACATGGTATCAGGCGTAACAGGCAAGAACTTCCTGGGAAAAATGGTAGGCGCTGCAGTTACCGGCGAGACCATGGCTAAGCCGGAGTATAGCGGACAGGGATATCTGATGCTGGAGCCTACTTACAAACACATTATTATGCTGGATGTGTCGCAGTGGGGATCGATAGTGCTTCAGGACGGGCTCTTCCTTGCATGTGATAAATCACTGCAGGAGCAGATCGTCAGCAGAAAGAATCTTTCTTCTGCTGCTCTGGGCGGTGAGGGTCTCTTTAACCTTTGCCTTAACGGACAGGGCATAGCAGTTCTGGAAAGCCCTGTTCCCAGGACCGAGCTTATACAGTTCAATCTGCAGAATGACACTGTGAAGATCGATGGCAATATGGCTATTGCATGGTCGGGATCACTTGATTTTACGGTGGAAAAATCTTCCAAGAGTCTTTTGGGATCGGCAGTATCAGGCGAGGGTCTGGTAAATGTATACCGTGGGACAGGTTCCATCCTTATGGCGCCTACAGCAGTATAAGGGGGCAGAGATATGATACAGAATTCAATGCTTAGCAGTCAGAATGTTAAAGTCAGAAGTGAGCTGGGCAATATGCAGGTGGTCGAGTACGCAAAAGATATGAGCGTAAGCAAGCTTTCTGCAAGAAAAGAGTTTTTCTGCTCACAGATGAATGTGCAGAGACGCCAGCTTCTGGTAAATTTAAACGGCGGAAGCGTTATCATCCAGGCAGGGGCAATGCAGTGGATGGCCGGAAATGTGGAAATGAATAGCGGCATAAAGGGCGCAGGCGACTTTTTGGGAAAAATGGTTACTTCCAAGATGACCGGAGAAACAGCGGTTAAACCCGTGTATCATGGCAACGGACAGCTGATGCTGGAGCCCACCTATCGTCATATACTGCTTATCGATCTGGCAAACTGGGGTGGCGGTGTTGTTCTTGACGACGGTCTTTTCCTTGCCTGTGACGGCAATGTTCAGCAGAGGGTTGTAGCCAGAAATAATCTGTCTTCGGCGGTTCTGGGCGGTGAGGGTCTCTTTAATCTTTGCCTTACCGGACAGGGCGTAGCTGCTCTTGAGAGCGTTGTGCCGATGGAAGAGGTAATAGAGGTTCAGTTGAACAACGATATCATGAAGATAGACGGAAATATGGCAATGGCCTGGTCTCCGTCACTTGAATTCACTGTGGAGAAATCTTCCAAGAGTCTTATAGGATCAGCGGTATCCGGTGAGGGCTTAGTAAATGTATATCGTGGCAGCGGAACCATCTGGCTGGCTCCGGTCATGCTTACGGGCGGATCGGCAGGACAGACCAGCTACACTCAGACTGCTGCAACCGGACCTACCGGATCAACGGCTGCAAAGAGCGGCGTAATGGATACGGTTGATAAGATATCGGGTATTATGAATCTCTTCAGCTGATGGAACGATTGATGAAAAAGATCATGATAGTAGATGACGACCAGCATATCAGCGATATGCTGGTCGAAAATCTTTTAACAGAAGGTTATGATGTGGTGGCAGCTTATTCGGGAACCGAAGCGCTGCTGCTTCTTTCTGATGTCAGGCCGGATCTGATACTGCTGGATCTGATGCTGCCCGGCATAAGCGGAGAAGAACTCATTACTAAGATAAAAGGCATACCTGTCATCGTGCTCAGCGCTAAGGCGGATATAGCTGACAAAGTGGGGCTTCTGCGAAACGGTGCAGTCGATTACATGACCAAACCTTTTGATATACAGGAGCTCCTGGCGCGCATAGA
>CAMOEK010000060.1:0-13870 GCA_946612125.1 uncultured Lachnospiraceae bacterium | reverse complement strand
AATAAATGAAAGGAGTAACACACACACATATGGGAAAGCTTACAGTAGAAACCTGCGAGATAGAAGGTCTTAAGATAATAACCCCCGCCGTCCATGGCGATGCGCGCGGTTATTTCATGGAGACCTATCAGTATAACGATTTTAAAGAAGCAGGCATAGATAAGGTATTCGTGCAGGATAACCAGTCTTCATCCACAAAGGGTGTATTGAGAGGACTTCATTTCCAGATAAACCATCCCCAGGCCAAGCTGGTGCGCGTGATACGCGGAGAAGTATTTGATGTGGCCGTGGATCTGCGTGAAGGCTCAGAGACTTTCGGCAAATGGCACGGGGAGCTTCTTTCCGAAGAGAACAAAAAGCAGTTCTTTGTTCCCGAAGGCTTTGCACACGGCTTTCTGGTTCTTTCCGATTATGCGGAGTTCTGCTACAAATGCAGCGATTTTTATCATCCCGGTGATGAGGGCGGTCTGCGTTATAACGATCCCGATATAGGGATCGAGTGGCCTATCCCCGAAGGCATGGAGCTCAATATAATAGAGCGCGACAGAAACTGGGGAGGCATTAAGGAATACCGCAAATGAACCGTGCTCCCGATAAAAGCAGGCTGATATGGAAGCTGGCGAAGAATGATTTCAAAACGCGTTATGCCGGATCGTATCTGGGCGTGATATGGGCGCTGGTGCAGCCGGTAGTAACTGTGATCCTGTACTATTTTGTTTTTGAAGTGGTCTTTGACAACCGTTCGCAGCTTCTGGCCAGCGGAATAGAAACGCCCTATGTATTATGGCTTACCGCGGGACTGGTGCCCTGGTTTTATTTTAACGAGACCGTGATGCAGGGCATGCAGGCCTTCCTTCAATACCATTATCTGGTAAAGAAGGTGGTGTTCGAGATAAAGCTTCTGCCTGTTGTAAAGATGGTGGGCGCCAGCTTTGTGCATCTCTTCTTTATGTTTGTGCTGGTGGTGTTGTACTTTGTATATGGCATGAAGCCGGACATACATATGATACAGCTGCCTTATTACAGCCTGTGCATGTTTGCGCTGGTGCTGGGTCTCTCCTATATCAGCTCCTCGGTGGTCATATTTTTCAGGGACTTAAACCAGATCGTAAACATACTGCTGCAGATAGGCATGTGGGCTACGCCCATACTCTGGGACATATCGTTTTTAAAAGGAAAATGGGAACCCCTGCGCCTGCTGTTTAAACTCAATCCGGTTTATTACATAGTGAACGGATACAGAAGCGCGTTATTTGAAGGCAGATGGTTCTGGCAGGAAGGCTGGATAAACCTGTATTTCTGGGCGTTTACCGCAGTGATATTTTTGATAGGACGAAGTGTATACAGGAATCTAAAGCCGCACTTTGCCGATGTTTTATAGCAAGCGCAGTAGTTTAATGCATTTACCGTATAAAATCAGATCTTGGATCGTAGACAGGGAGCAAGATCACTGCCTGCCGATAAACATACATGGATACTGTGATCGAAGTTAAAAATCTGAGCAAGACCTACCGCCTGTATGAGAAGAATTCCGACCGCGTAAGGGAGGCTCTTCATCTGACCAGGCGCCCCAGGCACAAAGATCATCACGCCTTAAGCGACGTGAGTTTTTGCGTGTCTAAGGGAGAAACGGTAGGACTTATCGGGACCAACGGTTCCGGTAAATCCACCATACTCAAGATAATAACCGGAGTCCTCACGCCCACCGCAGGCGAGGTAAAGGTGAACGGCCGCATATCGGCGCTGCTGGAACTGGGGGCAGGTTTTAACAATGAGTATACGGGTATTGAAAACATATATCTAAACGGCACGATGACGGGCTTTTCCGAAAAGGAGATAGACGGGAGGCTGCAGGATATACTGGACTTTGCGGATATCGGCGATTTTGTTTATCAGCCCGTAAAAACCTATTCATCAGGTATGTTTGTGCGTCTGGCTTTTGCGCTGGCCATCAACATCGATCCCGAGATACTGATAGTTGATGAAGCTCTTTCCGTAGGCGATGTTTTTTTCCAGGCCAAGTGCTACCGCAAGTTTGAGGAATTCAAAGCCCAGGGTAAGACCATTATCTTTGTAAGCCATGATATGTCCAGCATAGCAAAGTACTGCGACCGGGTGATACTGCTGGAAAAGGGAAAGAAGCTGGGCGAGGGCAGACCCAAGGAGATGCTCGATGTATATAAGCAGGTGCTGGTGGGTCAGTATGATGCGGATGAAAGCATTAATGTCGGCGGCGCGCCCGGAGAAAACAGCGAGGCTCTGGAATACGGATCCGGAAAAGCCGAGATAGAAGAAGTGTATGTATGCGATAAAAAGGGTGTTAAGACCAACGCCCTTATCAAGGGAGACGAATGCTCGATACACATGATAGTGAGCATAAAGGAGGATCTGCCGGCTCCCATATTTGCTTTTACGTTTAAGGATGTTAAGGGCACTGATATCACCGGTACCAATACCATGTTTGAAAAGTCTTTTTTATCGGACACTAAAGCCGGTGAAAAAAAAGAGATCATCTTTACACAGAAGGTGGATCTGCAGGGCGGGGAATATCTGCTCTCTTTTGGCGTGACGGGATATGAAGGCGAAGATTTCACGGTATATCACAGACTTTACGATGCGCTGCATGTTACGGTGATATCGGATAAGAATACCGTGGGATTTTATGATATGAATTCGAGGATAGAGATAAAAGACTTATGAGTGGCAGCGATACCACAGAATACATAGGAAAAGTAGAGCTTGATCTTTCGAAGTACGGTGGAGAGGATCTCTATTGTGACGGCGAGGTTGAAGACGAGCTTCTCGAAATAGCCGAGAGCCATGCGCAGCAGGAATTCCCTTCAATAATCGCGCAGAGGCTTAAGTGGCCTATACTGTACCATTTATCGGACTTAAGGGAGAATATTGTCAGCTGGATCGATCTTAAGCCCGGAGCAAAGATACTTGAAGTGGGCGCGGGCTGCGGCGCCATAAGCGGCGCACTGCTGAAAAAAGCCGGAAAGCTGGACTGCGTAGAGCTCTCCAAAAAGCGCAGCCTTATCAATGCCAACAGGCATAAAGACGCGCAGAACATGTGCATACATGTCGGCAACTTTGAGGATATAGAGCCCGGTCTTGATACGGATTACGACGCTGTATTTTTGATAGGCGTATTTGAATATGCCGCAAGCTATATACATGATGAGGATCCTTACGGCAGCTTTTTAAAGATAATCAGAAAGCATGTTGCGAAAGACGGGATCATTGTGATAGCAATAGAAAACCGTCTCGGCATGAAGTACTTTGGCGGCGCGAGGGAGGATCATCTTGGAGAGTTCTTTAAGGGACTCGAAGATTATCCCGACGGCGGCGTGGTAAGGACCTTTTCAAGACCCGCATTGGAGAAGCTTTTAAAAGCCGAAGGAGTCGGGGAATATCATTTTTATTATCCCTATCCGGATTATAAATTCATGTTAAGCCTCTATTCGGATGAGCGCCTGCCGCTGCAGGGTGAGCTTAATACCAATAAACTAAAGCTCGACCGTGACAGAATGGAATTGTTTGATGAGGGAAAAGCTTATGATTCCGTGATACGTGACGGACTCTTTCCTGTTTTTTCCAATTCCTATCTGTTGGTGCTGGGTAAGAGACCCGATGTGGTCTACAGCAAGTATTCAAATGACAGGGACAAGCTTTATGCGATCAGAACGGATATCATAAAAAATGACAGGGGCGTCTTTGTTGAGAAATATCCCATGACCGCGGAAGCGGCAGAGCATGTTAAAAAGATCCCCGGGCTTAAGGAAAAGCTGGAGATCACTTTTAAAGGCAGCGGATTAAAGCTCTGCGATGTTACGCTTACGGAAGACGGCAGCGGCGTGCGTTTTGAATATATCAAGGGCAGCACAATGGAAGAACTGCTGGATGCGGCTATCAGAAAAAACGACAGGGAAGAGATAAAAGCTCTCCTTTCCGAATATGCCAGGATACAGAAATACAACGGCAATGGTGTGATCGCTGATCCCGACATACAGCTTGCAAATCTTATAAAGAGCGATGACGGATGGACCCTCATTGATTACGAATGGGCCGGAGAAGAGAGAGGCGGTTATCCCGACAACGCCATCAGGGGCATATATCTGTTTAAGGAATACAATTCCCTGGGCGCCAAGCTTGATATGGAGCTGGCGCGGGAAGCCATCCCCGAACTGCCCGAAGTCTTTGATATGCAGGCTCTTTGGAATAAAGAGAGGGAGTTTCAGAAGAGCGTTACCGGCAGCAGGCTGGCTCTGGGTGAATTAAATGAGCTTATGGGCAATGGCGTGATCAATGCTGCCGATGAGGAACTTCCCGCGCATGAAGAAGAACCGGAGCCGGAAGTTCAGGTTAAGGGAGGCATCAAGCGCAGACTGCAGGCTTCCTGGCATGAGAAGGCTCTGGAAGATTATAATAAAGAACTGGAAAGGCAGAAGGATCCCTATAGCTATAAACCCGGCGCTATGACCGAGGTCAAGGAGCGCAAGCTGGGAAGACGCTGTGTGCTGGTGCCTTATTCGGCAGCCTGCTGTGATGTGGCTAAAGGCGAGAGTGAATTTGTGATCTTTGCAGCCGACGGCGGCAAGCTGGAACTGGATGCAGCCGGCACGATAGAAAGTCGATTTGATTCGGATAAAGAAAGCCTGTGGCTGTATGCCGATGAGGACGTGCTGTGCGCAGACGGATATTGTCGTTATCCGTATTACAAGCCTGACTGGTCTGTTGATACGCTGTTTTCTTATCTGTATACAGGCGGCATTTTTGCCGTGCGCCGCAGCGCTCTGGGCAGCGCCTGCGCAGCCCTGCCGTCGCAGTTTGCGGAAGAAAAGGGACTTAAGTTTATATATGCGCTCTGCCTGCAGCTGGCGGATCTGGGCGTGCCCATGCATGTCAATAACAGACCGGTATTTCATACCGTTGCCGCAGAGGTTAAAAATCAGGGGAATATGCTGATCGCGGATCCTTTATGCTGCGGCCCTGAGTATAATGATGTAAGGGAAGCTTATTTATCCCGCCATGGGATAAAGGCAGAATTTAAAGCAGACCGTGACGGCTGTACCTATCCGCTTTTTGAGAAGAAGGGCAAGGGCGTCAGCGTGATAATACCCACAAAGGATCATCCTGCGCTTTTAGATGAATGCGTGCGTTCCATCAGGGAAAACAGCACATATCGTGATGTACAGATAATAGTGACGGACAACGGCTCTGCCGGCCTTAATAAAGAAAAGTATGAAAGTCTGGCCCGCGAATATGATCTGCGCTATGTCTACCGCAAGGCGGAGTTTAATTTTGCACAGATGTGCAATGACGCAGCCAAGCTGGCCGACGGGGATCTGCTGATCTTTTTGAATGACGATACCAAGGTGATTACTTCGGACTGGATAGAGCGCATGTGGGGACAGGCTATGCTGCCCGGCATAGGCGCTGTGGGCTGCAAGCTCTTATATCCCGGAGCAGGCGATAAGATACAGCATTGCGGAGTATCAAATACCTGCGGAGGTCCGGTTCACAAGCTTAAAGGACTGACTGACAGCGTGAGCTTTGACAGGGGACGCAACCGCGGAGTCAGGAATGTGATCGCCGTAACGGCAGCGTGCCTGGCTATAAGCAGAAAAGTCTTTAACGAGACGGAGGGCTTTTTTGAAGGGCTGCCCGTTGCATATAATGATGTGGATATGTGTCTTTGCCTGCACGAGTCGGGCAGGCGCAATGTGGTGCGCAATGATGTTAAGATGCTGCACTTTGAATCGGCGTCCCGCGGCGATGACAGGATAGACGAAAAGAAAAAGCAGCGTCTGCGCGCAGAGCTTAACAAGCTTTATGAGCGCCATCCGGATCTTATAGCCGTCGATCCCTTTGAACACCTGCGCTTAAGCGATGAAAGCGGGATCTATGAGGAAGCGCATCCGTACGAGATCAAAAAACTGGAGCCCGTAAAAGAACTGCAGGCAGTCAAGGATAAAAAAGGCTTTTCGCCGGTTAATGAAGCGCTTATAATAAAGGTCGATGAGATGGGGTATGACCCCACCGGCAGGAGCATATTGATAGATATGCATGTGCATGTGCAGGATTGGGATAATGCGGATTATAATTATTATGCATATCTGGAAGGGAACGGAAAACGATATCTGCTGCCCGTGCAGCGCCGTTACCGCGCAGATGTTGAAGAGATATATGTTAAGCAGAAGCACATAGGACTGTCGGGGCTGGCTCTTAAGATAGACAGAGCGGCGCTGAAGAGCGGAGAATACAGCCTTTGGGTGGAAGCAAAGAGCAGGATATCGAGACAGCGCCTTTTCCGAAAGGCAGATACTATACTCAAGGTGGATCAGATTTGAAAGAATGGGAAGAAAAAGCCAAAAAAGAATATGGTGAAGAGCTTAACCGTTCTCTGTATCCTTACAGACAGTGGATAAAAGATAACGAGCCTCTGGCAGGCGGCGATATGAGCCTGATGGATCACTTTGCCCTGGTATATTATGAAAAGGGCATACCCGATTATCTGCCGGATAAGGATTATATTATATTTCATAAGGAATACGGAAAGGTTCCCGGCATCGCGATCGCAAAGATGTATGAAGTCTTTAAGAACGATCCGGATGTAAACATCATCTATGGCGATGAGGATGTGGAATTGCAAAAGGGCGAGCGCACATCGCCCTGGTTCAAGCCCGACTGGTCACCGGATACTTATGAATCGCTTCCATATTTCGGCAGTCTGGTGGCGATGCGCAAAAGCTTTATCAAGGATAAGCTCAATCAGTTAAGGGATCCGTATGATCTGGACGCTGTTCTGGAGGTGCTGGTAAGGACTACCAGACCTTATCATCTGGACATGATAGTATATAACGGACCTGCCGAGATAAAGGATGCGGAAGAAAAACATATAGTTCCGGATTTTCCCGGGCGCAAGCCTGTAAAGGTTTCCATCATCATACCTTCGAAGGATCATCCCGATATGCTGGAGCGCTGCCTTATCGGAATAACCAGCCTGACGGATTATCCCGATATGGAGCTTCTGATAGTCGATAACGGTTCGACGGATGAGAACCGTAAGCTTTATGAGGAAATGAAGGATGTATATCATTACGAATACATCTACGAGCGCATGCAGTTTAATTTTTCACGCATGTGCAATATAGGCGCGCGGCACGCAAACGGCGAGGTGCTGCTTTTCTTAAACGATGATACCGAAGTGATAAGCCGCGACTGGCTGAGCATCATGGCCGCCGTTGCCATGCAGTCCCATGTGGGAGCTGTGGGCGCAAAGCTTTATTATCCTTATGTGAGAGGCGAAATACCGCGCATACAGCATGCAGGCATAACCAATACTATACTGGGACCTGTTCATAAAATGGGGGGATGCCCGGATGAAGGCAGCATATATCACGGCATGAATCTCTGCGACAGGGATGTGATAGCAGTGACAGGCGCCTGCCTGGCAGTCGAGAAAACTAAGTTCAATGCCGTGGGTGGTTTCTTTGAAGAACTGGTAGTGGCTTACAATGATGTGGATCTGTGCTTTTCGCTTTATGAGAAGGGCTGGCTTAATGTACAGCGAAACGATGCGATACTTATCCATCATGAATCCGTAAGCCGCGGCAGCGATGAAAGCGATGCAAGAAAGACCAGAAGGATGTGGGAATGGCTCGAGCTCTACAAGAGACATCCGCAGCTTTACGGCAGGGATCCTTTCTATAACAGGAATCTGGTACAGACCAGACTGGATGTGGATTATAATGTAAACAGCCTGAGCGATCACGAGAAGAGGGGCGCGGTATCGAAGGTCGATGAGATAAGCATTCCGGCCGAAACACCGGGCGGAAAGATAAGGCGCAGGCTGGGGCTTGATATCAACCCGCAGTATTGCATAGACAGCGCAGATGTATATTACGAATTTGCGGATGACGGCAGCTATCACAGACAGTGGAAGATAGAAGGCTGGATGGCGCCCATGAAGCAGCCGCTCTGGGAATTTGAAAGAAAGCTTCTGTTGATAACGGAAGATGGCATCGCGCATATTGTTGATGTATTTTCCAAATACCGTCCTGATGTAAAGACCGTGCTTAAGGACCAGCAGGGCGCGGATATGGCCGGCTTTGTTGCCAGGATATCCACCGATGATCTGGGAGACGGCGATTACAGGATAGGTCTGTATTTTGTATCAAAAAAGAACGGGAAGATCTTTGTCAGATATACGGATACTTTCATGAAAGTGAAAGAGGGCGACATGCCCCTGTTAAGAAAAGAAGAAAGAGCATAAGGACCGGTCAATGAGTGACAGTAACAAGCCTACAACAGAAGAGCTTGAAAAAGAGCTGGATGAACTGCGTTATCAGAATCTGCAGCTGGCGACCAGACTTTCGGAGGCGCAGGCTCTTGCAGAGGATAAGCAGAGACAGATAGACAGGATAAAGAACAGCGCGGCATGGAAACTTTCCAAACCACTGCGCGTGTGCATGCACTGGGCTATACGCCAGAAGAACAGATTAAAGAATCTGGGAGGCCCCAGAGGCATAGCCAGAAAGCTGAAGAGCAAGAGCATAGAAAAAAAGGCAAGGATACAGCATGGCACAGCCAGTTTTCCAAATGAGGAAGAGGCTGCAAGGCAGAGAGCTTTTAAGTTTGACAAAGATGTGACCTTTTCCATACTGGTGCCTTTGTATAACACTCCAAAAGATTTTTTGAAGGATACGATAAACGCGGTGCTGACGCAGACCTATGAAAAGTGGGAACTGTGCCTGGCGGACGGATCCGACGACGCGCATGCCTATGTAGGTGAATACTGCAGGGCAGAAGCGGAAAAGGACAGCCGTATAAAGTATAAAAAACTTGAAAAAAATGAAGGCATCTCGGGGAATACCAACGAGTGTCTCAAAATGGCTACAGGGAATTTTATCGGACTCTATGATCATGATGATATCCTGCATCCCGCAGCGCTTTTCTATTACATGGAAGCCATCTGCAATGAGGATGCGGATTATATCTACTGCGATGAGACCACCTTCCACGGCAGCAGCGTGGATAACATGATAACCCTGCATTTTAAGCCGGATTATTCACCCGATAATCTAAGGGCAAATAATTATATCTGTCATTTCTCGGTATTTAAACGGAGCCTGCTGGAAGGAACGGAATTATTCCGCAGTCAGTTTGACGGCAGTCAGGATCATGATATGATACTGCGTCTTACTTCGGCTGCGAAGCATATAGTTCATATACCCAGGATACTTTATTACTGGCGTTCGCACAAGGGCAGCGTGGCTGCCGATATCAGCGCAAAGGAATACGCCATCGAAGCGGCAAAAGGCGCGGTGGCGGATCATTTAAGAAAGTGCGGTTACGATAATTTCCGCATAGAATCCACAAGGGCTTTCGAGACCATATTCCGCATACATTATCCCCTGCTGCGCAGCGCAAAGGTATCGATACTGATACCCAACTGCGAGCAGAAAGATGTGCTGAAGCGCTGCATAGATTCAATCATAGAAAAGACCACCTACAAGGATTACGAGATAATAATCATAGAGAATAATTCGCACAGCCCTGAGATCTTTGCATATTATGAGGAATTAAAGAGCCATCCTAAGATCAGGGTGATCGAGTATAAGGGTGAGTTTAATTATTCAAAAGTAAATAACTTTGGAGCGCAGCAGGCAACAGGCGATTATCTGCTGCTGCTTAATAACGATACGGAAGTGATAAGCTTAAACTGGCTGGAAGAGCTGCTTATGTATGCGGAACGCGATGACGTGGGAGCTGTGGGAGCCAAGCTTTATTATCCCGACAAGACCATACAGCATGCAGGCATAGTGCTCAAGCTGGGAGCGCACCGTACCGCGGGGCACAGTCATTACAGGGTCAATTACGAGAATCTGGGATATATGGGACGCCTGTGTTATGCGCAGGATGTATCCGCCGTGACAGGCGCGTGCCTTATGGTAAAGAAGAGTCTTTACGAAAGCGTGGGCGGATTGGATGAAGATTTCCGCGTGGCGCTGAATGATGTAGATTTTTGTCTTAAGCTGCGTGAGAAAGGACTTCTGAATATCTGGACGCCTTTCTGCGAACTGTATCATTACGAATCGGCGTCGAGGGGTACAGATCTTTCCGGCCCCGGCGCAGAGCGTTATGAGAGCGAGTGCGAACATTTCCGCAGCAAATGGAAGGAAGTCCTTGATAAGGGCGATCCGTATTATAATGTTAATTTTTCACTGGACAGAAGCGATTATTCTTTGCGTATAGATAAGGCGTGACGAATACTGCAGTGTCATCCTGAGGAGCTTTAATAGGAGGGAAAACCAATGAGTGACATGTTTGACATCTTATCATCGATGAAGGGCAGCGACTATACTCTTGAAGAGATCGAACAGGCCGAAAAGATGATGAAAAAGAACGGCGGCTCTCTTGCCGAGAATCTGGTAAAGCTTACCGGAAGGCAGGCTACTCTGCCCAAGACCACTTTTTCCAACGGCATAATGGACGCCCTCACCCAGCAGATCAAAGATGTGGGCAGGATGACGGAGAGCTTAAAGGGCAGCAATAAAAAAGCGGACGCCGGCGTCAGCGCCATGAATGAAACTCTTATGCAGAATTCCGCCATGCTCGATGAGCAGCTGAAAGAGCTCAACTCCAATCTGGCAAAAGATTTCGGCATAGGCGAGACCAGGTCGGATGGAAGTGTTGCCGCGACGCCTTATGTAAAGAAAAGCGAGGAAGCCGCAGCTTTGCAGCCGCAGATACTGGAAGGGGAGGACGCGCTGGATGCTTTTAAGGGAATTGCCGATGCCGTGGGAGAAAAAGTATACGGACAGAGCGAGTTCATCAAAAAGCTGGTGATCGCTTTTAAACGTCCTTATGTTATGCCGCCCGAAGGCAATAGGGCAAAGAACAGCATCTTTATAAGCGGCAGGAATGATACGGGAAGGCACTATGCCTTAAGCAGTCTTACGGCTGTGATGAAGGAAAAGAAACTTCTGTCAAGCGATGAGATAACCATCGTGGATCTGGGGCTTTATCCGGATGCTGCTATGGAAAAGATCTTCCTTCAGGATATGTATTCCGCACTTTCCGGAGCTCCGTCCGTTATATTGTTTGAGCGTTTCGAAAACTGCCATCCTTCATTCCTGGGGCATATCAGCGATCTGGTAACGGAAGGCAGCTTTAAGCTTTCCGAGCGTTATGTATTACAGAACGGTCAGCTGGTAAATGTACAGAATTCGCTGGCCAGCGAAGCCGTGAGCGCCTTTGATGCAAAGGGAAAATATCTTGTATTTATTACGGAAAAATCCCTGGATAAGGCAGCCGGCATAATGGGCGCGCCCTTTATCGACGGGCTGGGCGATATCTGCAAGACCGAAGAGCTTGATAAGGAAGCCATCAGAAAGGTGGCAGAGCGCGAGCAGCAGGAACTGCCCGGAAAGGCAGAGAAGCAGTTCTACTTCAAGATAAGTTTTGATGAAGCTTTTCTGGATTATGCCGTAAGCCGTTCGGAGAAGCAGGCAGGACTTAAGGGCGTTCAGGATTTTTATGACAGCGTGCTGCAGGCTCTGGCTCAGGCAAGGCTGGAAGGCGATTACGATAAGGGAACAGAGCTTAAGCTTTTTGTAGAGGAGAACAGGATCTATGCGCAAAACGGTGAGGAAAAGATAGATCTTTCTGCACTGCTTCCTACTGCTTACAAAGGAGAGGCAGACGAGATACGCAAAGAGCTTGATGAGATAGTGGGTCTGACCGAGATAAAGGAATATGTGCTGGGGCTTGAAGAATACTATAAGGTGCAGCAGCGACGCGCAGAGGCCGGTCTTAAGACTGCGGAGCTTTCCAAGCACATGATATTTACAGGCAGCCCCGGTACAGGAAAGACCACGATAGCGCGTATCATAAGCAAGTATCTCAAGTCCATAGGAGTGCTCTCCGGCGGACAGCTTATCGAAGTATCACGCGCCGATCTGGTGGGCCGTTTTGTGGGACATACCGCTCCGCTTACCAATAAGGTCATCGGTTCTGCGATAGGCGGCGTGCTCTTTATAGATGAGGCGTACAGCTTATACCGCGGCAAAGATGATTCCTTTGGTCTGGAAGCCATAGACACGCTGGTCAAGGGCATAGAGGATAACCGCGAGAACCTGATAGTTATACTGGCAGGATATTCCAATGAGATGCAGGAATTTTTAACCTCCAACTCAGGTCTTAAGAGCCGCTTCCCCAATGTTATCAACTTCCCGGATTATACCGGTGAGGAACTGTTAAAGATAGCCCGCAGCATAGCAAAGAGCAAGGGCTATGTTATCGATGAAGGAGCGGATGCTGCGCTTACCATGTACTTTAACGGCGTGCAGATGACCCGCGCAGCCGATGCCGGCAACGGCCGACTGGCGCGTAATATGGTTGAGGAAGCTATATTAAACCAGTCCAGACGACTGGTGGCAGAACCCGATGCCGAGATGTCCACGCTTATGTTGTCGGATTTTGACATGGCTGATACGGAAGCTTAAAACCTTTAATACTGCTGTTTTGAAGGAGTCTGTTTGTCATGAACAGGCCCCTTTTATTTATATCTCAGAGCCGGCCGAGGGCATAAATGTAAAAAAATGCTTTTTTTAAAGATAAATATTCAATTTGTTTAAAATATAGAGTGATATATTATTGAGTATGCCGGGTAACATGGCTGATCATACGGGACCCGGCGGTCCGCGTATTTATATATTTATTTTATAAGGAGGGGAAGATATGCGCAGGATGTATCCGAATATGTTTTCGAGGATAGGGATAAGCGATGAAGCCGTATATGAGAGGATCGTCAGCTGCTTTGAGACTATCTTTTTTGATCCGGAAGAGAATTTTTATCACGAGACCGATCCCGACAGCTCGTGCATGGTCGATACCGGAAATATGGACGCCAGAACGGAAGGCATGAGCTACGGCATGATGATGTGCGTGCAGATGGACCGTAAGGATCTGTTCGATAAGCTGTGGCAGTTTTCCAAGCGCTATATGTATCACGACAGCGGCAAGTATAAAGGATACTTTGCATGGTCTGTCGATCTGAACGGAAAGCACAACGCCGAGGGGCCGGCTCCCGACGGAGAGGAATATTATGCCATGGCTCTTTTTATGGCATCGTCACGCTGGGGCAACGGTCAGGGCATATTTGATTACGAGTCAGAGGCGAAAGAGATACTTCGCCACTGCGTTCATCAGGATGAAATGATCGTGGACGGCAGAGCCATGTGGGACAGGGGCAATCATCTGATACGCTTTGTGCCCGAGGCAGACTATTCCGATCCAAGCTATCATCTGCCGCATTTTTACGAAGTTTTTGGAGAGCGCGCTGATGAAATGGATCGTGAATTCTGGAAGGAGGCTGCAGAAGCTTCACGTTCTTATATAGCTATCAGCGCACATCCGCATACAGGTATGTGCGCCGAATATGCGGAGTATGACGGAACGCCTGTATTCAGATTCCGTAAAGACTTCGGCTTTTATTCGGACGCTTATCGCGTGGCGATGAACATTGCTCTGGATACGCTCTGGTACGGACGGCGTGAGGAGACCGCCGCAGTTGCTACGCATCTGCAGGATTTCTTTTACGGCATTGCGCCCGAAGATTACAAGGCTTATCAGATAGACGGCACGCCTACGCAGGTGCCTGCAATGCATCCCGTTGCCATCACGGCTACGCTGGCTGCTGCATCAATAGCTTCCGACAGCGCTCATGCCGATGAATATCTGCGGGCCTTTTGGGATACCCCGCTGCGCAAGGGTGAGCGCCGTTATTACGATAACTGTCTGTATTTCTTCTGCCTGCTGATGCTGGGCGGCGTGTACAGAGTGTATTAAACTGCCGGCGGAA
>CAMOEK010000059.1:0-13947 GCA_946612125.1 uncultured Lachnospiraceae bacterium | reverse complement strand
AACCGGTAGGGGTAGGAACACGCTGTGCGGAACCGATCAGCTTGCCGTTCAGCTCAGGGATAACAAGGCCGATAGCCTTTGCTGCGCCGGTGCTGTTGGGAACGATGTTGATAGCGCCTGCACGGCTTCTTCTGAGGTCACCCTTTCTCTGAGGACCGTCGAGGATCATCTGATCGCCGGTGTAAGCGTGGATGGTGCTCATGATACCGCTCTTGATGCCAGCCAGGTCGTTAAGAGCCTTAGCCATAGGTGCAAGGCAGTTGGTGGTGCAGCTTGCAGCTGAGATGATGGTGTCATCCTTGGTAAGGGTGGTGTGGTTTACATTGTATACGATGGTAGGCAGATCATTGCCTGCGGGTGCGGAGATAACAACCTTCTTTGCACCGGCGTTGATGTGTGCCTGAGCCTTCTCCTTAGAGGTGTAGAAACCGGAGCACTCCAGAACAACGTCTACGCCCAGCTCGCCCCAAGGGCAATTGTTTGCATCGGGCTCTTTGTAGATCTTCAGGGTCTTGCCGTTAACAGTGATGGAATCCTCACCTGCGCTAACGGTATCAGCCAGAGCGTACTTACCCTGTGAAGAATCATACTTAAGAAGATGAGCAAGCATCTTGGGAGAAGTAAGGTCGTTGATAGCAACTACTTCGTATCCCTCTGCTCCGAACATCTGACGGAATGCAAGACGACCGATACGGCCAAAACCATTGATTGCAACTTTTACTGCCATTGTAATTTCCTCCATTAAATGAATTATGTTTGTGAACTTTTCACATCGCTCACTATTTTAGAACAAACGCATCTAAAATTCAAGAAGATTTTTAATAATCTTAAAGAGGAGTCAGTCTGAACGCCCGTTCAGTTAAAAGGGGGATCTGAAGATCCCCCTTTTATAAGTCTGTCCGCTTTTAAACCGTATACTTTGACAGGTCGGTATTGATCTCTTCAGAGTACCGGTTGAGACTCTCGGAAATGCTGGTGATATTTTTGGTTTCATCACGCAGCTTATTGCTCTCCGAAACGATAGAATTGCTAAGCCCCAGTACTTCATTGATCCCCGCTGCCTGCTGCTGCGTAGTCGCAGCATTATTAGAAGCTACATCATTGATCTTCTCAACTCCGGCAGCTATATCTCCTATTCCCTTTGTAGCCTTGGCAACATCATCATAGATCTGTTCAAAGGAGCTGTTTGCGCCACTCACTCCGCTCAGCGTTGCTTCCATATCCTTTAAACATATCTCTGCCTTTTTATTGATGTCTGCTATATTGCCGGTCACGCCATCGATAAGATTTCTTATGGTGACCGTAGCCTCGGACGACTGGTTAGCCAAAGAGCCTACTTCCGCAGCAACCACCGCAAAACCGCGCCCCATCTCTCCGGCTCTTGCAGCCTCTATCGAAGCATTCAGTGAAAGCAGATTCGTCTGCTCGGAAATAGCATTGATGGTATCGGTTATGCCGGTTATTTCTTCTATTGAGTGGGCTGTATCGCGGATAAGAGCCGTAAGCTCGGATATCGTTTCATTAAGCGTAGTCACATTCTGCGTCATCGCCTTCATTTCTTCCCGGCCTTTTGAAGATGCATCCAGCATCTCCGTGCACAGCCCCCTTATTTCCTCGGCATTTTCCGCCAGCTGCCCGGATGTGCCTGCCAGTTCCGTAGCTGCACGCGCCACCTCATCTATAGAGGTATTCATATCATTCAGGGTAGAATTAAGCTTCTCTATCGATTCGCCCTGGTTATTATTTGCATCAGCTAAGGTATGCGAAATGTTGTAACATTCCCCCGCGCTGCCGCTCATCTTTCCCGATATATCCGAAAGGCTGTTTAAAGTCGAACGCATATTATTGATATACTCATTCAGGCTCTCTGCCAGAGTCGTGATCTCATTATTGCCTTCCGGCGTTATCTTTACGGTAAAGTCGCCCCTGCTGATATCCGTGATCCTCTTTGTCACGGTAGTCACAGGATTGATGGCTTTACTGATTATGATATAGATCAGCGCGGAAATAATGCCTATAAGCAGGATCCCGCTTATAAATGTTATGATCATAACCTTAAGTATCGCATTACTCAGCAGGGTACTGGGAGCAGCGCTTACGACCGTCCACGAAGTACCTTCTATATCCGTAGCTGTATACATATATGCCCCGGCGCCGCCTTTTTGCGTGACTACTTTGGCATTTGAATGCGAATTGCTTTTATCCATTCCGTCAAATATCCCGCCCAGAGCTGCAGCCACCGGCTCGGAAGTACTGTCCAGAGTTTCTCCCACACAGGAAAGCTCACTGCTTATCAGTATATCTTTTGACTGTTTGTTTACAATGTAATACTTTGTTTCATCGGAGATGGATGAAAAACCGCTTACTTTCTCAACAACCTTGTCAAAATTAATATCACTCGAAAGCACTACATTATCACGTATCATTACTGCGCAGGCCAGGCAGGTCTTACCGGTCGAAGCATCAACATAGGGTTCCGAAGAATAGATATCGCCTTTAGCCGCCAGTGCCCCCTGGTACCAGGGTCTGTCGGTAAATACAAAAGTATCATCGGGTATCCAGCCGGATCCGTCCAGAAATGTCATCGTATCTCCGTAGGCCATATAAATATCCTGGGAATCCGGATCCAGCTCTGTCAGTTTAAGCAGCATATTGCGCGCGTCGTCATAAGACAGCTCAGGTGTATTTCTTATCACATCGGCAGTCTGCCCGACTCTCTCAACTATACCGTTCCACCAGTTGTGGATCTCACCTGCATATGCGGATGATTCTCTGATAAGTATTCCGTTTGTAAGCGACTGTATATTATCCACAGCAAGCTTGATGCTTATCTGCGTGATAATAACAATAACTATAGCAACATAAATGATGATACGACTCAACAGACTCTTCTTTAAAGACTTCCTTTTCTTCATTTCAATTGCCTCCATAATAATTCTGAAATTTTCATCCGGTCAACCGACGTTCCCGCGCGTCTCAAAGCTCAAATCGGGATATTATGTTTTTAAGCTCAGCTACAGCTCTCTTACACTGCTCAACTTTATCCACGCTGTCCGAGGTATCACCCACCATATCGGAGGTCTTACCTGCGATATCGGAAATACCTCTGGTTGATTCATTAACGGTATTATCGATACCGTTGATGGCGTCCGCTATGTGCTCGATAGCCTGATTGAGCTTATCGATACTGTCACTGATGGTGTCCATGCTCTCACCGAAGGTCTCGGCGTCTTCACGGTACTGAACACTCACCTTTCCGAATTCCTCGTAATCGGAAAGAACGTTAGTCTCAAGGAAACCTGTTGTCTCGGTCAGGCACTCGGACATCTGGTTAACCGCAGATACCACTTCGTCAACGATGCTGCCGATATCACGAACCGCTTCGGATGTCTGTGTAGCCAGATTACCAACCTCGGTAGCAACTACTGCAAATCCTCTGCCGGCGTCACCTGCACGTGCAGCCTCTATGGAAGCGTTTAATGCCAACAGGCTGGTCTGTGAAGATATCTCCATGATCGTGCTTGTAAGGGCGTTGATCTTGTCCACAGCCTTTGAATCACGTATAGCTTTCTCGGACTTTTCCTTAACCGATTCATAGATATCGATAGTTCTCTTGCTCGCCTTTTCTGTGGTAGCAGAAAGTTCGTTTGCACGTTTGGATACTTCGCGGGATAATGCGCTTCCGTCGTCAGCCAGTTTTCCGATACCCTGTGCGCTTTCCTGGATATCTCCGATGTTTGCGGTTATGCCGGCCGTGGTAGCTGCTGTCTCCTGCATGCCTGCAGCCAGCTCCTCTGTTGTCGCAGAGTTATCCTGGCAGATATTACCTACATTCTTTATCGTGATGTCCAGCTCATCTACATTGGAATCTATGCTGACTCCGGCGCTGTCGATGGATCCCACAGCATCCCTCAGGCAGTCATGCATGCGCTCTACGGTCCTGGATATAACGCCGACCTCGTCTTTTCTCTTTGCAAGCATTTCAGCGTTTTTGTCTGCAGAGAAATCAAGTTCCGCTATCTTGTTGATAACGGGTACCAGAGCAGTGATGCCCTTCATCAGCAGTGACGCTATGATTATGATCGCCGTTATAGCTGCTATCAGGCAGACTACAGCAAAGAAGATCATGTTGTTACGCATGTTTGCAACATCTTTAAGCATCTCTGACTTATCAGCAGTAACGATAACGATATTTCCGTCCTCGGTGAAGGAGTAGCCTGCAACCTTATCAACTCCCTTATATTCATATACGCAGGAGCCGTCGGATACTTCTTTTCCTGCCTGGATATCTGCCACTATGCCTTTAACAGCTGCATTCTCCACAGGCTGGCCGATCTTTTCGGGAGTCTTGTGCCAGAGCATGGTTCCGTCAGGAGATACCATGTATGCATATGATCCTTCAACTCCGGTCATTTCGATCTTACCGATCAGTGAATCATAATCTATCTTTATAAGTTCGTCATAATCGGAGGTTACCAGTACTATATTTCCGGTATCTGTAAAGGAATAGCCGGCAAGCTTCTTGGAACCCTTATAATCGTAAATAACATATCCGTCTTCAACGGTCTTGCCTGCTGCAAGATCGGCAACTATGCCTTTAACCGCTGCATTTTCTACGGGCTGGCCTATCTTTTCAGGGGTGGGATGCCAGAGCATGGTTCCGTCCGGTGCTACCATGTATGCATAGGATCCGTCTGCCACATCTATCTTGATATTACCGATAAGGGAATCGTAATTGATCTTCATGAAAGCATCATAGTCAGCAGTAACGATCACAATATCGCCGGCCTTGGTAAATGCATAACCGGCAAGCTTTGTAGCTCCTTTATACTCATAAAAGATAGCGCCGTCATCAACTTTCTTACCTGCCGCCAGATCAGCTACTATACCCTTAACAGCTGCGTTTTCAACCGGCTGTCCTATCTTTTCCGGAGTCTTATGCCAGAGCATTGTTCCGTCGGAACTCACCATATATGCATAGGAGCCTTCAACGCCAGAAATACTCACTCCACCGATAATGGATGTAAGCGTGGCATTATCCGGAAGCACGTCGTACAGCGACGCCTGATCTACGGCACGGGCCGTATTGTAAGCCAGATCATAGGCGTAATTCTTGTAGACTTCTTCTCCGAACTGTCTTGAGAAATCGATGGATATCGCTGCTTCTTCAGCAAGATTCTTAGTATATCCGCCGTAAGCCTCTTCTCCAAAAGATGTGGCGAAATCAACCGCGACTGCTGTTTCCTGTGCAAGATTAAGCGCATAATTCAGATAAGTATCCTGCATGGCATTTGATGCGCTCATAACTCCGCTTATAACCTGTATAACTACAGCTATAAGCAGTACCCCGCCCGCAAATAATGCGATCCTGGTACTGAGGCGTGAAAAGAATCCGACTTTTTCCGCCGCCTTTCCTTTTTTACCTGCATAAGCTGCATTTTCCATATACCTACCCTCCTTGGATTAGATAGTATAAAATTATGTGTATTTTAACACAAAACCGAACCAATTTCCATAATAAAGTATAAAAAATGCACAAGCAAAAAGACACGGGGAAGCCCCCGTGTCTTCATCTCTTTACTTTATTTAACTGTTTATTGTGTTATCTGCGGTCCGGTATAGGTGAATTTTCCTTCTTTGATCTTTCCTGCCACCTTCTCATTCTTTTTATTTACCTTGATCAGGGTGGTATCATCGGAGATCGTCAGATTACCGGTAAGCTTGATATCACTGGTAAATGTCAGGCTGTTTCCGTTGCCTTCGATGGTCAGGCCCTCATACCCCTTCTTGGGGAGGGTGAACTTTCCTGCCATGTTCACATTTCCCTTTAATGCCACATTAAAGCTTACGGTAGTATTATTCTTCTTAGCTTCTTTAACAGCTGCGTTCATATCAGTCACAACATCTTTCCAGAGGCCGTATTCCTTGCCGTTAAACTCTATGTTATCTCCGAAGATACATGCCTTACTGCCTGACAGATAATACAGATAGGTATCAGTATGGTTAGCTGTAAGATCCGTGCAGTCAAATACTTCTTTCAAAGTAGCCGTAGATATCTTTTTTGAGCTGCAGTTGAGTACCTGGGTTCCGTCTGCCAGGTTTTCTTCAGCGTTAAAAACAACTCTTCCCGATGCGGTACCCTTAAGCGCGATCGGCTTAAATCCTTTAAGGAGATAGATCTCAGAACCTTCTTCAGCCTTAAGTTCCTTCTTGACGGTAAGCTTATCACCTGCACCCAGGATATATGTTGCTTCGGGCTTCAAAGTCAGCTTCTCAGCAGTGACCGAATTGACCGAAACGGCATCCATAAGCTGCATTTCTTCTTTTACGTTTATAGTTGTGGAGACAGCATCAAAACTAACCTCAGCCCCGACAGACAGGCCCTTTTTCGCATTGATACTAAGTTTTGACTTTACTCCTTCTTTCTTTGCATTCTCAGCCTTTATGGTCACCCCTTCAAGTGAAAGGGGGCAGTTTGCGGTGATCTTGCTGCCCTTCATCACGATACTGTGATCAGATCCCTTAATGGTTACTGACTTGACCTTCTTAGGCAGCGTAATGGGCTTCTCCCCTACCAGGTTGCTCTGAAGCTCGATGGTGTAGTCTGTATCCGAAGTCATGTTGGCTACGGCTTCCTGCAGTGATTTATACTCAACCTCGTTCATAAGGAGAGTTCCGGTTTCAGGATATTTTTTCTTCTTATCCTCATTTGAAGATTGGCCTGAAGTCTTCATCATGAACTTATAAGACTGATATGAGTTATTATAGTTTCCGACCCTCAGATAGTAGGTTCCTGCATTAAATTCCTTGGTGAATAAAATCCTTTCTCCGTCCAGAGGGTTGACCCCGCCGGCAATACTATCATCAAACAGATCCGATGTGCCTATCGCTACACTCCCAACACCGGTCAAAACAAATGCGATCTTTGTCTTCTTGTTCAGTTTAAATGAATAATAGTCTGTAGGATCATTACCAAGTAAAAGTGTACTTCCTTCATACCACTTGTTCATCTCTATATCAGCTTTATAATCCAGTATAGAATCCGGCTCTGCTTCCCAGTACTTGCTCTCTGTAAAATTAAGCTTTATCTTATAGGCATCAAGAACACCGAATGCCCCGCCGCCTATACCGACATAATACTGTGTTCCGGCCTTTAATCCGACCTTGGCGAAGGTCTTTATTCCATCATTTGGATTATTAACATAGTAATAGCACATACGACCGTTATCGTCTATGCTGTCATGGAAAAGATCGGCACGTAACGATCCTTCCAGCGCACTGATTTCGATCATCAGAAAGCCGTCTTTTTCAACCGTAAAGACATAATGATGCAGCTTGTTGCTTCCGATTTCAAGCTTGCCTTCAACATCAACATTCAGCTCGATATTATAGGGATTTGATATCGATCCGTCTCCGGTTTCTCTTGATTTGGATACGTTCTCTTCTTCCTCTGTATCCTCATCTTCCGCTCCGGTTTCTTCAGCAGTAAGTTCATCTTCCGAAACAGCCTCCTCTTCATAAGCAGGCACATCGGCATTTACATCATCTGCCGCAAACGCATTGGCAGAATTTCCGAGGATCATCGCTGCTGTCAGAAAGCCGGCGATGCCTCTTTTAAAAACATCTCTTAATTTCATTTTATAACCTCCTCATACTGATAATGACCAAACACACGAATTATACCTTGCTATCATTAAAAAAACAAGTATATAACTGTCTGAATCGGACAACAGCTTTCTATGTCTACTTGTTACCCGGATGTTTTCGTGTTATCATCTGATATATTTGATCAAGGAGGATTATACTATGCCCATTACAGCAGATTGCCATCTACATTCTTCACATTCAAAAGATTCGGATACCCCTATGCGGGACATGGTAGAAAAAGCCATATCTCTGGGATATACCGAAATATGCTTTACCGAACACATGGATTTTGATTTTATTTATATGCCGGACGAGGAACCCGGAAGCTGGGAAGTCAACACCGATGCATATCTGTACGATCTGCTCCGTTTAAGATCGGAGTACGAAGGAAAGATCAAGATACTCTTCGGCATAGAACTGGGAATGCAGACGACCTGTTCCAGAAAGAATCTCATATACTGCAAGCAGCACGAATTTGACTTCATCATCGCCTCATCACACCTCTGCAACGGAAAAGACCCTTATATTAAAGAGTCCTTCTTTGAAGGACGTGACGAAAAAGATGCATACCACGAATACTTCCGTTATATCTGTGACTGTATAAAGGGATTCCAGAACTTTGATGTATACGGGCATCTGGATTATGTACTCAGATACGGCCCCAATAAAAATGCAGAATTCTCCATGGCCGAATACGGTGATGATATCGATAATATACTTAAGCTGCTTATCGAAAACGAGAAAGGCATCGAGGCCAATACCAGCGGTTACGCCTACGGCATTGGCGGCCCGCATCCCTGCAGGGAGATACTACAGAGATATAAGGATCTGGGCGGCGAGATCATAACGATAGGCTCTGATGCACACGACTGTGAACATATGGGCCAGCACTTTAATGAAGTCACCGAAATGCTAAAAGACATCGGCTATAAATACTATTGCATATTTGAAAATCGTATCCCCGAATACAGAAGACTGTAACAAAAAAGGACCTGCTGAATTGCAGGTCCTTTTTTGAATAATTATCAGTCTTCCTCTTCCGAAGGCGGGAACTTCTCACGAAGCACAAACCACAATGCACCGGTCACACATACGGACGAATATGTACCGCATACGATACCGATTATCAGCGGCAGTGCAAATTCCCTTATGGAGCTCACGCCCAGTATGAAGAGCATGATTACCATTATAACGGTAGTCAGCGAAGTGAATATAGACCTTGAAAGTGTCTGGGTAACTGACTGGTTGACCACTTCCGACAGGCTGAGCTTTTTCTTCTTTCTGTTCTCATTCTCCTTGTAATTTTCACGGACACGGTCAAATATAACTATGGTCGCATTGATGGAATAACCTACTATCGTAAGCATACAAGCTATGAATGTTGAGCTTACCGAATATCTTACCAAAGCATAGAAGGTCAGGGTTACAAGCACGTCATGCACAAGAGCCGCAACGGCGCTGGCGCCGAAACGTATATCGCTGAATCTGAACCAGATGTAGATCAGCATACATACCACAGCTACCAGTATAGCCTTGATAGCCTCGCTCTTCATTTCGCCCGATATGGTTGATCCGATGGTCTCTGTAGTGATCTTATCCTCGGGTACGCCGAATTTGGAAAGAAGCACATCATTGAGCTGCTGTCTCTCATCAACGTTAAGCACTCTGGTCTTGAACACAACCTGGTTGGTATCGTTAACCGTCTGCCACTGTACATTTGCATCATGAGTGATAGCTTCAAACTCAGGTATAACATCCGCTTCTATCTGCTCACGGCTCATCAGCTCATTAAATGCCACGGTAGAAGCCGTACCGCCCTTAAACTCAAGGCTGTAATTAAGCGCATCGCCTGTTGTAGCCTTGAATACTACCATTGCTATTATGCCTACAACGACAACACCGATGGAAATTCCGAAAAAGAGTTTCTTCTTGCCAAGGAAGTTGATGATCTTATCTTCCTTCTGCTTTTCTTTCTCCTTTTCGCTCAGGCCATAAAGTCCGGGTGCCTTAAGTCCTATCGCAAAGAAAGCATTTACAAGGAGTCTGGTAACTGCCAGTGCCGTAAACATTGAGAGCACGATACCGACTGCCAGAGTATAAGCAAAGCCTTTGATCGATCCGCTGCCCATCAGCATAAGCACTACAGCCGCGATAAGAGTTGTGATATTACCGTCAATTATGGCGGATAAAGCTTTTGAGAAGCCTTCCTTTATCGAAGCCTTAACATCGCTTCCGGCCTTCAGTTCTTCCTTGATACGGGCGAATATGATAACATTTGCATCCACCGCCATACCTACAGACAGGATAATACCCGCGATACCGGGCAGGGTCAGCGTCATCTCAAAGAGGTTCATTACCAGGATGACCAGCATACAGTACATGCACAATGCCAGTGAGCTTGCAAAACCGGGCAGGCGGTAAACAGTGCACATGAGCAGTACCACCAGGATAAGACCGATCAGACCTGCGATCAATGAAGTCTTGATCGCATCGCTGCCCAGCTGCGCGCCTACAACATTAGAACGCAATTCCTGAAGCTCCAGTTTAAGTCCGCCGATACGGATATTCTGAGCCAGGTTCTGCGCCTCATCAAAATCCTTCATACCGGTGATCTGCGCCTGTCCGCCGGTTATACGCTCGGTAACATTGGGAACACTGAGCAGTTCATTATCATAATAGATCGCGATGGTTCTTCTCAAACCGGTCTGAGCAGTCGCTTCGCCGGTAGCTTCCGCAAATTTTACGGAACCTTCTGATGTAAATGTAAGGCTTACAATGTTCTGTGTAACATTATACTCATCCGTATAAGCCTTAGCCTCGGAACTTGCCACATCGGTACCGGAAAGTATTGCGCTGCCGTCAGCCACTATCTCTTCGATGGGACGGGTAAGCTCATATTCCGTCTTTCCATCTTCGGTATATACACGCGCTCCGGTCTCATCTGTCTTTTCACGATAGTTCATGTTTCCGTCCGGACCGGTTGCTTTAATAAAGTACAGGGATCCGGGGCTTCCCAGGTCCTTAAGTATGGCGTTTGCATCCGTAACACCGGGGATCTCTATGCTGATACGATTGCTTCCCTCGGAATATACATTAGCTTCAGTCGAATACTGGTCGATACGCTTTTTTAACTTGAACACGGTATCGTCCAGATCCTCTTTAGAAGGATTCTCATCACCGACAACCTCATAAGTGATGGAAACACCGCCGGCCAGATCCAGACCAAGCTTGGTCTTTGCTGCCGATCCCACGCCGGTCTCATCCACGCCGTTCATAACGAGATATGCGCATCCCGCCATTGCCGCGATAAAGATGAGAAGGCTTAAGAAACCCTGCCACTTTTTCATTTTCTTTCCTCCATAAAATTCTTAATAAGATCCTTAATAAGGATGAACCTATTCCTCTTCCATGGCCTGCGCCACTTTCAGCATTATCGCGCATTCTATGCGCTTACGCTGTAATTCGCATCCCGTCTCATAGGCGCCGTAAATATCGCCCGAGAAATGCTTTGAATTTGCCATGCACCCGCCGCTGCAGTAATACTTTGCAAAGCAGTTTTTGCATGCCGGCTTTGAATAAACGTTACAATTGTGGAACTTATCCCTAAGCTCCGTATTTAATATGCCCTCGGTCACATTACCCAGTTTGAAATCTTCTTCGCCCACAAACTGATGGCAGGGATAGATATCTCCCCAGGGCGTTACCGATACATATTCACAGCCCGCGCCACAGCCCGAAAGCCTTTTATAGACGCAGGGCCCGCATTCCAGATCTATCATAAAATGGAAGAAATTAAAGGGATTGCCTTCCTTCCTGCGCTTTAACATTTCATCCGCCAGTATATCATACTGTTTTAAAAGCTCAGGCACATCTTCCTCAGTGATGGCATAATCCATCTCGGGCGGAGCCACCACGGGCTCTACCGATATCTGCTTAAATCCAAGATCTGCCAGGTGCAGCACATCTGCCGCAAAATCCGTATTGAAATGAGTATATGTGCCGCGTACATAATAATTCATCTGATCACGGCTCTCTGCCGCATGGATATATCTGGGAACTATATCATCATAACTGCCGCCGCCCTTTCGGTAAGGGCGCATACGGTCATGCACTTCCTTCCGGCCATCTATGGAAAGCACCAGATTGCTCATTTCCTTATTTGCAAATTCCAGGATATCGTCTGTGAGCAGCGTGCCGTTTGTCGTAAGGGTAAAACGGAAATTCTTATCGAATTCCTTTTCCTTCTCTCTGCCGTAAGCCACAAGCTCCTTAACCACATCCCAGTTCATAAGCGGTTCTCCGCCAAAGAAATCCACTTCCAGATTTCTTCTGCTTCCCGAATGAGCTATGAGATAATCCAGCGCCTGTTTTCCTACTTCTACAGACATCAGACCACAGGGGCCATAATATTCACCTTCACCTGCAAAACAATACTTGCAGGCCAGATTACAGGCGTGCGCAATATGCAGACACATAGCCTTAACAACAGTTTCCCTGCCGGTATAAGCTTCTATCTGCTTTTCGTAATCATCCTTTGCAAACAGTCTGCCGGCATTCTTGAGCTCAAGGATCTCCGCTAATGCTTCTTTCCTTTCAATATCTGCCAGACCACCTCCCAGCTGTGATGCGATCATGTCATCCGAAAGTCCCTTATCCAGAGCTTCTTCTACAAGCGGGATCAGATCATAAACCAGCTCATCCACAACATGGACGCTGCCGCTGTCTACGTCAAGGACAATATTGTATCCGTGACTTTTATATCTATGTACCATAATTTTCCACAATAAAACACGGGAAACAGTGGATCACCGCTGTTCCCCAGGCTTTTTAACTGTAATAAATACCTCTGATTACTTAGAGCTCTTAACCTGCTCGCAGCTCTGGTTGCCTACTGTGCAGCTGGTCTTGCATGCGCTCTGGCATGAAGTCTGGCACTCACCGCAGCCGCCCTTTTTAAGGCTCTTCTTAAAATCTCTGGTATCAAGGCTCTTGATATGCTTCATTATTTTTTCCTCCATATAATATGTACTTGATTTTTAGCACGAGCCACACTATAACACATTTCATATTATTATGCAAGCTTGCATATAGTGTTTATTTCTGCTATTATTGTGCCATTATGGAAAGTCCGCAATTGATCAAACTTATCATATTGATAATACTCTTAATGCTATCCGCTTTTTTCTCGTCTGCAGAAACCGCTTTTACCACCGTCAAAAAAGTAAGGCTTCATCTTCTTGCGGAGGAAGGGAATAAACGCGCCGCTCTGGTCCTCAAAATACTGGAAAAACCCGGCAAGATGCTTTCGACCATTCTTATAGGCAATAATGTAGTAAACATTTCCGCTTCCGCGCTTTCAACCGTGCTGGCCTCGGAACTGTTCGGCAGCGTGGCTGTCGGTATAGCTACCGGTATACTGACCATACTGGTGCTCCTCTTCGGAGAGATCCTGCCCAAGACCCTGGCCCTGCGCAACAACGAGAAATACGCCCTTGGCTACGCGCCTTTCATACGGGCTCTTTCCATATTGTTTACTCCGTTCATATTTCTTATCGATAAGCTTTCCAACGGCATACTTCGCCTGCTGGGCGTAGATCCCAACCAGAAGGTTATACGCATTACGGAAAGCGAATTACTGGGTTATGTGGATGTGGGGCATCAGGACGGCGTGATCGAGACTGAAGAACGCGAGATGATACATAATATGTTCGAATTTTCGGATGCGGTCGCCAGGGATATCATGATCCCCCGCGTTAATATGGTCATGGCCGATATACATGATACTTACGATGATATCAAATCTCTGTTCAAAGAACACATGTATACCCGTCTTCCCATTTACAAAGATGAGCCCGATAACATCGTCGGCATCATCAATATCAAGGACTTTCTCTTCCTTGAGGATCCGGAGCATTTCCATATCAACAAGATAATGCGTGAGCCTTACTATACATACGAGTCAAAGAAGATTGCCGATCTGTTAAACGAAATGCGTAAAAAGAGCCAGTCCGTATGTATAGTTCTTAATGAATACGGAACCGCCGAAGGCATGATAAGCATTGAAGATATGGTTGAAGAGATAATCGGCCAGATAAGGGACGAATATGACGCTGATGAAGCCGAACTCATAAAATCCCTCTCTGACAGAGAATATCTTGTAGACGGCACGATGAATCTGGATGATATCAACGAACAGCTGGGCACCTCTTATGAAAGCGAAGATTACGATTCCATAAGCGGCATGATAATAGAACAGCTGGACGACCGCCTGCCTGTTGAAGGCGAGACCGTCACTCTGCC
>CAMOEK010000058.1:0-13953 GCA_946612125.1 uncultured Lachnospiraceae bacterium | reverse complement strand
AAGAAACCTTCGGTAAATTCCGCTCGCAGCTGGGTATAGTATTCATTGCCTTTGTGCTGACTGTAGCGTCGATAATAGGCTTTGGCATGCGTGACAGTTTTACCGATGAGCTGTATCTTATGGGGATGGCCGGCTATGTTGCAGCCGATGCAGACTTATATGTGGATGAAGCTGCGGAGCAGTATATCAGGAGCATGGGCATGGTAGAGTATATGTGTGGGGAGTGCTGGGAAAGTGTTTCTTATACTTCAGGGAAAGTCCGTAAGGAACAGGTCATAAGCTGCAAGGGTGTGACCACGGATACGCCATCGGGACTTATGCTGGTGGAAGGAAGGATGCCCGTTCACGATAACGAGATGATATTTGCGACAAGCGCGGCGGAACGCATGAAGGTATCCGTAGGCGATGTGGTAACGGCAAAGGTCGGCCTGAATGAAGAAAACTATATCGTGACAGGCATAGTCCAGACTCTTAATAATATGGGAATGATGAGTTATATGTCTATCGGGGGGCTGGAGAGGATGACAGGACATCTGGATGGCCACAACTGGCTGGTCAAACTTAAGGATGGATATACTCTGGATGATTTTAAGGAGGCTTTCGGTAAGATATATCCCGATATTGAGGTATATGATTTCATGGCAGAAGTATATGCGTCGATCGGTATGGTGATGACAGGTGTCAGTGTGGTAGCGTTATTGATAGGTGTACTGACAGTTATCATCGTAGCCTTTGTAGAAGCTTTGGTTGTAAGGACTCAGATAACCAAAAGCTGGCGTGACCTGGGAGTGAGCAAGGCTCTGGGTTATACTTCAGGCCAGCTGATAATACAGGTAATGCTTTCCAACATCCCGGCGCTTTTGATCGGAACGGCTTTGGGGCTTTTAAGCGGCGGATTTTTCAGCAGAAAGATAGTGGCGCTTCTGCTATCCATCTGCGGCTTTAAGAAAATGGACTTTACAATATTGCCGGGATCTTATATATTAGCTACGGTCATAATAATCGGAGTGGCCATGGGTACAGCGGCTTTTGCGGGAAGAAGGATAAAGAAGCTTGAGCCCGTAAAGATGATAACGGAAGAGTAAGGGATATGCATTATAATTGTCTGATAGTTGATGATGAGACCGATCTGGCGCGCATGACGGCCGAATATTTTAAGGCCTTCGGCTTAAGTTGCGAATATGTGGATGGTAAGGAAAGCTGTTTTGCATTTTTTAAGGAGAACACAGCGGATCTGATACTTCTGGATATCAATCTGGGAGACGGTTCCGGCTTCGATGTCTGCAAAAAGATCCGCGAGGATATGCAGCTTCCCATACTGTTCATAAGCGCCAGACAGAGTGATGATGATGTACTCATCGCCCTGACCATCGGCGGGGATGATTATGTTAAAAAGCCCTACAGCCTTTCAGTGCTGCTGGCAAAGGTAAAGATCCTGTTAAAGAGAATGGAACAGCTGAAACAGTCTTCGGCAACGGCTGCTTCACCTGCTTCTGACACGGATGGCGATGCTTCGGAAGAACTTAAGCTTGATCCGGCGACGATGTCTGTCGTGGCAGAAGGCAGGCGCATCGAGTTAAAAGCCAAGGAGTATGCGCTGCTTGACTGTCTGTACAGGCACAAGAATGCGATAGTAAAGAAAGAAGATCTTTTCGATGAAGTGTGGGGAGATACCTTCTTCAGCGATTCTACATTAAATGTGCATATCAGAAGGTTAAGGGAAAAGATTGAAGAGGATCCCAAGAATCCGAAATATATTAAGACGGTCTGGGGAACGGGGTATTATCTTAAGCTATGAATGCAATAAGGAATCTGGCAGTATTCTTTACCCTGTTCATGCTGGGAGCAGCACTTATCTTCTTTAACGTGAGCGGGAAATACACATATACCAAACGTGATATCGTTTATTACAACGATCAGCTGTATAAGGCGGAAGAGGACTTTTTGCAGGGAATGCCTGAAGAAGGACTGGAAGCCAAATACGGCTGCTATATTATTATGTCAAAGGAGCTGGATGATCCTGAACTGGCTGAACTGTACAGCGCTTATGCATTTGTGCTGGATTTTGCTCCGGGCGGCGAATACCTGGGAAAGATTGCCTGGAAGGACGAGCTCAACAGATTTGAACAGACGAAAGCGGATTTTCTGAAAGCCTCCCTGATACTCTGGGGGATAGTACTCTTAAGCGGATATCTTCTGCTGTTTCTGATCTGGCTTCTTTATGCAAGACCGCTGCATCAGCTGGAGAATTTCTCGCGTGAGATAGCTAAGGGAAATCTGGATATCAGACTGCCCAGACACAGGGTAAACATATTCGGCAGCTTTACTGAGGCTTTTGATATCATGCGCGAAGAGCTAAAGGCTGCCAGAGCGCGTGAGATAGAAGCGGAGATAGCCAGGAAGGAGCTGGTGGCCTCCTTAAGCCATGATATCAAGACGCCGCTGTCCGTTATAAAAGCTACGACCGAGGTGCTGGATCTTAAGCTGGAAGGCATGAAGGAGGCGCAGACAGCGGAGGAAGCAGACAAAAGAGCGCAGGAGGCGCTGGGGCTTACTTCTGTTATAACGTCCAAGGCTGATACCATAGGTCTGCTAATGAGCGAGATGATGCATGCCAATATGGAAGAACTGGAGCTTATAGAGGTTAAGGCAGAGGAAGAAAACTCAACTGAGATAGAAGAGTTTATCAGAAAGCTGGACGGTTACGGAAAGATCACGATAGAAGACCACATACCGCCGTGTCTGGTTCTGATGGACAGGCTCAGGATGGAACAGGTTATTGATAATGTCATAGGCAACAGCCATAAGTATGCCGGCACGGAGATAAAAGTGAGCTTTGAGCAGATGGACAGTATACTGATGGCGGACGGCAAAGAAGGAAGCTTCATCTGCATAAGGATAAGTGACAGCGGACCGGGCGTATCCGAAGAGGATCTGCCGCTGATAGCCGAGAAGTATTACCGCGGAAAGAATGCCAGGGAAAATAACGGCTATGGCCTGGGGCTTTATCTGGTCAAGTGCTATATGAACAAGATGGGCGGCGGAATGGAGTATTATAACGATAACGGTTTTGTTGTGGAGCTGATGATAAAGAAGGTATAAAAAAAGCCCCTGCCGGTTGATCCGGAAGGGGCTTTGTAAATATCGGCCTGTCAGTCTTCTTCGGAACCGTTGTCATCGAAGAAATCTTCGCTGTCACCGGAGTCGTCTGCAGCTTTATCTTCAGAAGGTTTCTCCTCTGCGGGCTTCTCCTCTGCATCATCCTTTACTACTTCGACTTCCTCTGAATCGTCCTTTTCTGCCTCGTCTTCTTTTCTGAGCTCTGCCACGGTCTTGGAAACGGTTTCTACCGCGCCCTTTGCGACTTCCTTAGCTTTTTCTACAGCTTCGCCGGCAAACTTCTTGACGCTGTCGAGATTTACATAGCTGCGTGAGCTCTCTTTTTCTTCCATATTGTCCAGATCATCGAAATCATCGATGTCTGCAAGTTCCTTTTCTCTGGTCTGCAGATAATGATACACACCTGCAGCAGCAGCGCCGGCAGCAAGTCCGAATACCAATAAGCCTCCAAATTTCTTTGCCATGATCTACATACTCCTTTCGTGAAAAGATTTTACTATATTTTAATACATATTGTAAAAAAAGAAAAGAGATAGAGTTGAAAATTCACGAAAATATGATAATATATGCGATGGACCGATACAGTCAATAAAGAGGGCGTATGAACGAAAAGTTTTATTCTCTGAAGAAGGAAAAACAGGACAAGATGATCAACGGAGCCATGCAGATCTTTGCAAAGTACGGTTACCGTCATGCATCCACGGATGAGATGGTCAGGGTGTGCGGAGTTTCGAAAGGGCTTTGGTTCCATTATTTTGAGAACAAGACGGGGCTTTATTCTTTTGTGGCAAGCTATGGCCTGAAATACGCCATGCTGGAACTGAATATGGCTCAGATAAAGAGCGGAACGGATTATTTTGAACTGCGCCTTAAAATAGAGGAATGCAAGATGGTGATGATGGAGAAATATCCTTACCTGCCGCTTTTCCTCTACAGTATAGTAAGGGAAGAAGATCCGGAGGTCTCGGAGCTGATAAAGGAGCCCAGGCAGAAATATGCGGAAGCGCTCTCAAAGGTGATGATGCAGGCGGACTATTCGGCCCTTACCTCACATGAGGACTACCTGCTGCTTATCGATATGCTCGATTACAGTATAGAAGCTCTTATGAATGACGGATATCGTTCTCCTGTTTTTTCACCGGAACGCTATCTTATGGAAGTAAAAAAACATATTTCGGCATTACAAAAGCTGTTATAAAAAAACAATTGCCACGTACAGATAATTGTGGTACTATGTTTGACAGCTTTTTTTATTTGTGTCATTTAAGCGGAGCGATCCGGTAACATTTAGGAACTTTGTTTTGGAGGGAGAGTAAATGGCAGAAGTGGCAGTACTGGGCTATGGCACGGTAGGCAGCGGAGTGGTCGAAGTTATAGAGACGAACCGCGACGTCATATCGAAGCGCTGTGAAGGCCTGCATGTAAAGTACATACTGGATCTCAGGGATTTCCCGGGTGATCCTTATGAAGACAGGGTTGTTCATGACTTCAACAGCATAATAAACGATCCGGAGATAAAGATCGTCTGCGAGACCATGGGAGGAGCCACATTTGCCTATAATTATACCAAGGCGTGTCTTGAAGCGGGCAAGAGTGTGTGCACTTCAAATAAAGAGCTGGTGGAGAAGTACGGCGCTGAGCTTTCGCGCATAGCTGCAGAGCACAGCTGCAGTTATCTTTTTGAGGCGTCAGTAGGCGGCGGAATACCGCTGATCAGGACCATAAACGAGGCTCTTACCGCAGAAAAGATCGAGCGTATCTATGGTATCCTTAACGGAACTACCAATTATATACTGTACCGCATGGAAACAGCCGGACTGGATTTTAAAGCTGCTCTTTGCGAGGCACAGGAATACGGCTATGCAGAGAAGGATCCCACAGCCGATATAGAGGGACATGATCCCTGCCGTAAGATAGCCATACTGGCTTCACTTGTTACGGGAAAGAAAGTTGATTATACGAAGATCCTGATGGAGGGTATAAAGGATCTGAGCATAAAGGATATAGAATATGCAAAAGCAGCCGGCATGTGCATAAAGCTCATAGCCATGAGCGAGTTCAAGAACGGCGGGTGCTACTGCATGGTAAGCCCCAGACTCATTGACGGTTCCAATCCTTTATCGATAGTTAAGGATGTATTTAACGGCGTGCTGATCCATTCGGATATGCTGGATGACTCCATGTATTACGGCAGGGGCGCAGGCAAGCTGGCTACTGCATCGGCTGTTGTGGGTGATGCGGTGGAATGTGCAAATAATATAGGTAAGACAGTTGCCTGCGGCTGGTCTGAGGAAGAAGCGGTCCTTGCTGATATCGACGACCTTGAGCAGAATTATTTCGTAAGGGTCAAGGATGAAGCGGCTGCAGCATTTAAGGCTGCTGTTAAAACAAAGGACAGCGTGCTGGATGGCGTCGCAGAAGGTGAGAAAGGCTACTTTACCGAGTCGATGACCGAAGGCGGATTTAAGAAGGCGATCGCCGGCCTGGACGGCGTTATCGGATATATAAGGATGTAAAAGGGAGGAGATTATGCTTATCGTAAAGAAATTCGGCGGTACTTCCGTGGCCAATAAGGAGCGTATCCTTAATGTGTGCAGGCGCTGTGCTGACGAATACAAAAAAGGAAATGATGTTGTTGTTGTGCTTTCGGCCATGGGAAAGATGACCGACGAGCTGATCGAGATGGCAAAGAATATTAATCCCGAGCCGTCCAGAAGAGAGATGGATATGCTGCTTACAACAGGCGAGCAGACTTCGGTGGCACTGGCAGCTATGGCATTTGCGACACTGGGCATTCCCGCGATATCGCTGAATGCTTTCCAGGTGGCTATGCATACCACATCCACCTACAGCAATGCGCGCTTAAAGCGCATCGATACCGAGCGTATCCGTCATGAGCTGGATCAGAAGAAGATAGTTCTGGTAACCGGTTTCCAGGGCGTTAATAAGTATGGCGATTATACTACGCTGGGACGCGGCGGTTCCGATACTACGGCTGTAGCTCTGGCAGCAGCGCTCAAGGCTGATGCCTGCGAGATATACACCGATGTGGACGGCGTTTATACAGCCGATCCCAGGGTAGTTAAGAAGGCCCGCAAGCTTAATGAGATAACTTATGATGAGATGCTTGATCTGGCGACTCTGGGCGCAGGCGTTCTGCATAACAGATCGGTAGAGCTGGCAAAGAAATACGGCGTTGCGCTGGTAGTAAGATCAAGTCTTACAAATGAAGAAGGCACAGTGGTGAAGGAGGAAGTAAAAGTGGAAAGAATGTTGGTAAGCGGTGTAGCATCCGATAAGAATTGCGCTAAGATATCTGTTGTGGGAGTAAGTGACAAGCCCGGTTCTGCGTTCAGACTCTTTGATGCTCTGGCTCAGGAGAAGATAAACGTGGATATGATCCTGCAGTCTGTAGGCCGTGACGGCACTCAGGATATAGCATTTACCGTGACCGGTGATTATGCGGATGATGCCATCAAAGTGATCGAGGCTAATCAGGCAAGACTCAAATATCAGAAGCTTGAATGCGAGAAGGGCGTTGCAAAGGTATCTGTTGTAGGTGCCGGCATGATGAGCAACCCCGGCGTTGCTGCAAAGATGTTCGAATGCCTCTACAATTCAAACATCAACATCAAGATGATCTCTACCTCTGAGATCCGTGTAACTGTTCTGATCGACGAGAAGGAAGTTGAGAAGGCTGTTAATGCAGCTCACGACATCTTCGGCCTGGAGGACTAAGTAGAGCACTTAATGAGGACAAACGAAAGCTAAGAATCCTGCGGGAAAGCCTGTCTTTCCCGCTATTTTTATGCATTACAGAATTGTGTAAAAAAATATCAAAAAAATTTCGAAAATGTATTGACAATTTAGAATAATGTGATAAGATATACACATAACAACAAGAAAACAACTTGTTGATAACATAGAGAAGGGACGAAAGGAGCCCACTCAGGAAGAACAGAAAGTCAAGGGCTTAGGTCCCGCCACACAGAAAGAGAGGTATAGTCCACCCGAAACGTAAGTAATGTACCTTAGGAGCTGCGCAGACGCAGGATGAGTTCACGGTAACAATTGATCATATCATCCGCATGAAGCAGGCAGGGTACAGGAACCGGATCAAGCAGCTTATTTAAGTTTCATCGAAGAGAAAGCAGCGAAGCAAATATTCCAACCGCTGCAGCATAAGTGCAAAGATGGAGGATGATAGGTAGCGATGATCAGGGAGCAGGTCAACAGAATATGGAGAGTCCGCCGTAAAACCGGGGAACGGACAGATGGACAAAAATTTATCAAGGAGGTACGGTCCATTGGATTGTGAGTCAGTATAAAGGCCCTTGCAGAAGAAGCAATATCTGCAAGGGCCTTTATCATTGTTGACCACAGTATTTTGTGGAAAGAGAATCCGCCCTGTCAACTTGTTGTAATACAAACTTGCAAAGATCGGCATATCGTGTTATTATACACCTGTTTACATAATGTGGAGGTTATTATGGACAGGAATGATATGGATAGAAGAGCATACAGACGCAAACGCAGGATCAGGAACCAGATCTTATGCTGGCTTGGTCTGATTGCAGCTATCGCGGTCCTGGGCATTACAGCATATTTTTGCGCAGATGCAGTTGGCAAAAGGATGAGCCGGAAGGCGCAGGAGCAGCCTCAGAGCGCTGCTTCGGAGAATACCGTATCGGAGGATCAGGCCGGCAGTGAAGAAGGCGGCGTTATATATACGCCCGAACCGCTGGAAGAAATAGAAGATGCAGTACAGGAAGAAGTGGTTGAGGAACCCGAGGAAGATCCGGCGGTCCTGGCCATGCTGGACGGCATGAGCATAGAGCAGAAGATAGACGGGCTTTTACTGGTAAGCCCTGAAGCAATAACCGGTGTTGCCACGGCTACCATGGCCGGAGACGGCACAAGAGAGGCATTGACACAGTACGCTGTAGCAGGCATCGTTTATACGTCCAAGAATGTGGTTAGCGGCGACCAGTTCAGAGAACTGGTTTCGACGACCAAAAGCATGTATCACGAGACCTATAACCGTGATATGCTGGCCTGCCTTAATGAAGAGGGTGGATTCGGAGCTATCGCAGGCAAGGCGGAGGAAGCGGATCCCCAGCCCAGCGCAAAGGAACTGGCAGAGACCGGAAACAGGGATAATGTAACCGAAAGCTACGAAACGATCGCAGCTTATCTTAAAGAATACGGAATAGATGTTGATATAGCGCCCCAGGCGGCAGTGCTCACGGTTGAAAATCCCTATCTTGGCGATAGGATCTTTTCCGATGATGCGGATATTGCGGCATCTATGACGGCAGCTGCAGTTGAAGGGCTTAACAACGGCGGTGTGTTCAGCTGCCTTGCAGCTTTTCCCGGAGAAGGCGGAGCGGTGACCAACCCCGATAACGGCGTCATCAGCACCGAAAAGAGCGCAGAAGAGCTTGAGGAGTGTGAATACAAGCCTTTTATCTCGGGCATTGAAGCCGGAGCAGATATGATCATGGTAAGTAATATCGTAGCAGCAAATGCGGGATCGGGTGATGAATCCTGCTGCCTGTCCGAAGAAATAGTTACAAATATGTTAAGAAATGACCTGGGCTTTGAAGGCGTTATCGTTAGCGCTCCTCTTGATCAGGCTGCATGCACTTCATCGACTACGCCCGGCGCAGCGGCTCTTAAGGCATTTATCGCCGGAGCTGATCTGATCTATGTCAGAAGCACCATAGCATTTAACGAGGCGCGTGAGGCCCTTTTGGGCGCAGTTAATGACGGGACCATCTCCGAAGAGCTTATAGATGCTGCTCTTAAGCGCATTTATACCATGGAAATTAATAAATAAAGATTTATTAAAAAAGTTCTTGACAAATGAATATGAATGAAGTAGAATAGTCATTGTCCGTGAGGGCGAAAACAAAATGCGATAGTGGTGCAGTTGGTAGCACACGACCTTGCCAAGGTTGAGCTCGCGGGTTCGAGTCCCGTCTATCGCTCTTAAGAGAATGCTGAGGACATCAGCATTTTTTTATTCAAAGACATTAAGAAGATCAGAGAAGATCATCATTCTTTTGGGGTGTATAGGGGTTAAATATTCGAAAAGGATGTATAGAAGGATGATCAAACAGACTATCAATGTCGAAAAGGAATTCGGGACTGATATCATTCCCTATCTTGTGCAGTCGGCCTGCCATTATGATTGCTCACTGCATATCGAATCAGAGGAAAAGAACATCAACATGAAGAGCATTATGGGTATGACTATTCTGCGTTTCGTAAGAGGAAGCAGTTTTGACCTGATTGCCGAGGGCGATGACGAGCAGCTGGCAGTTAAGGAAATAGCAGCGTGTTTTCAGTGAAAAATAAAGCGTTATGAAAAAAGCCACAAAATGTGGCTTTTTTTGTTTTTATTTTGCTACATCTGGCACTTGACATTAATAGTATTAAAAAGTAATATAATTGTTACAAAAAAGTTACAAAAATGTTACGAATTGATACGGCAGTCAATAGCTGTCCGGGGAGCGAGATGAAAAAAAGAGTTTTGATACTGGCGTCCCTGCTGCTGATGACCGGAATGGGAACAGCAGCACTTAAGTGCCAGGCAGTAGGAGATGAAGAACTTTATACAATATGCGGAAGATCTAATCTGCGCAAGACTCCTTCAGTGGAAGGCTCGTGGATCATGACTATTCCCGAAGGCGCACAGGTTCGCGTTCTGGGCGGGGAGAAGGACGGCTATACCCTTATCGAATATGACGGGACCAAGGGTTATGTTTCTGCCGAGCAGATATATGTGCCCGGGAGCGAGATCGCAGAAACCGTAGAAGACAGCAATGTTATTACTGCTCAGGCTGTCAGGGATTCGGCAATGGATGCTGTTAAGAAAAGAGAAGAGCAGGCACAGGCTATAGCGCTTGAAATGTCAGCAGCCAGCAAGCAGGCGGTCATGATACGAGTGGCTGCAGGTGTGAACTTCCGCCGGGAGGCCAGCGCCACCAGCTCAAGGCTCGATCTTCTTCAGACCGGAGATGTGGTTCAGTATATCGACGGTGGTGAAAACGGTTTCCTGCATGTAAAATATAACGGAACGGAAGGCTATGTTCTGGCATCATGCCTTGAATACATGGATGTTAATCCTGCGGGCCGCAGTGTTGCAAATAATAATTCAGTCATTCCCATGCAGCAGGTTGCGCTCGTGGGCGGCGAAGGCATACAGGGAAGCCAGACAGTTACGGCAACCGCAAGCTCAGCCATGGTTACAGAAAAGAAGAGCGCAAAAAAGGACAGCAAGCAGATAAGCTATCAGATCGGCGTTAAGACCTCTATGCGCGGAATGCCCGGCGAATCGGATGACCTTCTTGCATCTCTTCCTGCAGGCACCAGCGTTATGCTGCTTGGCGAAAAAGACGGATATGCCATGGTACAGTATGACGGAATGGTCGGATATGTATTGGGCGACGATCTTATGAATTCGGTAGAGTATGCCCGTCTTAACGGCGAGGCTACGCTCTTTACCATAACGGGCTACTGCTCATGCCGCATCTGCTGCGGTCAGTTCAGCCCTGAAGTTACAGGCAATATTCCTCACACCGCTACGGGCACCGTTCCCGAAGAGGGACGTACGATAGCAGTTGATCCCAAGGTGATACCTTACGGCACTCATGTTACCATTGAGGGCATGGGTACTTACATAGCGGAAGACTGTGGCGGCGGCATAACCAACAATCATATCGATATGTATTTTAACAGCCATGAGGACGCCTTGAAATTCGGAAAAAGACAGCTTTATGTTACCATACAGTAAAGCAATGATGAGCTGACGATCGTTCCGACTTGTTAGTTAAGTAATTCATTCATTTTTCTTGAATATTTTTTAGCTATATAATATAATAGATGCGCAGGAGACTGCTATATCATAACCAGGGGGTTGGGCAGGCGTATTTAGCATATGTCTGCCGGAAATGAGGTTAACATGAAGGTATGTGCACAATGCGGAAATAAGCTTGGTATGATGGATCGCGTATGCAAGAAGTGCGGATGCGCGGAATTCACCGAGACAAAGACGAATATCTTTGGAGGCGGCACGATCACATCCAAAGGCAGGAACTGTATATATTGCGGAGCATCCCTTGAGCCTAAGGCAAGATTCTGCTGGTCTTGCGGCAAACCGTGTGATGGTACCATATCACTTTCATTCCTTGATGAGAAAAAAGAAGAGCCTGCTCCTGAGGCTCCCGAACTTGATTTTTTAAAGAGCGCTGATGATTTTTCGGCCGGTCTGGGTGCGCCAGCAAAGCCGGAACCGGGACCTAAGGCGCCTACTTTTGTTTCTGAACAAAAGATAAATAACGGATCCAAACCACAGCAGGTGCAGTCTGCACCTAATAATCCCATGCTGGCAGCGCCAAGTTCAATGCAGGGACAGGCAGTTCAAGCTGCGCCACAGCCTGCAGCCGGTGCTGTACCCGGACCTTCAAATGTACAGATCTCTAATGTCATGCCGGCATCGGGCGTGTCTGCTGTTGTGCCTCAGGCCGCAGCTCCTGTTGCGCCTGCAGCTGCACCCGCAGCGCCCGTGACTCCGGTGACACCTGTTACGCCTGTGACTCCTTTTACACAGGCTCAGCCTGCTGAAAACGTCCAGCCTGTACAGATATCGTCTACTCCGGCCATGCTGCCGCTCAGTGGACAGTCTCAGGAAAATTCACAGGCTTCTGCGTCCGGTCCCCAGCCGGCTATCAGTAAAGAGCAGGCTGTACAGCTTTCTACCGTTCAGGTCCCTGTAGGACTTACCAGGGAGGAAGCAGAGCAAAAAGCAGCCGAGCAGAGAAAGATGGCGGAGGAACAGGCAGCCAAAGCTGCAGAGGAGCAGAAGCGCCGTCAGGAAGAAGAAAGAAAGCGGCATGAGGAAGCTGAAGCTGCCCGCAGGATAGCGGAAGAAAAGAAACGCGAAGCGGAGAAGCAGCGCAGGATAGAAGAGGAAAAGAAACGCCAGGAAGAAGAAAAAGCGCGTAAGGCGGCAGAAGCTGCGGCTAAGGCTGCGGAAGCAGCGCGTAAGGCGGAAGAAGAGCGCAAACGCGCAGAGGAAGAAGCAGCGCGTAAGGCCGAAGAAGAGAAGAGAAAAGCCGAAGAGGAACGCAGACGCGCAGAGGAAGAAGCGGCACGCAAGGCGGCCGAAGAGAAGAGAAAGGCTGAGGAGGAAGCAAGGCGCAAAGCCGAGGAAGAGGCAGCGCGCAAAGCTGCCGAAGAAAGGAAGAAGGCAGAGGAAGAAGCAGCGCGCAAGGCAGCCGAGGAAAAGAAGAAGGCAGAAGAAGAAGCAGCGCGCAAGGCAGCTGAGGAAAAGAAGAGGGCAGAAGAAGAAGCAAGGCGCAAGGCAGAGGAAGAGGCTAAGCGTAAAGCAGCCGAAGAAAAGAAACGCGCAGAAGAAGAAGCAGCGCGCAAGGCAGCCGAAGAGAAGAGAAAGGCTGAGGAAGCAAAGCGTAAGGCTGAGGAAGAGGCAAGACGCAAGGCAGAGGAAGAAGCGGCGCGCAAAGCTGCTGAAGAACGTGAGCGCAAGCTCAAAGCACTGCGTGAAGATGCCGACAGTTTTGCAAAGAAGGCCCTTAAGAAGAGCGATCCCGTTATCGAGCAGGGACGCACGGAACTGGAAACGGCTCTGGATAAGTATCATGATTATTTCAACCAGGCACAGGTCAAAGCAGAACTTTCCGATTCTGCGGAATGGTATTATACAATAGTTGAACGCCTTGGCGTTATGTATTATGGTGAACGCCATTATAAACTGGCCGAACCGCTTATCAAGGAAGCAGCTACTCATGGAAAGAACAGGGCTGTAGTATATTATGTGGAATGGATTTTGAGAAACCGCAGCGATATCCCTACCGAAGCAGGCAGTCTTAAGAGCATGCTCGATGCAGCTCTGGCTGATCAGAATGTAGCAAGCCGTCGTGACGAAAAGATGCGAGCTATCTATAATATGGGCCGTATCTATGAAGAGGGCATTACCGTGGAAAAGAATCTGGCTATGGCATTCAAGTGCTATAAGCAGTGTGCGGAGATGGGGGATCCCAAGTCGATGGCTATGGTGGGTCAGTTCTATCTGTATGGAGACGGAGTGCGCAAGGATCCAAAGGAAGCGTTCGAATGGAACAGGAAGGCTGCAGAGCTTGGGCAGGAGAAGGGCCTCAGGAATATCGCCATTGCATATGATTTTGGTACCGGCGTAAAGAGAGATGCAGAAAAGGCTGTTTTCTGCTACAAAAAGCTGCTGGAACTGGTTAAAAACGACAGATTTGCAATGTATCGCATAGCATATTGTCTGGCAGATCCGGAAAAAGAATATGCCACCAAACCTACAGAAGAGATGATGAAAGAAGCCTGCGAATATGCAAAGAAGGCTATAGAGGAAGGCGAGAAGAAGGCTGAGTTCATACTTGGATATTATTACACACTTCCTATTGACGGAGGCCCTGATTATAACAAAGCTGCAGGACATTTTTCCAAGGCGGCTAATCATGGTGAGGAAAAAGCCAAGAGATGGCTGGCCAAGATGGTAAAGGGCAACAGCGGATCTTACAGTATGAGATAAAATTCTCTTGACATTTGCTGCAGAGTTTGAGATAATACACGAGTTGTGGGTTTCCAAACCCCTATAAGTTTTGGAATGTGTCCATAGCTCAGCTGGATAGAGCAACGGCCTTCTAAGCCGTGGGTCGGGGGTTCGAATCCCTTTGGGCACGTTTACCGGGGAGGCCGGTGCAATATGGTGGATATAGCGTAGTTGGTTAACGCGCCAGATTGTGGTTCTGGAGATCGAGGGTTCGAGTCCCTCTATCCACC
>CAMOEK010000057.1:0-14030 GCA_946612125.1 uncultured Lachnospiraceae bacterium | reverse complement strand
AAATATGATGTTGTTATACTGGATCCTCCTGCATTCACCAAATCACGTAATTCCATAAAGAATGCTGTGAAGGGATACAGGGAGATAAATCTGCGCGGCCTTAAGCTGGTGAAGAACGGGGGATATCTATGCAGCTGCTCCTGTTCGCACTTTATGGATCCGGATCTGTTTGCAAAGACGATCCGCGAAGCTGCAAGCGGCGCGCATAAGCGTCTTCGCCAGGTGGAATTCCGTACTCAGGCAGCGGATCACCCCATATTATGGGCAGCTGATTCAAGTTATTATCTGAAGTTCTATATCTTCCAGGTGGTGGAGGATAAGTAAGATATTAAAAAACAAAGGAGTGTAACAAAATGAAAAACAAGGTCATACGATTATTAAGTCTTTTGCTTCTGCCGGCGCTGCTGGGAGGAGAAATGCGTCTGCCGGCTGTGAATGCAGCAGATACCGAGACGGGAGAGGTTGCGGCAGAGTTAACAGATGACAGCACAGAAGATGTAACAGCAGAAGAAGCTGCGACAGATTATTCTGTTTATGGAAATTATGAACAGATTGTCTGGATCGAAGGGATGGATGGTGTGGTGCCTTATCCCGATTCCGAAAGCAACATCCATAAACTGTCCGCTGCTGAAGCTGCGGAATTAACAAAGGCATATGAGGGAGAACTGGTATTTTCCGAAGGGGAATATCTTGCATATGTACCGGATGGGAAGAGTGATACTACCATTACAGTTATCCCTGAGAATTATGACAGCAGATTAAAATATAAAGTAACAGCTTATAATCATTTGGTGGATCAGGATTATACATATAAACTCAAAGCCAATAAGGATGGTTCTTATTCGTTAAAGGTCATAGGACTTGAGGCGATCAGCTTTAAGGCTGTAGCAGACGGTGAAAAGGATCCTGTGCCTGAGCATATACCGGGAGGCTATGGACCTTTGGATCCCCAGCCGGAAATAAGCAATGAAACAACAGAACTTACGCTGGTAAAAGGCCAGAGATTCATGCTGGGCCAGAAAGACTGGATAAGCGACAGTAAAAAGACTGTTGCCATAAGTAAGGGCAAGGTAAGTGCTAAAGCCGCAGGCAGCGCAACGATCAAGCGTGACGGACAGACGATCAAGGTTACCGTAAAAGAAATTGCATTTTCGGATAAAAAGAAAGAACTGTATATAGGCAAGGGGCAGAATGTTGGTCTTTTAGGCGCTGAAGGCATGGATGTGTATTATGACAGCAGCAATAAAGATGTTGTAGGGGTGGACGGAAACGGAAATCTGTATCCTTTCAGCAAGGGAACTGCCACAGTAAGCGCATATGTTAACGGAGTGCAGATAAAGTGCAATGTAAAAGTAAATGATTTTGACAAGTCAAAGAAGGATTTCAGCCAGACTGTAGAACTTGAGCCTTTGCAGAGCGTAAACATTAAAATTCCGGGTTTCAAGCCTCAGAAAGCCGTATGGTCATCGGAAACACAGATAGCAGCCGAGAATCTGCCCAAAGGCTGCGTTTTCCAGGATTCCGTAGTGAGGGTCAGCAAGAGCGGCAAGCTGACCGCTATAGGCGTGGGCGAGACTGTGCTTACGGCAAAAGGCGGAAGCGAAGCTGATGTGACTATCAGGATAAGAGTCAATGATGTATGGTTAAAAGAAATTCATCTGTGTGTGGGTCAGACAAAAAAAATAAATATCAGCGGATTGAAGGGAAAAGCTGTCTTGACGCCGGAGTTTGAGAATAGGATAAAGATTGACGGCAATAAGATAAAAGGAGTTGAAGCAGGTATGCTGACACTCGAAGCAAAATACGAGGGATTCACTTCTTATATAACGGTATATGTTGATGATCCGGCGATCAAAAAACTGGCAAAACAGGGCAGCGGATATAATTATACACTCAACATGAAAAAGGGTGAGATAATAGATATCTCTCCGGAGGCATGTTATTCCGCGCTGGTGTATAAGTGCAATAAGAGTGAAGTAGCTGCTGTTTACGAAGATGGAAACGTAATAGCGCGTGGCGTCGGAAAAGCAAAGATCACAACAAAAGTTAATGGAAAGACTGTTACAGTGAAGCTTAATGTGACTGAATAAAGATCAGGGGGAAAACGACATGCTTAACGTACTTACAGAAGAAGAAATAGCGGCATCGCTGTGCGAGACCGGAGAGATCAGGCCATCAAAAACACTGGATTTTGAGATAGTGGTAGTAGGAGCCGGGGCAGCCGGAGTGCCGGCAGCAGGCTGGGCAGCAGAGCTGGGCGCAAAAACGGCGCTGCTGCAGAAAGAGATAAATGTTGTATCGCAGGGAAACTGCGGCTCTGCGATAATCAAGTCACGCTCTACCGAAGCCGGCATAGCCAAATGGATACATCACACTAACGGTCTGTGTGACTGGCGCGCGGACGTAAAACAATTGAGAGCTTATGCGGATCATTCCGAGGAGGCCATGATGTGGTTCTGGAACAGGGCCGGCATGACCAAGGAGACGGAATATGGTGATGGCAGCAAGGTTGACAGCAATACCGAGAGCGCAAAGCTTTTGAATGACGGCGATAAGCTTTGTGCTTTCATGAGCACCAGCGGCGACTTTACCGGTACATGGAGAGACCGCGAAAACAGTTATGAATATGGGGATGATCATTGCTATTTCTGGGCGCCGTGGGTGGGGCCCAAGCCTTTAAATGTCGGCAATGCGCTCAGAAAGGTTGTTGATAATGTAAAGGAGAAATGTCCGAACCTGGAGACTTTTTATCAGACTCCTGCGGTAAAACTGGTAATGAATGGGAACAGGGTAAGCGGAGTGATAGGAAAAACAGCGGACGGTGAGTACATACAGTTTAACGCATCCCGGGCGGTGATACTTGCTACAGGTGATTACACAAATAATCCGGCAATGGTAAAACGCTGGTGCCCCGATATAGCTGAGTTTGATAAAAAGCAGTTTGGCAAGACCGGCGACGGTCATGTACTGGCGATCAGCGCGGGCGCGCGGATGGAAAACCTTGGTCATACAAAGATGATGCATGACTTTGACTCTGCCCTTATGTGGGAAGAGCCTTTCCTGTATGTAAATATGGAAGGAGAACGCTTTACAAATGAATATACCGGCTTTGTGTATATGGGAAATATACTTAAGTACCAGCCGGCATATAAAGGCAGCATGCTTGATGAAGAGCATAAGGATAAAGGTTCAAAGGGCTGGTATTGCACTATATACGACGACAGTTATATGAGCTGGCCCGACGCTGAGTTTGTAAGCGGCAAAGTTCCGCCTGCGGTGATGCAGAAGTTCATTCCGGGCGCGGTGGAAGATCCCAAAGGAGTATTTAAAAACCTTATAGATCTGCATAGATGCGATACACTTGAGGAGCTGGCCGCTGAGCTGGGGATACCTTATGAAAAGCTTAAGGCTACGGTTGACAGATATAACGAGCTTTGCGATAAGGGCTGTGATACGGATTTTGGAAAGCCTGCAAAATATATGCATAAGATAGAAAAGGCTCCATTCTGGGGGGCGCGCAAACATATACGCGTGTCTGCCGAAGTATCCGGCGTGGTCACAAACGAGAATGCGCAGGCATTGGATGCAAACGGAGAAGTAATACCGGGATTATATTGCGCCGGTAATCTGGGCGGACCTTTTTACGGAGGCGCAGATTATCCCTTCCACCAGACAGGGCTGTCTCTGGGCAGATGCTACACCTTTGGCATGATCGCAGCAAAGCATGCTATGGGAGCATTATAGAATATGATCTTTTGATGGGGGCTGTATTACATCAGCCCCCTTAATTGTACTCTTGCCATTTTGTTAGAATGTGATAAAATATCCCCCGTGTCGGATAACATATTTACCATATTAGAATACAGCATCAAAAATGCCATAGCCTGCATCGGAAATACGGATTATCAGCATATCCTTCTCTTGTGGGCTGTGGGTATTATTTTTGTGTGTTTTTTGATAAGCAATATACGCGCGGCTCTCAAGCATCGCAGAAAGATGGTCTGGTCAACAATATCTGCGATCTTTGTTTGCCTTTTGTTCTTTTGCTGCATAGTTGCCGATGCCGAAGGAACGCTGGTGTTCCTTCCGGGTGACACACCGGAGAACAAGGTCACGCATTTTTTTGACAGTGTAGTGTCCGGTGATATGGAAGCTGCGGTAAATGATCTGGCATCGCCGCGCCAGCTGATACAGCTTCCGGAAGAAATGAGCGATACCGATCTTCTATATTATGAAGCGCTTAAGTCCAGCTTCTCCTATTCCCTTTACGGTACAGCGATAATGGAAAAGACTCACGCAACACAGACCGTGGATTTTACATACCTTGACCTGAATGCTTTGCCCGATCTGATACATGAAAATGTTATGGAAGAGCTGGAGCGTGTGGTTGATGAGCGCAAAAAAGATGAGGTTTATGACGAGAACGAAAACTACAGACAGGAGATACTTGATGAGGTTTATCACGACAGCGTAACAAAGGTGTTGGAAAATGCACAGGACTACTATGTAAGTACCTGCTTGGATCTGTCTCTGGATTATATGAACGGCAAATGGGTTATCAATCCGGCAGACGATATGCTTATCGCCTTTGCGGGAGGTTCCACAGCCGGGGCTAATTATGCAAACAACGCAAAGAGTGAAGCGCTGGGTGAACTGGCCTATATCCCCAAGCACTACACTATTGCGGAAGATGTGCTGCTTCCGCCTGCACCCAATCGTGATAAATACGGAAAGACCGATGATCCCGAGGTTATTCAGGCCATACTGGATGAATATCCCAGACTTACCGGAATAGATGAGCCTTTCTGGAATAAGGATATAGTATTGCGTGAAGGCAGCTTTAATTATTATGCGGACGAGACCATCGTGGTAATAGCATGGCGCGAAACCTATAACGGAAAGAACTGCACCTTTGCAGATGTTTATATAGCCGATCCTTCGCAGCTGCGGCGCAAGCTTACCGAGGATACCTACGGATCCGCTGTGCACAAACCGGCGTCCGCACTGGCTAAGGAAGCTAATGCGGTAATAGCATTAAACGGAGATTTCTATAAATTCCGCACCGTTGGTGTGACCAGCTATCAGCGAACCCTTTACCGTTTCAATCCCGGACAGCTGGAGCTCTGCCATGTGGATGCGTCGGGGAATTTAAACTTTACTTATGCAAATGAGCTCAAGACCAAAGAAGAGGCGGAGCAGTATATAAAGGATCATGATATCCTTTTTACTCTGGCATTCGGACCTGTGCTGGTTGAGAATTATCAGATACATCCCAGTTCACCTTCCTATCTTCTGGGACAGGTGGGAGAGATCTATTCCAGATCCGCCCTGGGTCAGCGCGGCAGCGGGCATTACCTGCTGATGACCATGAATTATGGCGGCAATATAGAGGATTCAAAGAAAGCAATGTACGACATGGGCGTTGAGAGGGCGTATGCTGTGGATGGCGGACAGACTGCCGAGATAGTGCTCAACAATCAGATGTTCAATCCCGTAGATTACCGCAACGAACGTTTTGTCAGCGATATCATATGTTTTGATACGGCTTTGCCGGAGGATGAGAATAAATGAACCCGATAGCAATAATCGTTGACAATACACAGATACACTGGGATGCCATAATAATCGTGCTGGCTATACCTGCATGGTTTTTCAGTTTTCATTCGCTGTATACCGCGAATAAAGGCAGCCGTCTGGCTTCGTGGATATTCCTGCCTTTTGCTGTGCTGATGGGCGCGATATCTTCAAGGCTTTTATACTGGTACAGTCACGTGGAGCAGTATAAAGGTTTTTCGCAGGCCCTGGAGGATTTTAACATAGGCTGCTTTTCAATGCTGGGTATACTGCCCGGACTTTTTCTGGCAGCAGTGCTGGTAAGATGCCTGCGTTTGAGCAGGAGCCTGCCGGCGTTTCTGGATGCGCTGGTGCCTGCTACGGCTATGGGCATGGGACTTATGTATCTGTCGTGCCTTTTCAACTATAACTGCCGCGGCAAGTTTACCGTGGATATACCGTCAATGCAGCATCTGCCTTTCGCCACAGCGATCCCGGAGGCGGGAGAGATGAGTTACCGCTTTGCTACCTTTTTATGGAGCGCGGTGTTCATGTTTATTCTGGCTTACGTCTGCACTGAGTTCTACTATATCAAAAAGAAAGAGCGCGGATCAACGGCCTGCTTTTTCCTTCTCCTTTTCAGTGCCGGGCAGTTTATCCTGGACAGTACACGTTATGATGCAGAATACTTTCCTTTTAACGGATTTGTGAGCATATTGCAGATCTTTGACGGAGTATGCATACTGGCTCTGACTATAGGCTTCAGTATCCGCGCCATAAAGCGCAAAGGCTTTAAATGGTATTATATACTCCTGTGGCTGGGTCAGGCCGGTGCCATGACTGCCACCGGTATGATGGAATATATGGTGCAGCGTTATTCGGATCAGCATCTTAAATACTATGGATTTATGGGACTCTCCTGTGTGGCAATGTTTGCCATAGGCTTTATACTTTATCTTAGGGGCTGCAGTAAGCGTAAAGCGGTAAGAAAAGTAAGTGCAGCGGAAGTGCAGGCGGAAACTGCGGCCGTAGATAAGAAGGTGTCAAAGAGGGCAGAAGATAAAGATCGTGATAATGGAATAAAAGAATCTGTGGAGAAGTCGCACAGTAAGAGAAATGAAAAACTCAGAAAAACCGTAATAGAGGATGTATACGAAGAAGATACAGAAGACACATCGGAGGATGAAGAGGAAGAAGACATGGACATCCTGGATCTGGGAGATACCAGGAACCTGACTCTGGTAGATGCTGACGGATATCTTAACAAGTCGGTCTCCGAAGTGGATGATGAAGAGTATCTGAGCAGCGAAGATATGGATACGGACATGAGCAGCAGGAAGAGATCAAAAAGACGCCGTCATGCCGATGATGAATATGAAGAAGATGAAAAGCTTGATGAGCGGTCTGCCGTTATGGCGTTTATCGGAGCTGTTCTGGCAGCAGTGGGGCTGGGTGCCTTCTTTGCATCACGTAAAAAAGACTGAGCGCATTTTGCCGTCAGTATCGGAGCGAAGGATCTTAAATTACCCCCAAATGGCGGTAGCCTGAAACGGAAAAATGTTTTATAGTTATCACAGGATATCGAAAGGTATCCTGTGATATTTTTTGCGCATCGGGAGCAGGATTTGGAACGATTCAGGTTTGCAGACAAAAGAATAATCGTTACCTGTGTGATACTGCATATTCTGGGGATAATATGCTGTATGATACATGTTGATCATTTAAAGCCCCACAACTTATCGACCTTTTCTTATTGCATACTTGTGATAGTGTGGGGGATCTCGATCAAGCGAAGGATACTGGACGGTAAGGTGCGGCATCGTATCATAACATCATGCATATTTATGCTGCTGTTGTTTTTTATGCGCATGTGGAAGCACTCATATTTTCCGGATGTGATACCTGTTGAGGAAGCGGTATGGTATTCCTATTATATACCTATGACAGCGATCCCGATGTTTATGTTCATGGCGGCACTCCGCGTGGAACCTGTCAGGGATGAAAAAAAGGTGGCGATAGCGGAAAAGGTGATGCTCATATCAGAGATCCTGATATCTGTCGTAGTGATGACGAATGGTCTGCACGGTATGGTGTTTAGGATCAAGGTACATCCGGATAAAGACTATACACACGGATGGTTTTATTTTGTGATCCTGGCATGGATGGTGATATTCGGTCTGGGCACGTTTATAATGCTCATGAGAAAGTGCTCATTATCTACGGCAAAGAAATTCTGGTATATTCCCGCTGCGTTTATAGCTGTGGGACTCATAATGCTGACCTGGTATACAGTTTACGGAGGTTCTCCCCGGATAGGCGCTTCCAAGCTTTTCCATTTGCATGAGGCATATTGCATACCGTTCATAACTTCTATGGAGGGTATAATACAGACAGGAATACTGGCAGCCAATTCGGGTTATTCCACTCTCTTTGATTATTCTACGATCAATGCATGTATTTTTGATAAAAAACATATCCCCGTGCTTTCCTCAAGAAACTGGAAGGATGAAGCTGATGAAGATCACAGGATATGCAGCGCGGAAGTTTCCGGAGGCAGTATAAGCTGGGCTGAAGATATAGGTACCATAAGACGGCTTAATACAGAGCTCGAAGAAGTTACGGAAGAACTGGAAACAGAGAATGATCTTATAAGACAGGAAAATGAAGTACGTGCCGAGCGTGTGGGCTACGAGACCAGAAACCGCTTATATAACAGGATAGCTGCGGCTGTAAGGCTTCAGGCGCTTAAACTTGACGAGCTGCTGAATAAAGTATCCGATGATCCGGAGACTTTTAAAGCGGAGCTGGTATATGCTTCTGTTCTGGGAGCGTATATAAAACGAATGGGAAATCTGATGCTTCTTACGGAGAAGGGGCAGCTGCTTGATTCGGAAGAACTGGCTCTTGCGATAAATGAATCGCTGGATTACCTGGCACTGAAGGGATGCATATGTGATATGCAAAAGAAAGGACAGGCAAAGCTGGTCCCGGATCTGGGGCTGCTGGCGTACGAGCTGTTAGAGGCGGTATTTGAAGATGTATGGTCGCGCATTAATTCCTGTCAGGTTTTATTGGATTGCACAGAGGGATTAAAGCTTGCTATTGCAGTGGATGCGCGTCCTGATTCCATATCTTCCGTATGGAAGGACAAACAGATAAAGGAAGCCGGCGGGAAACTGACATCATGGTATGAGGACGATACCTATTACATCACTCTGGAGGGGGCCGTATGACATTCACTATGCTCTCCGTAACAGCCAGAGGTATTATGCTCGTACTGATCACGGCGATCCAGCTGGTATATATATATTGTATCATAAGGATGATCCACTTAAAAAAATATAAATGGGATCTGGTATTTACCGTTATTATGACCATGATCTGCTTTTTCTTTCTGCAGCTTATGACTATGATACAGCAGAAAGACTTTATTCCGGATTCAGGGCTTCCACTGGTGATACTGTGTCCGGCTATCGTGCTTTTGCTGATATACGTTGTCTTTCAGGTATTAAATATCACACGCTGGAGGAGAGAGAATCTTTCGGCTATGTCGATCAAAGAAGCTTTTGACAGACTGCCTGCAGGGCTTGTGTATTATTTCCGTGGCGGTATACCTGTAATGATAAATGAAACCATGCAGAAGATAAGTCATGAGCTGTTCGGAAAGTGGATCTCTGACGCGGAAGCATTTTGGGTGGAGATAAAGAGAAACTGCAGGGAGACCGATATTCCGGACGATAAGGCAATAGTAGAGAGCAGTGAAGGCAGAGCGTACAGTTTCAGCAGACACCTTATGCATATTAAAAAAGTGGATGTATACGAACTGACAGCGGTGGATATCAGTGATGAATATGAGCTGAGCCGCAGGCTGGCCGTCAGCCAGGAAAGAGCGAGAGGATTAAACATACGATTAAGGACCCTGATGGGAACCATAGAATATGTGACTATGAACCGCGAGCTTCTTCAGCTTAAGACTTCGCTTCATGATAATATAGGACAGTGCATACTGATAGCAAAGAGATATGTTTATTCTCCGGAAAGTATTGATAAGCAGCGTATGCTGGATTTCTGGAGGGATAATATACATCATCTGACAAATGATGAGCCGGAGGAATGGGAATTACCCTACTATGTTATTTCCAAAGAAGCGGACAGACTGGGGATAAAGCTCAATATCATAGGAGAGCTTCCTTCCGACAGCAGGCTTATCCCGGTGGTAGATGCAGCCATATCAGTTCATATAGGAAATACACTTAAGCATGCCGATGGTACCGAAGCTACGGTAGCTGTTAAGAAAACTACAGACGGCCTGGAGATAAGTTTCACCAATAACGGACGGCAGCCCGATAAGGAAATAGAGGAAAAAGGCGGCCTTAAGAACCTGCGCAGCCAGGTTGAAGACGCCGGTGGGAAGATGGAGATAATATCCATGCCGGAGTTTGAGATGAAGATAACATTTCCCGGCATGTCATCCTGAGCGAAGCGAAGGATCTTTATACACAGAACTATATTTTTACGATAAGGAGAGCAACCATGTCTTACAAAGTAGTAATAGCCGAAGATTTCCGCATGATACGCGAGATCTTTGAAAATGCGGTGCAGCAGGCCGAAGGATATGAGCTGGAAGCCTCTTTTCCTACGGCGGCGCAGGCGGTAAAACATCTGGAAAAGAATGATGCGGATCTGGTGCTGATGGACGTGCTGATACCCGGCAGTATGAACGGCCTGGATGCTGCGGCTGTTATTAAAGAAAAAAAGCCGGAGATAAAGATCATAATAGTCACATCCATGCCCGAGCTTTCTTATGAAAAGCGGGCCCGGGAAATAGGAGTAGAAGGCTTCTGGCAGAAAGAGGTACAGGAGCAGCCCATACAGGAGATAATGAAGCGCATTATGGCGGGGGAACATGTATATCCCACCGAACAGGTGCAGGTAAACATTGGTAATACCAACAGTACGGAGTTTACCGAAAGAGAGATAGAGATACTGCGTGAACTGGTATCCGGGGCATCTAATAAGGAGATAGGTGAAAAGCTTTGTATCGATGCTTCTACGGTTAAAATGCATATCTCAAACATGCTTTCTAAAACCGGTTTCCACAGCCGCCTGGAACTGGCTGTAAAAGCCAGACATTTCGGGTTGGCAATAAGTGAGTAGATTTTTTAACAATACCCCCAAATGGAGGTAGTAAAGATAAAAACATGGTGATATAATTGCTCACGAAAATCGGGGAGAACCCCTATAAAAATAAGGAGGAAAGACAAAAAAATGACAAAACAACGCAGATTTTTAAACAGACTGCTCTGTCTGATCCTGTCTCTTGGCATGATCTTCTCATGCATGGAGGGATTGACACTCAGAGCATCGGCAGAAGATCCGGACGTGGAAAATGATCCGGTTATCGAAGAAGAAACGGATGATGCGGATGAAGAGTGGAGCGATTGGACCCCAACCAATGCATTACCGAAAACAGCGGGCAACTATAAGCTGATGAACAATGTCACATTAAGCGAAAAACTCTCGTTAAAGTCTACGTCCGATTATATGTTTATTTATAAGATCGACCTTAACGGCAAGACCATTACGATAAGTGATGGGGGGTATATTGGTCTAGGTGACGATAAAGTTAGTCTGACGCTTAAGAATGGTACGATCACATCCGGATCAAATCGGAAAATACATTATTTTGTAGCCACAGAAGATCGCAATCATCCATCGGGTAATGTGTATTTTGAGAATGTTACCTTCCAGAATAATCCGGGAACCAGCGGATCGGCGGTAGATCTGCGCAGATGTACTGGTGACAATACTATAAAAAATTGTACGTTCAAAAACAATAGTGGAGTAGAGGGTGCAGCTCTTTGTATTGATAATTCAAAAGTAAACATCATCGGAACTACGTTTAGCAAAAACAGTGCAAATGCCGGCGGCGCTATATACGTATCCGGCAATAATGAGCTGAATATTTCGGGCTGTACTTTCACCGGAAATAAAGCTAATTTTACAGGCGGTGCTATCTATTCCGATAATGCCAAGGTTACTATAAGCGGCACTACCAATATAACAGACAATACAGCTAAAGAAAGAGGCGGTGCTATTTATGCGCAGGGGAATGCCTTATATATCAGTGACACGACCATAGAAAATAATAAAGTTACTGATAAAGCCGATCAGATAAGAGGCGGCGGTATCTGCTGTACAGAAAAAACCACGCTTGGTTCCCAAGATATATGCACAGTATATCTCAGCGGTACACTTAGCATAAAGAATAATACCACTGACGGAACGACCAATCCCAGCAATATTGCGGTAGGCAAGAGTATTAAGGTGAATAACCCGATCGAAACGTCAACACCCATAGGCGTATATTGTGAAAACGATCTGGGAAACCAGGATGGTGTGTTTGCATCCGCTGACTACGAGGCAGGTAATCTTAAAGTGAGTCAGTTTAAGTGTGATGTTAGCGGTTACCGTGTTCTTAAAGAAGATAAGACTCTGAAATTTGGATGGGAATCCACTGTAACAGTAAGCGGAGGCAAGGTAAAGACAGGTACCGTAACAGCCGCCAGTGCGAAGAAGGGCTACGGTGAGAGCGTTACTGTTGTAGCCGATGACCCTGCAGCGGGAATGGTGTTTGAGAAATGGACCGCTGAAGGTGTGTATATTACTGATGCTGAAGCAAAGAAAACCACGCTCACATTTAGTATGCCCCGTAGAGATGTGTCTCTTTCTGCGAATTTTACCTCTGAAGAAAAAACGAAGTACAAAGTAGATGTCATTAATGGTACAGCGGATAAGACAGAGGCAGCTGAGAATGATATAGTTACGATCACAGAAAATCGAAGCGACGATCATAATGTTTTCCTTAGGTGGGAAACTATTACCAGCGGTGTAGTATTTGAAGATGCGACTAAAAAAGTGACCACATTCAAAATGCCGGCAAAGGATGTTACGGTAGCTGCAAATTATACAGTATACTATGATATCCAGACGGTAGATTGTACCGTTGATAAGAATCCTGCAAAGAAGGGTGATGTTATCACCGTGACAGCGGCAACCGTACCCGGAAGAGTATTTGAAAAATGGACCTGCGATAATACGAGAGTTAAATTTGCGAGTGAGACCGCGGCGACTACCACCTTTACAATGATAGATGAACCTATCAAGGTTACTGCCAACTACAAGAGTGATGGCAAGACTTATTACACAGTAAGCTATAATATGATGGGACATGGTGCACAGATATCTTCACAGTCCGTTTTAAGCGGCAGCAAGGCAAATAAGCCTGCCGATCCCGTAGCAGACGACTGGATGTTCGTGGGTTGGTATACCGAAGAAGAATACACTAATGAGTTTAACTTTGATACTGTGATAACAAAGGATATCGAGCTGTTTGCAAAGTGGGGCCAGATATTACCTCCCGGACCCGTTATCAAGAAATCACCTCTGGATCCAGTAGAAGTGATCGACGATTCGATCAAGGCGCTGTATCTTGTAAAGGGACAGAAGTTTACTGTTCCTGCAGGATGGACTGTAGAAGGCAAAGATAATAAGAAGCTTGTAAGCATAAGCAAGAAGGGCCTGTTAAAGGCAAAGAAGGAAGGCGAGGCCGAGATCAAGAACGGCGATAGAGTCCTCAAGCTTTATATTTCCAAGCCTGCATTCTCCGGTAAGAGTAAGAGCTACAAGATGGAAGCAGGACAGAGCTACGCAATACCTCTTGTAGTAAATGAGAATCTTGAGGTGCTCTGGTACAGTGCAGCTCCCGATGTGGCAGTAGTGAGCCCTACCGGAAATGTAACGGCTATTGCTAAGGGCAGCGCAAAGATTACAGCTTATATCAATGGTTCTGCTTACAACTACACTATAAAGGTAACTGAGCCCACTACAGCTAAGACCCGTACACTTCACCTGACTGAAGGTGCGAAGAAGACCATAAGCATAAAGGGTCTTAATAAGGTTACCTGGGTAAGCTCTGATGAAAGCATCGTAAAGGTTGATGAAAAGAATAAGAGAAAGATCACACCTGTAAAGGCCGGTACTGGTACTCTTACAGCAACCGTAAGCGAAGAAGAAGTATATATCATCAACGTATATGTTGATAATGCTACCCTCACCGGCGAAGGTCTTGCAGCAGCTAAGGGCGCTAATAAGTATGACCTGACCATAAAAGCAGGTGAGAGTACTACGCTTGACTTTGCTGAGATCTATCAGAATGTTGTATTCAAGAGCAGCAAGCCTGAGACTGCATTCATCGACGAGGACGGCAATGTTTATGCAAGAAAAGCAGGTAAGGCTAAGTTTACCGCAAAGGTGAACGGCAAGACTATTACAGTAAATGTAAAAGTTCAGTAAAAAGATCCTTCGGGCTTCACCCTCAGGATGACAGGAAGAATGTCATCCTGAGCGAAGCGAAGGATCTTAACCCGGCAGCTTAGGCTGCCGGGCTTTTTGCTTTTATTCAGCTGCTTTAACTT
>CAMOEK010000056.1:0-14250 GCA_946612125.1 uncultured Lachnospiraceae bacterium | reverse complement strand
GCGTAGATGATGATGATCTGGTACTCAACAGGCATGGGTTTGTACTGGGGCTGCTTGAGCATCTCACGGATACGCTCACCCTGTGCCAGACGCTCTTTGGTATCTGCGTCGAGCTCGGATCCGAACTGTGAGAAAGCTGCAAGCTCTCTGTACTGTGCCAGCTCCAGACGTATGGGACCTGCGATCTTCTTCATTGCCTTGATCTGCGCGGAACCACCCACACGGGATACGGACAGACCTGCATTTATAGCGGGACGGAAACCGGAGTTGAACATTTCGGTCTCCAGATAGATCTGGCCGTCGGTAATGGAGATAACGTTGGTCGGGATGTAAGCCGATACGTCGCCTGCCTGTGTCTCTATTATGGGTAATGCGGTAAGTGAACCGCCGCCGTAATCCTTGTTCATTCTGGCTGCACGCTCGAGCAGACGGCTGTGCAGATAGAATACGTCGCCGGGATAAGCCTCACGCCCCGGGGGACGTCTCAGCAGCAATGAGAGTGTACGGTATGCAGTAGCGTGCTTACTTAAGTCATCATAGATGACCAGCACGTCCTGGCCTGCCTCCATCCATTCCTCACCTATAGCGCAGCCTGAATAAGGCGCTATATACTGCAGCGGAGCCAGCTCGGAAGCCGTAGCGGCTACCACGGTAGTGTATGCCATTGCTCCGTGTTCTTCCAGCGTCTTCACTATGGAAGCTACGGTGGAAGCCTTCTGGCCGATGGCTACATAAATACACTTAACATCCTGGCCCTTCTGATTGATTATCGTATCTATAGCGATAGCCGTCTTACCTGTCTGACGGTCACCGATTATCAGCTCTCTCTGTCCCCTGCCGATAGGCACCATGGAGTCGATAGCCTTGATACCGGTCTGCAGCGGGGTATCCACTGACTGACGGGTGATAACGCCGCTTGCCACACGTTCGATCTGACGGAACTTCGTGGTTGCTATGGGTCCTTTTCCGTCTATAGGCTGTCCAAGAGCATTTACAACGCGGCCCAGCATTTCATCGCCTACAGGCACCTCAACCACGCGGCCCGTAGTCTTTACGGTATCACCTTCGTTGATATTGCGGTTGCTGCCCAGAAGCACTGCACCCACGTTATCTTCCTCAAGGTTCATGACCATGCCGTATACTTCACCGGGGAATTCAAGCAGCTCGCCCTGCATGGCCTTTTCCAGACCGTGAACACGGGCTATACCGTCAGCCACCTGGATAACGGTACCTACTTCGGAAACCTCCAGTTTGTCGGCATAGCGCTTGATCTGCTCTTTGATCACCGAACTTATCTCTTCTGGTCTCAGATTCATGGATCTTATCTCCTATTTACAATAGTGATTATCTACTCTTACAATATCACCTGCAACTGCCTCATCCGCGGCAGTCTGCTTTATGCGATCAATACTCTCTTCAGATCTTCCAGCTTGGTCTTTATGCTGGAATCAACCACACGGTCGCCTATGCGGATAACCAATCCGCCGATCAGGCTCTTATCCACGCTATAATGCATCTCCATGGACAGGTAGGATGTGGTGCTTAAGAGTTTTGCTTCTATATCTTTTTTGCACGTATCGGAAAGTTCCGTGGCAGAGGTGATATATGCCACGCCTATGCCTTTATGCTCCTTGACACGCGCTTCAAAATATTTAAGTATGGCCGGCAGCTGCGAATAGCGGTCCTTCTGAAGCAGCAGATTAAGAAAACCCGTCAGCTCACCGCTGGCGCGACCCGCAAATACTTCCTCTATGACTTTCTGCTTTTCTTCCTTTGTCACCTTGGGGTGATTCATCAGAACGGTCAGATCGGGGTTCTGCTCCAGGATCTTTTCCAGGGCCAGGACCTCATCATATAAGGCGTCCACCTTGTTTTCCTCGCATGCAAGCGAGAACAGGGCTTCTCCGTATGTACCTGCAACTAGCTTAGCCATGTATCGTTACCTATTTCCTTTAATGTTTCTTCAACCAGAGCGTCCTGCACACTGGTATCGATCCTTCCTGCCACTACTTTAGAAGCCATGAGAGATGCTATGCTTACCATCTCCTGCTTAACTTCATCGGCAACGCGGCGCTTCTCCAGCTCCGCTTCTTTGTTGGCGCGCTCCAGGATAGCAGCCGCTTCCTTTCTGGCCTCGTCGACTATCTTGTTCTCACTGGCCAGAGCGCGTTTGCGGGCATCACTTAAGATCTGCTCCACTTCTTTATCCACTTCCTTAAGCTTGTTCTCGTATTCCTCTTTAAGCTTAAGAGCCTCGTCCTTATCGTTCTGGGCTACGGCAATATCATTCTGTATCCTGTCGCGGCGGTCTTTTAAGACCTTTCTCGCAGGATTAAACAGATTATAGGAAAGGATAAGGAACAGTACAAAGACTGCCAGCAGAGTCAGCCCCGAATCAAACAGGAGCTGCAGGTCCAGGCCGAACATTCGCGGCGCCATCTGTTCGCCGGCTTCCAATAACATATAGATTTCCATTGGTCAGCCCGTAAGCCTCCTTTCTTTATACTATCAGATCCGTTCCTTAGTTGGTCTTGAAGGGATGCACAAACATAAGAAGCATAGCTACCAGCAGACCATAAAGACCGGTGGTCTCTGCAACGGCCTGACCCAGAAGCATGGTACCGGTAACATCACCCTTTGCGCCGGGATTGCGTCCTACTGCAGCAGCAGCGTGTCCGGCAGCGATACCCTGACCTACACCGGGGCCGATACCTGCGATAACCGCAAGACCCGCACCTATTGCGGAACATCCGAGGATAAATGCGTCATTAAACATTTCTCCCGATCCAGTAAAATTCATAACAGCTTCCTCCTTAAAATATTATTCCGTTTCCATCGCATTGGATATATATGTCATGGTGAGCATACAGAACACGTAGGTCTGTATTGCGCCCGAGAACATATCAAAGTAAACATGCAGCACTGCGGGCCATGCATAGGCTATAACCTTGAGCAGACCGTAAACAAGCGCCATCATAACGGTACCTGAGAGCACGTTTGCGAAAAGACGCAGGCTCAGAGAGATAGGCACCGCGAAATCACCGATCAGGTTGATCGGCAGCCAGAAAGGCCAGGGATCGCACAATCCCTTTATAACGCCGCTGACCTTCTGATAACGGAACTTCTGGATAGTAACGATAGTAAAGGTGAGGATGCCCAGAGGGAAGGTAACGCCGTAATCCGCCGTGGGAGGCCTCAGTCCCAGAAGACCCGATATATTGCTGAAAAGGATGAATATAAAGATGGTTCCGATGTAGTTGCGGAAAGAAGGAGCAAACCTGCCCATGGTATTGTCTACCATGCCGTCAAGCATCTCCACGATCAGCTCCACGATATTGCGGAAGCCCGAAGGAACCTCACCGCCCTTTGTGAGCGCGGCTTTTGCAAAAAACGAAAAAATAACAAGTACCAGAAATACTATCAAAAGACATATATGAGAGGTGGTTATCCAGAGGGTCTGATCTCCTATCTTAAAGGAGAACACCCCTTCTATCATGAACCCCAGATCATCAGAGGATAATAGCATGTTTGCTCCCATAAACGCTAACCTTTCTTACTCCTGTTTTGCGGTCTTCATCATCTCGTCCTGCTCCTCCGGTGATATCATCTCCCGGTAGAAGGCTTCTTCTCCGCAGACCGCAACGGATATTTTATGCGTGAGCGGCTGCGCATAAGCCGAAAGCTTAAGTGTGATAAGTCCCGCAAAAGCAGCTATCACATCCGCTACGCCCGTGATCCCCAGCACTGCAAGGAATATTGCCATGCCGAAGTATCTGATCAGATAACCCAGCCACATCTGCTTATTGGCCCCGGCCTCGCCTGCATCCAGCGCCTTGCCTATGGTATATTCCATATGCCTGGCCACTATCATCGCGCCGGCAATGCCCAGCCACAGCCCCAGACTGTAATATCCTTTTCTGTCAAGGAATATCAGTATGGGTATCTGAAGCACCACTCCCAAGAGCGCTATCCCTATCCAAAGCTCCACCAGAGCGCTGTGGGCTGTCCACCTGTCCTTCATCATTCTTAAAATATTTCTTTGCTAATACGTAAATATTTCTGAAACCGGCCAGCGCCCCGACAAAGAATAACACTATTGTCCACCACACTGTACCGAAATGCTTATCTAACAGCCTGCCTGCGAAAAAGCATAAGAAGATGGGCGCCAACATGGTAAAGCCAAACTGGCTTATCATCCCCAGCAGCTGAACAGTCCTGCGTCTGTCCTTTCGCTTTTTTTCCTCGCTTACTCGCATATCAATATATTATAAAGGGACAGTTCGCAAATGTCCAGTAAATTATTTAAGTTCCGCTTGAGGCGCTTGCCCTTGATCTTTCAGCCGTTTCCGGCAGCGATCATACCTTGAAGTAACTGATATTGTCCTTAAGATCCTCTGCGTATCCCTGCAGTCTGTTTGCAGATTCGCTTATCATCGTAAATGTAGCATTCAGCTCTTCCATGGAAGCATTGGTCTCCTCTGTAGATGCCGCATTTTCTTCCGAAATAGCGGACAGGTCGGAGATAATGCCCAGGAGGCCGTTCTTTGCATCATTAAGCATGCTCACCTGCTTGGAGATTCCCGAAGATGTAGTCTTAACGCTTGATACATTGCCGGACATGGATTCCATGTTGTCCTTGGTGGAATCCAGCTGCTGCGCCTGCACTCCGAAGCTTTCATTGAGCTTTTCAAGCACGCTCACCGAAGAAGCGGAATCCGCAACCAGGCGGTCCACGATGGATTTGATCTTGTCCGCGCTGCTGCTGGACTGATCTGCAAGCTGGCGTATCTCATCCGCAACTACGGCGAAACCTCGTCCCGCATCACCTGCGCGGGCAGCCTCTATCGAAGCATTAAGCGAAAGCAGATTGGTCTGGGTCGCGATATCAGTGATAGCCTGCGTAAACTCGGAAATAGACTTTGCCGATTCATTCGTGGAATTGATCGTATTGCCTATATCCCTGACGGAAGCAGTAACTTCCTCGCTCTGACGGATCAGTTTATCAAGGGAATTCATAGCCTTATCGCAGGCTTCCGTCATTTCTTCGGCAACGCGGTCCATCTCACCCACGGCTTCGGTTATGCTCTCAATGTTCTTGCCGATCTCATCTGTCTCGTTAACGGCGTTTTCAACACTTTCAGCCTGAGCTACAGCGCCCTTGGAAATCTCGGTCACGGCATCGGTAACCTGCTCGGAAGCCTTGGTAGCCTGTGAAGCGCTGTCTGCCAGATCTGCGCTGGTAGTGGTAACCTCTTCCGACATGGAGCGGCTCTGGGACATGATATCCCTCAACTTGTTCGTAAGCTGCTTTGCGCTCTTTATTATCTGGCCGATATCGTCGCTTCCCAGTTCGGAATCATCAGGATAGGTAAGATTAAGATTGCCCTGCGCCAGCTCATCCAGATCGTCGGTAACACGTCTGATGCCCTTGCGTATACCGCGGATCACCGCTACAACGACGACTGTAAGTAACAGCATAAGAACGATATAACCGATCGCTATCGCCATTATCCTGATATTCATATCCTTAAGCAGCTTGGCATTTTCTTCCTCAGCCCAGGCTTCGGTTATCTGCTGCATATGGTCAAGCGAATCTCTTGTTATAGAGAAAGTATTATGAAACGCTTCCCAGTCACCTGTGTTTGCTTCAACATTAAACGAAGCTTCCCACGCTGCCATATCCTGTTCAAAGTTATCTGCTTCCTCCTTAAAGGTTGTTCCGCCTTCGGATTTAAGCTCTGTGAACAATTTATTATTTGCCTTTGCCGTATCTACAGCCGCGCGTACTTTATCATAAACCTGCTGCTTATTTGTATTATAATCGTCAATAGCGCCGGGCAGCTGGGTAACCGCAAACTCGGGGGGCGCGCCGGTATAGCCGTTGATAAAATCATAATACTGCATAGCACCCTTCATGGACTGGTAAAAATCGCGGTCTGCGTTAACCAGATTGCTGTTTACCGTATAGAGGATATCATAATAAACATTGGATACCTCCATGTGGGTCTTACGGATCTCCAGGCCCATGAACACTACCGAAAATACTAAAGCAATCGCAAGGGGAATGGTAGATATCAGGAGTTTGCCTCTGACACTAATGTTGTTTAACCACTTCATACACTTTCTCCTTTCGTTTATTATACTTTATGGGTATGGGATAACCCGTAAAACACTGACTTATTCGGCTTCATGCATCTTTTTCTTGATGTCATACATCAGGGCATCCGCCTCCCTGACATAATCCCAAAGCGATGCGTCGGGGCGCCGGACCGGATCCGATGTAACATAGCCTATGCTGGCCGTAAGGGAATACTCAAGTCCTATCCCTGTTCTTCGTTCTTCAATGCGCTGCTCTATGCGTTTGCGCACGGTGGCCGCCTTCTGCTTTCCGCAGTCGGGCACTATCACCAGGAACTCATCGCCGCCGTAACGCACTGCAACCCAGTCTTTCTGCAGATTGTCTTCTATGGCGGCAGCTACCGTCCTGATAGCCACATCGCCCTGTTCATGGCCGTAAGTATCATTGATAGTCTTCATGGAATTGATATCCACGAATAAAACCGTCAGCCTGCTCTGCTTTTTAAGGCTTTCCTCATAAAGCGGAAGCGCTTTATTCTCGTATCCGAACCTGTTATACAGACCGGTCATGGCATCCTTGTCATACAGCTGCTTAAGCCTTAAATTCACGCGGATCAGACGGATCGACTGCATGATCTTCTCCAGATACTGGTATATCATGGATTCATTCAGCACATAAGGTCTGTCAGTAAGTACCACATAACCGTAATTATTATTGAAATAGTGCAGCGGCATAAGATAATAAACATGCTGCTCTTTTTTCTTCTTTCTGTATCCGGGGATCAGCTTATCGCTGCCTACGCTTTCCGCTTCTACCAGCCTGCCTTCCCTGACAGCCACCGCAACATCCAGCTCTCCCTTAAGGCCCTTGCTGCATATCTCCTCATCCGTAGCATTTATGTTTTCAAAATACTCTTTATTAAAGACCATATAGAAAGCCGATCCTTCATATTGATGATTGGCCAGATAATGGCTTCTCAGCTTTTCCCTCATGTCTTTGTAATCCGAAACATCGGCTATGCACTCCCGCAGTACCCTTTCATTCTGTTCCACCAGATTGTCATCCTGCGAACGCTGGAAAGAATGCTTGCAGTAAAGGCGGCGCAGCTTCCCGTATTCGATATTCTCGCAGCCGCAGCTTTCGGCGATGACCGGAAGCGTGGGCACGGAGATCCTGGGCGGTTTTCTCTTCGAATACGGCTTGCCGTAAATTATCTCACAGGCTTTGCAGGCCACGGTTTCATAATCCTGTTTTACTGTTGTAATTGCCGGATAGAATATCTTTCCGTTATCGATATTGTCAAAACCGGTGACCCTGACCTCACCGGGAACGTCAACTCCTCTTTTCTCAAGTTCGGTGCATACCGCCAGAGCCATGATATCATTTGCGCATACTATGGCATCGGGCATTTTTTTCCTTTTTTCAAATACTGTGTTAAGGGCGTCTATCGTGCGGCGGTTGGACCACTTTCCGTATGCGATATCCTTATCTTTAAGCTTTAAACCGTGTTCTGCCATCACTTCCCGTGTGACATTTAACCTTTCACGGCTGTCGGGGTGATCCTCAGTCCCTCCGATATAGACGATATCCTTTACGCCGTGTTCCTCTATCAGATGCTCAACTACGGCCCGCATGCCATGCTCATTGCCTATGGTGATCGTGGGAACTCCTTCTATCTCCATTCCAAAGCTCACTACGGGAACGGATTTCTTCTTTGCATCGTTGATGATCTCCATTACGGTGCTGTCAGAATTAAGCATAGTCGAAAAAACGACCACGCCGTCATAATCCGCCGGATCGCATAGTTTATAGATATTAAGTTCTCCCTGCATAAGACTCTGATGCACGCTGTATGAGGCAAAACTCAGAAACACGTATACATCAAAATCTCCTTTTTTTGCGCATGCCCTGAATCCCTCAACCGCATCAGCCAGAGCATCCAGGCTCCAGCCGTTGGCGCATACCGCTATCTTATTCTTCATCTGATGCTCCTGTCGTCTTAGTATGTGAAATATTCACAGACAGTTGAATATAATTTTACAACTTTTTGACTAAAATAGCAAGTTTACAGTGATATTCCGAAAACATTAATATTTCAGCTTATACAACAAAAAAGGCGTACCCTGCGGCACGCCTCTCTGTCTCTTATTTTATTCGGTTTTATTCCTGTGTTTTAAGGTATTCGGCAGCGTCATCGGGGATATCGTCCAGGCTCTCGCTTCCGGTATCGACATCCAGGGGCGCCCTCTTGAACAGGATATCATACATTACAGGGATTATGAACAGGGTCATCAGTGTGGCGTAAGCCAGACCGCCCGCAATAACCAGAGCCATGCCGCGGCCCATCTGCGAAGCCATATCGTCGCCGATGATCAGATATGATTCCGCAAGTATGGTGGTAAGCGCCGTCATAAGTATGGGTCTCATACGGGTCTTGCCTGTAGCCACCAGAGCCGTGGTACGGTCCAGACCACCCTTGCGCAGCTGATTGGCATAATCCACGAACACGATACCGTTATTAACGACCGTACCCATCAGCACCACGATACCCAGTATGCTTATTACCGAAAGATTCTCATGCGCCACGAGCATCGCCAGGAAACCGCCGGTAAACGCCAGAGGCACGGTAAAGAGCACGATGAAGGGACTTAAGAGGCTCTGGAACTGCGCCACCATTACCAGGTAGACCATCAGAAGACCCAGCACCATTACCAGCGCCATCTGCTTGACCATGTTCATAACCGAATCATATTCACCGGCCAGTTCAATGGAGTATCCGGAAGGAAGCTTGTAATTATCCAGCAGCGGCTTAAGTTTTCTGGTAAGAAGGGTGGTATTGTATCCTTCGCCCACGGAAGCGGTTACCGTCATATAACGGCTCTGGTTCTTTCGCCTGATGCTGTCGACCTCATCCCTGACTTCTACGCTTGCAAACTCGCTTAGCTTATGATCTTCATGGATAGTGTCATTATCTTCATCAACCTTTTCGACCGTAAAGGTATAATCCAGCAGATTCTCATAGGTAAGCGGATCGGTCTCGTCAACCACCACTATATCCATGTCTATGCCGTCCACTGTTATGGTCACCGCGCTCTTTGAATGTGTAAGCTTGCGGTTTATATCCTGATAGATCTGCACCACGCTCAGGCCCATGCCCATCGCTTTGTTCTTATCGATAGTCACATGAAGGGCTTTTCCTGATTCCTCAAGCCCGTTGGATACATCTTCGTAACCTTCGACACCTTTTACAATATCGCAGATCTCTCCGGTTATACGCGTCAGCTCGTCAATATCGGATCCGTATACATTTATCGTAAGACCCGATCCGCCGGTCAGCGAATCCATCTCGGAAGACATATCCGACATCGTCATCTCCAGACCCATATCGGTTCCTATGGCCTGTATCTCTTTTGTGATGCGCTTTATCTCTTCTTCGCCGGCATTCTCATCTTCCGTCATCATCATAAACGACATATGGCGGAATGCATCCGGATTGTCGCCGGCCTCCGATACCAGAAGCGCGCTGCCATCGCCCATCATAACGCCTATGGTTCCCAGGCCTTTTATCTGCAGCATGCGCTCGATAACCTTGTCCGTAGTCTCGTAAGCCTCTTCGCGTGTGTACTCCTCGGGATAGGTGATATCGGCCTGCAGCTGGTTCATGGTCATTTCGGGGATAACGACGATACCCATGCGCAGCACCATTACCACAGAGAATATCAACAGTCCCAGCGCTATGGCAATGGGAAGTATCTTAAATCTCAGGCAGAAACGCAGTGCCTTTTCGTACAGCACCATAACCTTATCAAAGAGAGGGTGCTCCTTGGGTTTGGAATTCTTTAGCAGTGTAAAGGCCGATGCCGGCACCACGGTCATTGCTATCAGCAGTGATGCCAGAAGGGTAAATACTATGGTCAGACACATGGGCGCAAGCAGATCGCGCACCAGGCCCGAAGTAAAGATCATAGGCAGGAACACGCAGACCGTTGTAAGAGTGGATGCGATTATCGAACCTGCAACCTGTCTGGTACCCTGTACAGCCGCGCGGGGCGCTTCAATGCCGTAACCTCGCAGACGGTAGATATTCTCCATTACCACGATGGAGTTATCCACGAGCATACCTATACCAAGAGCCAGACCCGACAGGGACAGCATATTCAGGGATATGCCCGAAAAATACATGCATATCAGTGCCGTAAGCACGGATACGGGGATACTGATCGCCACCACCAGGGTAGGCCTTACATCTTTTAGGAATATTGCCAGTATAACAACCGCCAGGATCGCGCCGATGATCATGGACTGCATAACGCTCTTTACGATAAGATCGATGTAATCGCCCATGTCCACCAGTGTAGTGACATGCAGACCGGGATTCGCCGCTGTCAGCTCTGCCGATGCTGCCTCTATGGTCTTTGAAAGATCGTTTGTACCGGCGGTGCTGCTCTTGAACACGGAAAGGATCACGGCTTTATCCGATCCCAGGCGCACATAGCTGTCCTTTGCATTATCGATCACACTGATATCTGCTACATCGCCCAGCTTTATATCGCCTACCTTGTTGATATGCGTGAGCACGATATCCGAAAGCTCGTCAACCTCTTCGTAATTCTGGCCTATCTTGACCAGCCAGGAATTGTCCAGGGTATCATCAACATAGCCTGCAGGCATCTCAAAGTTCTGCGCATAGATCAGTCCGGTCAGGGTCTCCAGCGTAAGCAGCTTATCCGCATTGGCGGATTTCATTGCCTCGGCCTTCTGCTTGTCAAAATTCTTAAGCGCATCCTGATAATCACTCCAGCCGTCATCGATCTGTTTCTGCCCGTCTTCCAGCTGCTCTAAACCTTCTTTGAGCTGCTTTTCGCCGTCTTTGAGGCTGTCCCAGCCGCTGTCGATCTGCTTCTGCGCAGTTTCGAGCTGGTCCTCCGCTCCGTCAAGCTGGGCTTCCGCGCTCTCAAGCTGCGTCTTGCCAAAGGCCAGCTGCGCTTCCGCGCTGGCTATGGTCTCTGCCGCCTCGAGCTTGCCTTTCTCCAGTTCCTTATATGCCGTCTCCACCTGTTCTTCGGTAGTGGAGATAGTGCTCTTTAAGCCCTTTATGGTTGCTTCAACCGTGGCTATCTGCGTCTCCAGCGAAGTCTGCTGTTCCTCCAGCTCCTTTTTCTGACTCTCTAATGTTTCCTTCTGGGCCAGCAGCGGCTGTAGCTGCTTCATCTGCTCAAGACCGGTTTTCATCTGTTCCAGCGTCTGGACTGCTGTTTCATATTCTTCAGTCCCCGGAGTGAGCGTTGCGATATACAGCTCATAAGCTGCAATATTCTGCTCCAGCTCGGAAATGAGCTGATCTATATTATCCGCCGTAAGGCCCTGCGCCTCCGCGGCACTTATGGCATCCAGCGCTTCGTTTATCTTTGCCAGACCTTCCTTTACCTTTTTGAGGCCGCTCTTTAATAAGGGAAGCTGAGCCTCATCCATTGTAAGCTGTGTTTTTAAAGCCGCCAGCTGCGCAGAGGCCTGGTCCAGCTGATAACTCAGATCTGCCAGCTGTGCGTTGGATTCGTTCTTCTTATCGGCAAGCTCCTGCTCTGCGTTCGCTATATCGTTTTTGGAGTCGGCCAGCTCTTTCTTACCGTCCTCGAGCTCTTTTTTGCCGTCTTCCAGTTCCTTCTGGGAATCATTCAGTTCCTTACGCCCGTCTTCCAGTTCCTTTTTTGAATCGTCCAGCTTCTGGCGATTCTCATCCAGAGTATCCTGTGAATCGTTCAGCTGCTTCTCTGCGTCGTTCAGCTGGTCCATGGCATCGGCAAAAGCGTCATCCACCGTGGCCAGGATGCGATCGTTAAGTTTATCTATCTTTTCCTCATTAAGCTCTACATGAACGCTTTTGTCGACCAGACCAAGCGTGGTTACCGAAGCAACGCCGTTCTGCTTTTCGTACTGGGGAGTGATATTATCACGGACATACTGCGACAGCTGCTCCATCTCCATGCCTTCCATACTCACCGCCAGATAAACGCTGGCCACCATATCGGTGCTTATCTCTATTATGGAAGGAGTTCCTGCATCATCCGGCAGATAGGGCTGAAGGGTATTGAGCGCGCTGGAGACCTTGACCATTGCGCTGTCCAGGTCCGTATCATCCGTAAACTCCAGCTGTACCATGCCGTAATTCTCATTACAGACGCTCATTACATTCTTTACGCCGTTTATCGTGCCCAGTGAAGCCTCCATGGGCGCGCAGATCTCGGCTTCGATCTTTTCCGAACTGGCTCCGGGATATGTGGTGATGACCATCAGATAAGGGAGGGAGATATTCGGAAGCAGGTCCAGCTGCATGTTTGTCATACTGACAACGCCCAGCACTATCGCTATTATCACGCAGACCAGAACCGTAAATGGTTTTTTTACACTGAATTTTTCCATGGACTGTTTTCCTCACTGATCGGGGGTAAAAAACAGGCATCCCGCAAGGATGCCCGAAAACGAATGCCCTTCTTTATGCGATCCCGATTGATATGTATTGGTTTGTCTACTCTAACAAATTGTCACATATTATATCATAATATTTTCATAGTGCAACGGAATTATCCGTTATTTTTGTGAACAAATCTTCACAATTATAGTAAATTTTCACAAATAACCCCCTCAAGTGTCAAAAATATACTACTAGCTCTTCAATTGACTATGCCCATGATTTGTAGTATCGTACAAGCGCAGAAATAATTTTTTATAATTATAAGTAGAAAGGAATTCAAATATGGAAAACACGATGCTTGAAAAAGGCCCTATTACGGACCAGCTGCTCGAGACAATGGATAAATATTTCCGTGCAGCAAACTATCTGTCTGCAGGTCAGCTTTATCTTTTGGAGAATCCTCTTCTTAAGAAGCCCCTTACCGCAGATATGGTAAAGAAGAAGATAGTAGGCCACTGGGGTACAGTACCCGGCCAGAACTTCATCTTCACTCACTGCAACCGCGTCATCAAACGCTATGATCTGGACATGATACTTCTTTCCGGTCCCGGACACGGCGGAAACTTCTTCATTGCAAACGATTATATTGACGGCTCCTACAGCGAGATCTATCCCAATATCTCCCAGGACGAAGCCGGCATGCAGAAACTTTTCAAGCAGTTTTCTTTCCCCGGCGGAGTTCCCAGCCACTGTGCTCCCGAAACTCCCGGTTCCATACATGAAGGCGGCGAGCTTGGTTACTCGATCGCTCACGGCTGCGGCGCTATCTTTGATAACCCCGATCTGATCGCTACCGTAGTGGTAGGCGACGGCGAGGCAGAGACCGGCCCTCTGGCTACTTCATGGCAGTGCAACAAATTCATCAATCCCGTAGATGACGGTGCACTTCTTCCCATCCTTCACCTGAATGGTTACAAGATCGCAAACCCTACCATCTTCGGACGTCTTTCCAAACAGGAACTGACCGATTTCTTCCACGGCAACGGCTGGGAGCCTTACTTCGTAGAAGGCGACGAGCCCATGGCTATGCACCGTATAATGGCAGAGACCATGGATATCGTTATCGAGAAGATCAAGGATATCCAGAAGCATGCACGTGAGACAAAGGACGCTACCCGTCCCGTATGGCCTATGATCGTTCTGCGCACACCCAAGGGCTGGACAGGTCCCAAGGTAGTAGACGGCAACCGTATCGAAGGCAACTTCCTTGCTCACCAGGTACCCATCATGATGGACAAGCCCGAGCATCTCGGAATGCTGGAAGAGTGGCTGCGCAGCTATCATGCAGAAGAGCTCTTCGATGAGAACGGAAAGATCCTGCCCGAGATAGCAGCTCTGGCTCCTACCGGCGACAGAAGACTGGGTATGAACCCTCACGCTAACGGCGGTAAGCTTCTGCGCGACCTGCGTCTGCCTGATTTCCGCAGCTATGCTTTCGATACCGGTGTACACGGTTCAAAAGACAGCCAGGATACCGCAAACCTTTCAAATTATATCCGCGATATATTCAAACTGAATGCTGAAGCAAAGAACTTCCGTATCTTCTCACCCGATGAGAACAATTCAAACCGCTTCACTTCAGTATTCGAAGTAGAGAACAGAGACTGGAACGCAGAACAGAGCGAGATGGATGATCACCTTTCACGCTTCGGCCGTGTAATGGACTCCATGCTTTCCGAGCATATGTGCGAAGGCTGGC
>CAMOEK010000055.1:0-14759 GCA_946612125.1 uncultured Lachnospiraceae bacterium | reverse complement strand
AAACGAGGAGGTTACACAAATGGACGAGAGGATCAGCGTATACAATGAGAAAATGCAGAAGGCATTTGAATTCCTGACATCGGATCTGTCAACGATCAGGGCAGGACGCGCAAATCCGCATGTACTGGATAAGATCCGTGTGGACTATTACGGCGCGCCTTCACCCATGCAGCAGGTAGCTAATGTAAGTGTTCCCGAGCCCCGCATGCTGCAGATAGCGCCCTGGGATAAGAGTCTTATCAAAGCAATAGAGAAGGCGATACTTGCTTCGGATATAGGTATTACTCCTTCAAATGACGGTACCGTGATCCGCCTGGTATTCCCCGAGCTTACAGAGGAGCGCAGAAAGGATCTGGTAAAGGAAGTAAGGAAGAAGGGCGAGGATGGCAAGGTAGCAGTACGAAACATCCGCCGCGACGGTAATGAAGCTTTCAAGAAACTGGCAAAGACTGAGATATCGGAAGATGAGATAAAAGATCTTGAAGATCAGCTTCAGAAGCTGACTGACAGGTTTATCAAAGATATCGATAAGCTTGTGGAAGATAAATCACAGGATATCATGAAGGTATGAGTGAGAAGAATGTACCCAGGCATCTTGCAGTGATACTTGACGGTAATGGCAGATGGGCGAAAAAGCGCGGTCTGCCGCGTACCGCAGGTCATGTGCAGGGAGCAAAAAATGTTGAGGACATGTGCGAGTGGACCTGGAATCACGGTATAGAATACTTTACCGTTTATGCTTTTTCCACGGAAAACTGGGCGCGTCCGGCCGATGAAGTAAAGACCCTGATGAAGCTTTTGCGTGATTATATGATAGGCGCCATAAAGCGCGCAAACGCAAATAACATGAAGGTCCGCATCATCGGTGATAAAGAAAGACTTGATGAGGATATCCGTAAGAGCATAGCGGATCTTGAGGAGGCGACAAAGGACAACGACGGTCTCAAGTTTACTATTGCGATCAATTACGGCAGCCGCGATGAGATCCGCCGTGCTGTAACAAAGCTCTGCAAAATGGCTGAAGCCGGCGAGATAAAAGCGGATGATATTACGGAGGAGATGATAGCTTCCCAGCTTGATACTGCGCCTTATCCGGATCCGGATCTTCTGGTACGTACGAGCGGAGAGCAGAGGATATCCAATTATCTCTTATGGCAGTGCGCATATTCGGAGTTCTATTTTACGGATGTGGCATGGCCGGATTTTAAAGAAGCTGAACTGGAGAAAGCCATCGAGGCCTATGCGGCCAGGGACAGGCGTTATGGTAAGGTATGAGTGATCGCAAAGGCTCTAATATGTTGATACGCGTGATCAGCGGTATCGCTGTTGCCGTTATCATGCTGGGGATAGTATGGTTCGGAGGAGCGGTTACTGCGGTTGGTCTCGCGATCATAAGCTGTATAGCATATTCGGAAATGATAAGCGCTACCGGCGTTCGTATGGACAAGGCCACAGGGCCCTGTATTTTTGAATTTGTCGGCACGGTGGTTATTCTCATTTATTATGCGATGATATTTTTTGAGGCGTCACCCGTATATCTCATGCTCATGGTGGTGCTGTATGTCGTTGTTCTGATGCTTATATTCGTGTTTACCTTCCCGGCATACAGGGCTTCGCAGGTTATGCGCAGTTACTTTTCTTTTGTATATGCGCCTGTTATGCTGTCTTTTGTACTCATGACCAGACAGCTTTCCGTTAACCAGGCTGAAGGTATCTACAATGTGGGCTTCTTTTCGGTATGGATGACTTTCATTTCAGCATGGGGATCGGATACCTGTGCATACTTCACGGGAGTGCTTTTTGGAAAGCATAAGATAACACCCCGTCTCAGCCCCAAGAAATCAGTGGAAGGCTGTATAGGCGGCGTGGTAGGAGCAGGTCTGCTCGGACTGGTATACGGCGTGGTGCTTAAAAATCTGGGAAGACTGCCGGCAGAAGATCTGTGGGCTTATCCTCTTCTGGGAACCTGCGGAAGCGTGGTGGGACAGATAGGAGATCTGGCGGCATCCGCCATCAAGAGGGATTTTGGCATAAAGGATTACGGTAAGTGCATACCCGGTCACGGAGGCATAATGGACAGATTTGACAGCGTGATATTTACGGCACCGCTGATCTATCTGCTGACACTTATCGTATTGGGAAAATAAGAGATGAAAAGACTGGTGATATTAGGCTCTACCGGCTCCATAGGGACGCAGAGCCTTGACATTGCAAGGGAATACAAGGGAGAATTTGAGATAGTTGCCTTGGCGGCAGGCAGGAACCATAAGCTGATGGAAGAGCAGATACGTGAGTTCTCTCCGCGTTATGCGGTAATGTGGGATGAGAGCGCCGCTGCCACGCTTAAAACCGCTGTGGCCGATCTGGATGTTAAGATACTTTCGGGCATGGAAGGGCTGATCGAGATCGCATCGCTTCCCGATTATGATATACTGCTTACCGCGGTTGTGGGCATGATTGGCATACGTCCTACGATCGCAGGCATAAAAGCCGGCAAGACCATAGCTCTGGCAAATAAGGAAACCCTGGTATGCGCAGGCCATATCATCATTCCGCTTGCGAAGAAGATGGGAGTATCGATACTGCCTGTGGATTCCGAGCATAGTGCGATCTTCCAGTCCATGAACGGCGAAGCGCGCGGACGGGTTGATAAGATATGGCTTACCTGCAGCGGCGGACCTTTCAGGGGAAAAAAGAGAGACGAGCTTCTTAATGTGACAGCTGCCGATGCGCTTAAGCATCCCAACTGGTCGATGGGAAAGAAGATAACCATTGATTCGGCTACAATGGTGAACAAGGGACTGGAGGTTATGGAGGCCAGATGGCTTTTTGATGTCGATTATGACAGGATAAAAGTCCTGATACATCCGCAGTCGATCGTTCATTCCATGGTGGAGTATGTGGACGGAGCAGTGATAGCACAGCTGGGCGTGCCGGATATGCGTCTTCCGATACAGTATGCGCTTTTTTATCCGGACAGGATGCCTGCGGACAGCGCGCGTCCCAGAGCAGATTTTTACAAGATCAAAAATCTTGAATTTGATGAACCGGATACGGAAACTTTTACGGCGCTTCCGCTCGCGGTAAAGGTAGGCAGGGCCGGAGGCATACTTCCTACGGTTTACAATGCCGCCAACGAAGAAGCGGTGGCAGCTTTTCTTGCCGGAAAAACCGGCTTTCTGAATATAAGCGAGCTGATAGCCGAGGCTGTTTCGACTTGCAGCAATACAGATGATCCCGATGTTGACAGTATACTGGAAGCGGAGCGGCAGGCCCGTGAACTGGTACGCTCAAGGATCGCTTAAGCAAAGGATGATCAAATGCATTCACCTTTATTGACTATAATATCTTTCATACTGATCTTTACGGTTGTTGTGGTCAGCCATGAGTTCGGCCATTATCTGATCGCGCGTTTAAACGGCATAAAAGTCAACGAGTTTTCGATAGGAATGGGGCCGGCTCTTTTCAAAAAAAGGGGAAGGATGACCACCTTTGTAATACGGCTTCTGCCCATAGGCGGCGCCTGTATTTTTGAGGGCGAAGACGGCAATGTGAGTATTGCAGAGAAAAGCGAAGGCGATGAGCAGACGGCGGAGATCAAAAAAGAGCTTGAAGCAAAGAACTTTAATGATGCTCCGGTTTGGGGACGTATAGCAGCTGTTTTCGCGGGACCCGTATTTAATATCATACTGGCTTATCTGCTGGCGCTGTTTATAGTATGGTTCTGTGGCGCGGATCTGCCTACGGTCGGAAAAGTTATGGATGGCTATCCCGCGCAGGCAGCCGGCATTCAGGCGGGAGACAGGATCACCAGGATCGACGGACATGCCACGCATCTATGGCGTGAAGTTATGATCTATTCGTATATGAATGACGGCCGTGAGATGAAGATAGAATACAGCCGTAACGGAGAGAATTTTACAACGAGTTTAACGCCCATGTATTCCCAGGAAGCGGGACGCTATTACATAGGTTTTTCGGGTGGCGGCGATTATGCCAAGTGTAATAATCTGAAGGTCTTTAAGTACAGCTGGCTGGAAGTGCGTTACTGGCTTGTGGCTACGGTAGAGAGTCTTAAGTACATGGTCAGCGGGCACGCCAAGCTGGATGATCTGGCGGGACCTGTGGGCGTGGCCAATATTATTGACGATACCATCGAGGAGACTGCCCCGATGGGAGCATTCACGGTATTTTTGAACATGATGAACATAGCGGTGCTGCTTTCGGTAAACCTGGGAGTATTGAATCTGCTGCCTATACCGGCGCTGGATGGCGGACGTCTGATCTTCCTCTTTATCGAAGCGATCAGCGGCCGCAAGCTGCCACCGGAGAAAGAAGGCTTTGTGCATCTGATAGGCTTTGTTTTGCTGATGGTCCTGATGATAGTAGTGCTGTTTAACGATATAGGCAGGTTCTTTAGATAAACCGGGCGAGTGTCATCCGAGCGGTTATATACAGCGCGTGTCATCCTGAGCGAAGCGAAGGATCTTGAAAGAGTATATTTAGCCGAAAATCTTCAGTTTTAATATAATACGGAGGTATGCGTATGGATATTAACAGTATCATCAGCGAATACGACGGCATGTTCGGCGTCCGCGAGCCCCGTGAGATACTTTCATTTCTTATGCAGAAGATAGATATGTCCCGGGAGGAAAAGGATGTTGCTTCCGAGATAATACTGCTTAACGAGACTATAGGTTTCTGCCGCGACGCCTTTTTTAAAGAAGAAGGCGTGCGTTATGCGCGTGAGCTTGAACATCTGATGAACGAGCTGGATTTTGGCGGCAGGATAGAATATGCGACAACCATGCTGAACCTTGCAAATGCATACAGGGGCTTTGGCATGTATGAAGAATCCTCCAAGCGTTATGATGTATGCGAAGAGCTTTATTTAAGGATGCTGCCTGAAGGAGATTTCCTTTTTGCGGGGCTTTATAATAACAGGGGCCTTCTGCATCAGGAGATGAAGGACTGGGATGCTGCAATAGAGGATTTCAGAAGGGCGCTGGCCATAGCTGATAAGTATCCGGAAAAGGAGATAGAGCAGGCTACCACCAGGGCTAATCTTGCTACGGCAATGATAGAATCCTCACCTGAGGCCAGAGCAGAAGCTGAAAACTGGCTGCAGCAGGCCATTGACATATTTGAACGCGACGGCGGCACCGATTTTCATTACAGCGCAGCGCTTTCCGCGCTGGGCACCCTGTATTTCCATAAAAAAGATTATATCGCGGCAGCAGCCTGCTTTAAAAAAGCGATGGATCAGCTGTATTCCGGAACAGGCGCCAGCGATTCTTATATGCGCGTTAAGGAGAATTATGAGCTGTGTATGCGTTATGCGGGAGAGCAGGCAGAGGCTGCGCCCGATGAGCGCAGTTCCTTTGAACGCAGCCGTTTCTTCTTTGAAGAATATCTTTTGCCTGCAATAGAGCGTTCACTGCCGGAGGCTGTCAAATATATAGCTGTAGGTTATGCAGGCGAGGGCAGCGAGCATTTCGGTTTTGATGATGAATTCTCGCGTGATCATGATTATGTACCGGGCTGCTGTGTATGGCTGCCTTCCGTTCAGGCCGATAAATACATGGAAAAGCTTAAGCATATCTATAATGCGGCTTTTGTAACTGCCTTTGGCGGCGAACCGGATCTTAAGATGGGACGCCAGGGCGTTATGGAGATAGATTCATATTTTGAGCGGCTTACAGGCATACCGCGCATTACCATGCTCTATTATGCCAAGGGGCTGGAGGGGCGCCTTAAGAATATGGATGATGAGGAACTGGCGGGCGTTGCAGCTGCTGTTAACGGGGAGATGTTCATGGATGCCGACGGGACCATGAGCAGACTGCGCCGTTATTTCCTCGAAGAGATGCCCGAGGATTTCAGACGCAAAAAGCTTGCAAACCTTACCCATCTTTATTCACAGGCGGGGCAGTACAATTACCTGCGTTCGATCAAACGCGGAGATTATGTGACTGCGGATCTTTACGAGGCAAGAGCCGTACAGACCATGCTTCAGATAGCATTCTATTTAAACCGCAGATTTCCGCCCTATCTTAAACTGTTATGCAGAGGCGTTTCGCATCTGGATATACTTCCTGAGCTTTCGGATATAGCGCGCGCGCTGGCGGATATGCCTTCGGGAAAAGATTCAAAGATCGAAAACGGTACCGATAACAAGGCGCTTACCTTTGATATAGTTGCTTCGCTGATACTTGATCAGATGAAGGCGCAGGGGCTCATAGCGGGATACGATAAGAAAGAACCCTTTGCGGACCGTTATATAGCAGAGATCGCGGGACTCGTCAGACCCGGAAAGATAAGCATAAAGCGTGATGATATGATAGAGAGCATCATCAGGCTGGAATGGGATCAGTTTGATAAGACTGTTAATGAAGGAGGAAGGGCAGACTGTCAGGATAACTGGAATACCTTCCATATCATGCGAAAGAGCCAGTATATGGCCTGGCCGGATGAGCTGCTCTTATCTTTCTTAAGCGACCTTAAGGAGGCTCAGATAAACGGACGTAACCTTATCACGGAAAAGTACGGCCGTATGATGCAGTCGACGGCGCCGGAGCGCTATGAAGAGATAAAAAAGCATTTCCCGGTGCTGGATGAGGACCGCATAAAGATACAGGAGCAGATAATCGCTATCCAGATAGGCTGGATGGAGAGTTTTGCGCAGAAGTATCCGAAGATGGCCGGCAACGCCAGGATCATCCACACTTCCGAGGATACGCCTTACGAAACATCCTACGAGACTTATCTTCGCGGGGAGATAAGCACATATTCATCGGGTACGCTGCTTTCATATGGACGTTTTATAGCCGGACTTGCAAACGAAGGCCGTAACCTTGCAGAGGAAATAATGGGCAATACCGCAGCTCTGATGGGTTATAAGGATCTGGATGACGCGGAATCACGCCTGTAAAGTAGATAATCCGGACGAATATGAAAGAGTGCTGGGTGGCCTTAAGAAGCAATTTGGGGCAGATTCGATACAGGGCTTTTATTTCAGCAAACCGCTGCCGCCGGATGAGGCTATAAGATATAGTCCTAATATAGCATGAGCAGGATTTAACCGATAAGACAAAAAAGACAGTTCGAAAGAGCTGTTTTTTTATGTAAAATTATCACTTGACATATTAGCGTTCGCTAACTATACTTTGTTTTTGTTAGGAGGTGCTAACAAATATGAATATGCGTTGAAGAAATTCAACGCATTTTGTTGGGAGAAGGGTTAGCTGGTGCTAATAGGCGTGAGGGAGGCGCATACAGATATGGATCTGAACGAAGCAGAGTTAGGCAAAGAGTACACCATAAGCGGAGTTGATACAGATGGCGATGAGGAGATGGAAAGCTTTCTTTTTTCACTTGGCTGTTACAGTGGGGAGAAGATAACCGTAGTGGATAAGAAACGCAATCTGGTGGTTTCGATAAAGGATGCAAGATATAATATCGACCCCGAGTTAGGGGCTGCTATTCATATCTGAAATGATGGGCAGTATCACATCGCGGGGGCAGACCCCTGTGAAGTGATCATGATAGTGCATTTATAAAGGGAGGGAATTTAAAATGAGGATTGCGCTAGCAGGAAACCCCAACAGCGGAAAAACAACAATGTATAATGCGCTGACGGGCAGAAACGAAAAGATAGGAAACTGGGCCGGTGTTACGGTGGACAGAAAGGAAAGTCCTATCAAAAAGAATTATAATGAAAGCGGAACCGAGCTCATAGCAGTTGACCTGCCGGGAGCTTATTCCATGTCGCCGTTTACATCTGAGGAAAGCATCACCAGTGCTTACGTTAAAAACGAGCGCCCCGATGCGATAATCAATATCGTTGATGCCAGCAACTTAAGCCGCTCACTGTTCTTTACAACCCAGCTGCTGGAACTGGGCATACCTGTGGTGGTAGCTTTGAACAAAAGCGATGTGAACGGTAAAAAGGGAAACAAGATCGATGTCAGTAAACTTGCTGAGAAGCTGGGATGCCCTGTGATAGAGACCGTTTCGACAGAAGGCAAGGGACTCTCATCCGTTGTGGCTACGGCAGCAGGCCTTAAAGGAGCAAAGCAGGCAGCGCCTTTTGACGAAGGAGATGTGGACCTTAAGGATAAGAAAGCTGTGGAAAACTCCGACAGAAGGCGTTTTGAGTTTGTTAACAGTATAGTAAAAGAAGTGGAGGTTCGTAAGACTTTCACAAAGGATAAGAATTTCGGTGATACCATTGATAAATATATCACGCATCCCATTCTGGGCATACCGATCTTTGCGGGGATAATGTTCCTTGTGTTTTACATTTCACAGACCACAGTCGGAACCTGGGTGGCAGATATTCTGGCCGGCGCCATAGAGAGTTTTCAGGGCTGGGTAGGCGATCAGATGGCAGATGCAAATCCCCTTCTGTACGCGCTGCTGGTTGACGGTATCATCGGCGGCGTAGGCGCTGTTGTAGGCTTCCTTCCTCTGGTAATGGTAATGTATTTCCTGATCGCTCTTTTGGAGGATTGCGGATATATGGCAAGGGCTACGGTAGTGCTTGATCCTATCTTTAAGCGTGTGGGACTTTCCGGAAAATCCGTAATACCCATGGTCATAGGAACAGGCTGCGGCATTCCCGCTATAATGGCCTGCCGTACAATACGTAATGAAAGGGAAAGAAGAGCAACCGCCATGCTGGCAACATTTATGCCCTGCGGCGCAAAGCTTCCCGTTATCGCGCTTTTTGCGGGAGCATTCTTCCCCGAGGCAACCTGGGTAAGCTTTGTATGCTATATGCTGGGTATTGTGCTGATACTGCTGGGCGCTCTGCTGATAAAGGCGATCACCGGCATGAAGTACAGAAAGAGCTTTTTTATCATAGAGCTTCCCGAATATAAGAGACCCAGTCTTCTGTTTGCACTCAAGTCAATGCTTGAGCGTGGAAAAGCTTACATTGTAAAGGCCGGAACTGTCATCCTGGTATGCAATACCGTAGTCCAGATAATGCAGGCCTTTAACTGGAGCTTTGAAGAAGTGGAAGAGGGAATGGAAGATACATCCATTCTGGCATCCATAGCAGGTCCGTTCTCAGTGCTGCTTGTTCCTGTTGTTGGTGTAGCGGCATGGCAGCTTGCTGCTGCAGCGATCACCGGATTTATCGCAAAGGAAAATGTGGTTGGTACCATTGCTACCGTTTATGCCATAACCAATCTTGTGGATCCCGAGGAGCTTGAACTGGTAGGCGAAGGAACAACCGTGGCAGCCGTTATCGGTATCACAAAGGTTGCAGCGCTTGCATATCTTATGTTTAACCTTTATACACCTCCCTGCTTTGCGGCTCTGGGTGCAATGAACTCCGAGATGAAGTCGGCCAAGTGGTTGTGGGGAGCGATAGGTCTGCAGCTGGCGACCGGATTTACCGTAGGATTCCTGGTTTATCAGTTTGGCACACTGTTTACCACGGGCAGCTTCGGCGCAGGCTTTGCAGGCGGACTTATAGCGGTTCTTTGCTTCGCGGCAGTGATAACGGCCATCATTATCACGAATAATAAGAAGATGGTTTCGGAGTACAGGCTGAAGGCTGACTGAAGCCGCGCTTGAGGTGTCGTTTATGGCGGATATAATTGCAGCAATAGTCATTGTGTTCCTTTTTACCGGGGCATGCATATATATCTATAAAGAAAAGAAAAAGGGCAGTCACTGCATTGGCTGCCCTATGGCAAAAAACTGCGCAAAGGTTAAGGCCTGTAAAGCAGCAGCTGAAAAAACAAAAGGGTGAGAGACGCTCAGGCGTCCTCACCTTTTTTACAAAAGAGAAATCAGCAGTCTGACTCCGCAGGATCTGGAAGATGATTACGAGGCGGCTCTTTCGATATTGTCGGTATTATACAGATATAAGGAAGAATACCTGCTGGTGATGGGAAAGGCAGCGGGATCGAAGTACGAAAACATTGTAGATCATTTTGTTGAAAATATATATGAGCATTATCTGGGGATGTATTGCAGGATGAAAAAATATACATCCAAAAAGAAGCTCACTGCGGAAGACAGATTCATCGTTCACTGGATGTCGCATGATCAGATAGAGATCTTCATTCATCTTCTTACGCATTGTGAAAGTGAGAAAGATGCGGCAAAGCAGATGAAGAATATGTTTAATTATATGGTGGGCGGCTGGATAGCTGCTATAAGAAGAGAGATCGTATCCTGAATATAGTTTGATTTTGGCAGGCGGGATGACCCGCCTTTCAAAAGCACATATACATAACGCTGTTATGTGAACGTGTGAACATATAATAATACTAAAGGGAGGATAGAAATGTACGTAGAAGTAAAAGATCTTAAAAAGAGTTACGGAGAGGGCGGAAGTTACGTACAGGTCTTAAAAGGCGTATCTGTAGGAGTGGAGCGTAGGGAAATGTGCGTTATACAGGGAACTTCCGGTTCGGGAAAATCGACGCTGTTAAACTGTATCGGAGGTCTGGATGATATAGATTCCGGATCCTGCAAAGTGGACGGACTTGAGATAGCAGGGCTGAAAAAGGATAAGCTTTCGGATTATCGCAGAGATACACTGGGATTCATATTTCAGTTCTATAACCTGGTACCCAATCTTACGGTGAAGGAAAACATCGAGGTCTGCCGTTACCTGACGAAAAATCCTCTGGATATGGACGAACTGCTTGATACCCTGGGGCTTAAGGAACATGCGGGAAAGTTCCCTTCGCAGCTTTCCGGCGGACAGCAGCAGAGAACGGCCATTGCAAGAGCGCTGATAAAGAATCCCAAGCTTCTTTTGTGCGACGAGCCCACGGGCGCGCTGGATTCCAAAACGTCGAGGGATATACTGGTCCTTCTCGAAAAGATCAATCAGAAATACGGAACCACGATGCTGATAGTCACACATAATAATTCCATTAAAAATATGGTACACCGTGTGATCTTTATAAAAGACGGTGAGATAGCAAAGCAGTATACAAACGAAAAACGCATACCCGCAAAGGAACTGGAGGATCTGTAAGATGCAGAAGGTATTGAGAAAAAGAGTATTCAGAAGTCTTAAGAAGCATTTTATAAGATATATGATGCTTGGACTTATGGTGGCCATGGGTATATTTCTGGTGGTCACTATAGTAGGTTCCGGAGAGACGCTTACACGTGGGACTGTGGAGCTGGCAGAAGAAACAGATCTTGAAGATGGTGAGTTTGAAGTCTTTGTACCGCTTTCATCCGGAAATAAAGCCCATATAAAGGATATGGGAGTAGAGCTTGAAGAACAGTTTTATTATGACTATGAGATGGAAGATGAGTATTTCGGAACGCTCAGGATATTCGCAGTACGCGACAGGATAAATAAGGCTTATTATATTTCCGGCACTGAACCTGCGCAGAAAAATGATATCCTTGTTGAGAAGAGATATGCAGCGGAGCATGAGCTGGAATGCGGGGATACGATGGACATAGCAGGCGTAAGCTACAGGGTTTCGGGTATAGTTGTCGTATCCGACTATGATGCCCCGTTTAAGGAGATATCGGATACCTCCTGCAATTCAAAAACATTCGGCCCGGTATTTCTTACAAAAGAGGCTTATGAAAGTTTCAGGGATTCAAACAGCGCCCAGCGATCCGAGACCTATCTGTATGCGTACAAGCTGGGAGAAAATGTGACGGATAAGGATCTTAAGGATTATCTGAAGGATATCAAGATCGAAGCGGATGAAGTTGATGATGAACTGTTTAAGGAGTATTGGGACAGGACGGCGGGCGTCACTGATAAGCTGACCGATGCTGTAAGCGAGCTTAGGGATGCGACGGAAGAAGTAAGGGATGCTCTCAGTGAATTGGCAGAAAACAATGATGATATTAACGATGCCACAGATACATTGTTTGCCGCGTATTTAGAACAGACAGAAGATGCGCTTAAAGGCTATGGCATAACAACGGAACTTACAGAAGATAATTACGAAAACAGATTAAGCGAACTGGAAGAGGCTGCACCTTTAGATGAGATGAAACAGGCGCTTGCGGATGTAAGAGAGCAGCTGGATGCGCTTAAGGAGTTTAAGGATGGACTGACGGAATACACCGACGCCGTTACAGAGATCGGTGACGGAACCGATGAAATGGCGGACGGCGTAGAGGAGCTTGACGATTCCGTAAATGACGCCATAGAGGATATGGATCTTGAATTATCGGATCTTACTTCTTTCCTGAAACAGTCTGATAATCCAAGGATATTTGCAACAAAGAGCGATAAGAAAGTCGACATCCAGGTGGGCGTGATCGCCGGGATCATACTGCTGATCCTTATGGCATATGTTATATCTGTATTTGTGGTGCACTCGATAGAAAGCGAGAGCAGCATCATAGGAACGCTGTATTCCATGGGCGTTACAAAGAATGACCTTCTGATGCATTACATATCGCTGCCGGTAATAGTAACGTTCATTGCGGGACTTGCCGGTGCTCTGATCGCATCTACGGGAGTAATGGCGCCTATGATAGCGGAAAGCTCATATATGTATTTTTCTATACCTGTTTTCAGCTTCCGTGTTCCGGAATACCTGTGGGTATATTCGCTGGTATTTCCGCCGCTGACAGCTGTGATCGTCAATGTACTGGTAATAAGCAGCAAGCTGAACAGGCCTGCGCTTTCGCTTATCAGGAATGAGGCGAAGCAGGGAAGGATAAAGAAAGTTGATCTGGGGAATATGGGCTTTATACCGGCTTTCAGGATAAGACAGATGTTAAGGGAGATGCGTTCAACCATAGCAGTGGTACTGGGAATGTTTCTTTCACTGCTGATATTCATGATGGCGGTAAACTGTTATACGCTGTGTGAAAATATTGCAAAGGATTATGCGGCCGATACTAAGTTTGAATATATGTACACTTTAAAGTACCCGGAAAAAGAAGCGCCTGCGGGAGCTGAGGCGGCCTATGCATATACATGCAAGAAAAAGACCTTTGGTTTTAACTTTGATGTTACGATACTTGGTATAGATGATGATAATCCCTATTTTGATGTGAAACCTTCAGACAGCAAAACTGATGTTATCGTATCATCAGCGTTTGCCGAGAAATTCGGTCTGAAGAAAGGAGAGGAATTTGTGGTTACCGACGAAGAGAAAGAGATCAAATATGCGTTTACCGTAGGAGAGATAACAAGTTATTCGTCATCGTTCTTTATCTTTATGGATATAGATGAGATGCGTAAGATGATGGGAGAAGCAAAGGATCACTACAATGTGCTCTTTAGCGATAAGAAGCTGGATATAGATCCGGGCAGGCTTTATTCCATAACGTCAAGGTCGGATGTGGTAAAAGGATCAGAGGTGTTTACATCCCTTATGATGCCTATGGTATATACGCTTTCATTTGCTTCGGCAGTAATATTCTGTGTGGTATTGTATCTGATGATGAAAGTGATGGTAGACAGGAGCGCGCAGAATATTTCACTGATAAAGGTATTCGGATACAGGAAAGGAGAGATACGCAAGCTTTATCTTGACGGGAACTTTTATGTTATAGCGCTGGGGGCGCTTATAGTTCTTCCGCTTTCAAAGAAGATTATGAATATGATGTTTCCGTTTATGATATCGAATGTGGCCTGCGGGTTAAATGTTAAGACACCGCCTGTATTCTATGTGATATTGTATGTTGTGATCATTGCATTATACTTTTTGATAAATACGCTGCTTGTAAAACGGCTTGACAAATTCACTCCTGCGGAGATACTTAAGAACAGGGAGTAAGAAATATCATGCTCCCGGATAGGAGATTCGCTCATTGAATAGTACAGTTATAATCGGTTTACTGATCCCTTTTATCGGCACTGCTGCGGGAGCGGCCTGTGTATTCTTCCTGAAAAAAGATCTGAAAACCGGAGTACAGCGCGCGCTGACGGGATTTGCTGCAGGAGTGATGGTGGCGGCTTCAATATGGAGTCTTATCGTTCCGGCGATAGAACAGTCATCGGATAAAGGCAGGTTTGCTTTCCTGCCTGCCTTTATCGGTTTTTGGGCAGGGATCCTGTTTTTGCTTTTGCTGGATCATATCATTCCTCACCTGCACATTGGGATCGAACAGGCAGAAGGTCCCAAAAGTAATCTTACGCGTACCGCGATGCTGGTACTGGCAGTGACTCTTCATAATATACCTGAAGGCATGGCTGTAGGAGTTGTTTATGCCGGCTTTGTAAGCGGATCTGCCAATATCACCGCAGGCGCAGCGCTTGCGCTGGCTCTAGGTATAGCAATCCAGAACTTTCCTGAGGGCGCGATCATTTCAATGCCGTTATATGCAGAAGGAAAGAGCAAACCCAAGTCTTTCGGACTGGGGGTGCTTTCCGGAGCGGTGGAGCCGATATTCGGCGGTCTTACCGTGCTCATAGCCGGACTGGTGGTTCCTGCGATGCCTTATCTGCTTTCATTTGCGGCAGGCGCAATGCTCTATGTTGTGGTAGAGGAGCTGATACCGGAGATGTCTGCAGGCAGGCATTCAAATATCGGCGTGGTAGCATTTGCAGCAGGATTCAGTCTTATGATGGCGCTTGATGTGGCGCTGGGCTGATAAGTATTCTAACTGTTGACAAATAAACGCTGTTGAGATAATCTGTGACTGTTAGGGATAAATATAGTAAGCGCGATAAGCAATTACACTTATTATAACGTTCCGCGAGTATATCATACAGGAAGCTGCAGACAATGACAGGGGATAATAGCTTGGCAGCAGAAAAAATAAAAATTATGATCAGCCAGATCAATAAGTAAAAA
>CAMOEK010000054.1:0-14885 GCA_946612125.1 uncultured Lachnospiraceae bacterium | reverse complement strand
TGTGCCCGCTGGTACTGGAACTGAAGAAAAGCAGGAAGCTTGAAACCGTTGTATGCGTGACCGGCCAGCATAAGGAAATGCTCAGGCAGGTAATGGATATCTTTAAGGTAGAGCCGGATCACGACCTTGAAGTCATGAAGCCCGGTCAGGATCTTTATGACATCACCTCCTCCGTGCTGCTGGGCATGCGCGAGATCTATAAAAAGGAGCAGCCCGACGTGGTACTGGTGCACGGTGATACTTCCACCGCCTATGCCAGCGCTGTAGCCGCCTTTTATCAGCAGATCCGTGTGGGACATGTAGAAGCAGGCCTTCGTACCAACAACCTCTACTCTCCCTTCCCGGAAGAATTCAACCGTCAGGGCATAGGCATCTTATCAAGCCTTAATTTTGCCCCTACAGAGACCGCTAAAGAGAATCTGCTGCGTGAGGGCAAGGATCCTTCCACGATCTATGTAACGGGCAATACAGGCATTGACGCGCTCTTTACAACGGTGCGTGAGGATTTCTCCCACCCCGTTTTTGAATGGGCTCAGGGAAGCCGTCTGCTGGCTATTACGGCCCATCGCCGTGAGAACCTGGGTGAGCCCATGCACGAGATGTTCCGCGCCATCCGCCGCATCGTAGAAGAGTTTGACGACGTCAAAGCCGTCTATCCCGTGCACTTAAATCCCATTGTGCGTCAGATAGCCGATGAAGAGCTTTCCGGCTGTGACCGCATACGCCTTGTTGAACCCATGACCGTGGACGCCTTCCACAACCTGCTGCATCGGAGCTATCTTATACTTACGGACAGCGGCGGCATACAGGAGGAAGCCCCTTCGCTGGGCAAGCCCGTACTGGTAATGCGCGATACCACAGAACGTCCCGAAGGCGTGGCTGCCGGCACGCTCAAACTGGTGGGTACGGATGAAAAGACCATTTATGACAGCTGCCGTGAGCTTCTGACCGACGAAAAAGCTTATCAGAAGATGAGCGAAGCCGTAAACCCTTACGGTGACGGTCATGCATCAGAGCGCATACGCTCCATACTAGAGGAAGTACTGTAAAAGATCACAGAACTTAAAAAGCCCTCATTCGCATCTGCGAAAGAGGGCTTTATTTATGCTATCTAAACCGCTTTATACTTCGGGCTCGATCAGGCCGTAGGTATTTCCCTTTCTCTTATAAACCACATTTACCTGATCTGTCTCTGCATTGCAGAATACAAAGAAGCTGTGGCCCAGGAGTTCCATCTGAACACATGCATCTTCGGGATACATGGGCTTGATATCAAACTTCTTGGTACGGATGATCCTGATTTCTTCCTCATCCATGAAATCCTTGTCAAGATACTCCTGCTTGAATGAGCCGGCGCCCTGCTCACGATCGGTGAGCTTGGTCTTATATTTCTTAAGCTGTCTTTCGATTATCTCCTCCACCAGATCGATGGATACATACATATCGTTGCTCACCTGCTCTGAGCGGATTATGCTGCCCTTAACGGGTATGGTAACTTCTATCTTCTGACGTTCCTTTTCTACACTGAGTGTTACATGAACTTCCGTATCTTCCGAAAAATACTTCTCGAGCTTGCCGATCTTGTCCTCCACGGCGCTTTTAAGCCCATCTGTCACATCGATATTCTTACCAAGAATTATAAACTTCATACGCAGTTCCTCCATTTCCCCGGTATGGACCGGAGTATTTGTTGATAGCCGTAGTATAGCATATTTCACGCTCTTTCGCAAGTATAGCAAAACAGTGGACGGGCGGTTCAAAATATGGTATTATGGTAAACGGACGTTTGAAAAAACTAACTCGGAGGACGTATGTACGATATAGATTTTCATGCAGATGACTATGCTGCATCATTAGAGAATTCAAAACGCATCATCGAACTGGTGCAGGCAGGACGTATAGATTCTTTCAGCGTGATCCCCAACATGGCGTGTTACGAAGAATGCATGAAACTCCTTAAAGAGAACTGGCCGCGCTTCCCCAAAAAGCCGCTTATCTCCGTACATATCAATCTGATAGACGGCTACTGGCTGTCCTCAAAAAAGCCCGGCCGCATAATAAAGAATTCCTGGGGCAGGATCTTTCTGCATACCATGATCCCCGATAATAAAAGGAACAGGCTTCTGGCTTCCTATTCGAAGGAGATAGAGGCGCAGATAAAGGCTGTAACGGAAAAAACAAAGGATCTTAAGGATGACAACGGCGATCCCGTTGCGCTGCGCATAGACAGCCATGTTCATACACATATGATCCCGCTGGTTTTTGATGCTCTCATGGATGCACTGGCCAGAACCGGCCTTCGAAACGAGGTTAAATTCATTCGCTGCTCTACCGAGCCCCTCGCAATGTTTCTGTTTACTCCCGGCATAGCAGGCACCATACCTCCGGTCAATATCGTAAAAAATATCATGATCCATGTGCTGAGCCACTTTGTGCGCGATAAGTTAAGGGGAATGAATATCGATACCGGAAGGCTCTTTGGCGTGGCCATGACCGGCGAGATGGATCTTGAGCGCGTGAATATACTGCTCCACAAAATGAGCGCCTATGCAAAGAAAAAGGACGCTTATCTGGAGATACTCTCACATCCCGGACGCACCGCGCAGTCTGAAGTAAGCCCCGAGTACGGACCGGATGATGTAAAAGCTTTCCTTTCGCACAACCGTGATGTTGAATATCGCATGCTTATGGAAGCTGACCGGTCTCAGATCTGCTCATGACTTATTTTTCATGCTGATGCTAAAGCCCGCCATGATGATAAGCGCTACCGCCGCTGCCGCGCTCAGCATTATGCCGGGTATCAGCCCTTCGGGCACATAACGCAGTTCAAGCGTTCCGCTCTCACTTACAGGTATATACATAAAAGCATCAAACATGCTCTGTATCTCTGTTTCCCTTCCATTGAGATAAGCTTTCCAGGATTTTTCATAAGGGATCGTGGTTGCCACGCCTTGCGCTTCTCCCAGCTCGGGTATGCTGATCTCATAACATGAAGATTTCACATTCTCTACTAAAAGTCCCTTTGTTATCGACTGAGAAAAGGCTTCCTCGAGTGCAGATACATCTTCACTCACCACTATCAGCCTGCCCAGATCGGGATCCTCGCTGTCGCAGGATATACGCAGCGTAAAGCTGTCGCCTTCCTCATAGGCACCCAGGTCCAGCACGCTGTAGCAGCCCAGGTTGCCGTATCCGGAAAGGAACTCATCATCCAGATATATGGCGATATTCTGTATCCTGTCCTCGATGCCGGCAATATAAAGATATACACGGCCGTCTATGGGCGCAGTGCATTCGCACAGCTTTGTGTCCGCGCTCTCCTGCGTCTCCACGGCGCATTCCTTAAATATATCGGGAGTATACCCGCAATACGCGGAATAAATGCTTTCCTGCATGGTAAAGGGATCGCTCTCATCTGCCTGCGGCAGACTCTCAACCCTCATCGCCACAGGCAGCCAGTAAGGATTTTCATACAGGACAGCCTCTTTATGCTCATATTCGTCTTTCCTGTAGCAGCCGTTTACATATCTGATGCCCAGAAGCGAATCCGCAGTGGTGGTATTGTCATTACCGTAAGCCGTATAAAGCCCGTCATCATGAAAGCCCAGCTTCTTTAAGAAAAACCTGGTGCTCATAAGCCCCGCCGAACTGTAATGAGTCAGGCTGTTATAGCCGTACATCATGCCGTCGTTCTGCTCTCTGGGCGCGCAGTCATCAACACGATAGAATTCACCATCGCCAGATATCTTCGAAAACAAAGCATGGTCTTCATTATAGATATTCCTGTATTCGGCTGCGCCCAGCATACCGTCGGCAGTCTGCACCTTAAAGATGTATACGCCGTTTGCCATCAGTACCGCCAGCTGTATCAGTATCAGCGCTGCATTGAAAAGCTCTTTTTTCTTAAGCTGCATCAGATTAAAGGCCCGCGCCGCGCAAACTATAAATACGAACACCAGCAGAAACGCCTGACGGTAAGGATACCCCGAAGGATACATGCCTGCATGCCAGAATAGATTTAGCATATCCACGCACATCGAAGCCGACATGATCAGCATCAGCGCTCCCATGCAGAGCTTTTCCTTAAAGGATACCGCCTTTATGATAAAGAAGGCCAGAACCAGTATCAATATCAGCGTCCCCGCAAAGATAAGCGGCCTGCCGAAGTATGTGCTGCTGGCGTCAAACTTAAATATGCGCGCCTGAGCCAGAAGCTGCCAGGGCATCAGGTTCCCGCCCTCGCCTTCGGTCCCTAAAAGCCCGGAATCCTTGGGGCTGCCCGCCAGTTCGAATACCGTGGGCAGAAGCGCCGCCATATCAAGGCATATAGCCCAAAGTGATGCCAGCGCAACCCTCAAAAGCTTCCCAAACCACTGCACAGGCTCATCTATAAGAAGCCACAGAGTCCAGAACACTATAAATATACATACCATAAAAGCGATATAGTAATTGCACCATACCATAAGAGCCAGCGTCAGCACATAGCCGGCGTACTTTTTTTCATCAATAAGCCTGCCCAGCATCCACAAAACTATAGGCATCAGTATGTACACTTCCATCCACATGGGATTGATGACATAGGCCATCATGTATGCGCAGAAAGTATAACTGAGCGCAAAGCCCATGGTGCGCGGCATGCCTTCGTGCCCCCTGCGGCGCAGGTAATATATAAGGAACCTGTCTGCGGCAGCTGCCATAAGCATAAACTTAAGCCCTGCCATCACTGTTACCGCCTCGGGCAGATGCGCCCCGTCAAAAAATATCAGCAAAAGCAGAATGGGGCTGGACAGGTAATAAGTAAAGAAGCCTACAGCGCCTGAGCCCAAAGCCATGGCCGGCGAATAGAGCAGATCGTTCTTTCCCGCTATAACGCTTTTGTAGTATGAGTAAAAATCAAGATACTGCCGCTTCATATCAAAAACAGCCCAGGTATTATCGCCAAAAGGCGTAAGCCCTGTTATCACGGCAAATATAATGAAAAAAACGCCCGCAGCGGCAGCCGCTGCGAGCGCATGGTTAAATGCTTTTTTATCTGAATACTCTTCTGACAGCAATGACTGTATCATATCCGACTTCCGTAATAGTTATTCCTTTCCTGGAATTATATGCATGCACTATCTGCCCGTTGCCGATGTAGATTGCCACATGTCCCCTGTAGCAGATTATATCACCTGCTCTGGCTCCCGCAAGCCCTTCTTCAACCGCATAGGCTGCATTGGGATAATCGCCGGAGGATCTGGGCAGTGATACTCCGAAATTAAGATATACGCTCATAACAAATCCTGAGCAATCTGCGCCGTTGGTCAGGCTGGTGCCGCCGTAAACATAAGGATTTCCCACGAACTGGCAGGCAAAAGCCGCAACTTCCGCGCCCTTTGCTGCTCCGTCTTCGCTCTGCTCACCGCCTTCATTCTCTTCCTCAGGCTCTTCTTCCGGGGTAGGCGTGGCTGTCGGAGCTTCAGTAGGCGTAGGCTCGGCAGTGGGTTCCGGCGTGGGTGTGGGCGCTTCTGTAGGGATCGGCGTAGGCGTTACGGTAGGTGTTATGGTAGGCGCCGGAGTCGGCGTTGCCGTAGGCATAGGTGTTGCCGTGGGTGTGGGCGTCGCTGTAGGTTCTATAGCCGTAACAGTGCCCTCTACCTGCATCTGCGTCTGTGCTTCCTCCTCAGCGCTGCTTATAAGTTCACCGCCTGCCCAGACATCAAAAACATCCAGATCACCGTCCAGCTCTGCTATAGCGCCGGCCGCCTGCAGTACGGGCAGTTCTTCCACAAAAATACTATCCTCAAAGAGCGCTGCTGCGCCTCCTAGATACTCTGCTTCATTCTCCCCCGATAACTCTGCTTCCGCTTTTACAGGCTCATCGTCGGCCGCAATAAGAACACCGCCTGCCGAAGCATAAGCCAGACCGGCAACCGCAAATACCATGCTCAGTTTTATCAGGAATTTATACTTCATATTAAGTAAATGTAACGAATTCTATATGAATCTTTACAAATTGTTTCTTTTTTGTTACAGTTTGTAAAAATATAACATGATAAATTTTTTATGTCAAGTAAGATCCTTTCGCTCCTGCCTGAGCAAAGGTTTCTTCGGAAAGGGAGATATATGCACAGATCAGCCATAGTAACAGGAGCATCACGAGGCATAGGCGCTGCCATTGCCGCCCGGCTGGCCGCCGACGGTTACGACTTAAGCCTCTGCTGCCGCAGCAATATGGACGCTCTGGAACGCATGGCCGCAGAACTTATGGAAAGCCATCATGTCAGAATAAGCTGTTTTTGCGGTGATGTAGCGGATCCCTCCTTTTGCCGCAAGCTTATCGCGCCCTTTGACAGACTGGATGCTCTGGTAAACAACGCCGGCATTTCCAAAACCGGCCTTATACAGGATATGCCCGACGACGACTGGCACAGGCTGATGGATGTCAACTTAAGCAGCGCCTTCTATCTGTCAAAAGCCGTGATCCCTCTTATGCTTAAAGAACACAGCGGACGCATAATAAATATCTCTTCCGTCTGGGGAAGGGTCGGCGCCTCCATGGAAGTGGCCTATTCGGCTGCAAAAGGCGCGCTGGATGCCATGACCAGAGGACTGGCCCGTGAACTGGCTCCCTCCGGCATAGCCGTAAATGCGCTTGCCTGTGGTTTTATAGATACCGATATGAATTCGCATCTTTCCGAAGAAGAAAAAAGGGAGCTGTATGAACAGATCCCTGCCGGCAGGCCCGGCTCCCCCAAAGAGGCAGCCGCCTGCGTATCCTTATTGTTAAAAGCTCCCGTCTATCTTACGGGTCAGGTCATCAGCCTTGACGGCGGATGGACTTAAGCTCAGAACTCGCTTACCACTTCATTAACCGACATATGATGCGAACCGCCCACTACCAGCATCATTTCCTTTTTTACGCCCAGCGGCACAGGCTGGCCAACGCGCATCTCGATACTGAAGCGTGAATGCAGCAGCTTAAGCTCCGCATCCTCCGCCTGGGTTCCCAGTCCCACTGCCTCATTGCCTTCTGCCAGGAATTCCAGATCCGTATTGGATACAGCCAGGAAAAGCTTACCTTTTAAGCCGCCGATAAGATATATCTTCTTTCCGTTGACTCTCATATGAATGCTGGCATCATCAATGCGTATGCTGCCTTCCGTCTCCGCATAGCTGCCTATGCCGGCTATCAGGCTTCCCGAACCGTCAACATTCATGGATACATTTCTTATCTCTATATTCTGCCTTCCGTTAGCAGAACCCACTGCTATTCCTTTGGCGATCATCATCTTTACATTGATATTTGCGCTGACTATGGATATGGGCACCTCACCGATAAACGCGCCTATTCCTACAGACTCCGTGCCTGCCATTTCTATGTCTATGCGTCCCTTATCTATGCGTATGCCTTCTCCGGACTGACATCTTCCGCCGCCTATTGCCACGCAGTGATTTCCATCCGCATGCAAAGTCAGCGTTCCGCCCATAGCGCAGCGTATATGGCCGAAATCTCCGTCAAACTCCGAACCTATGCAGAATGCGCTGGCCTGTATCGGAGTGATGCTCAGGTTACCGTTACCCGTGAGTTTAAAGCTGGCATCCTCCGGAACATGTATACCATTGCCCTCGAATACGTTGTTTCCTTCTACCACCAGCTCAAGCGACGCGCCTTTGCCTATATCTATGCAGGGATGATCGTCTACATCACCCAGACGCACATTGCTGATGCGCAGCTTACACTTGCAGCCTTCCTTTATCCTTATGGTTATGCCCGCGGTAAAATCGGGATTGCCATGCAGAATCAGCTCAGGCTGCGATATCAGCAGACCGGTATAATTCTCCATTGCCAGGTTCATCAGGAAAAGCTCACGCTCCCTGCTTACCAGATAAACCTTCTTTACTCTCTCATGAGTATCATCAATATTAGCCTTAAGGATCTCTTCCCGAACATTTTCGGGAATATCCGATACCAGATCAAATTCAGGTCTGGCCGTATAATAGCCCTGTATCAGATCAACGCCCATGCGTATTACAGCAGTAAGCTCACGGGCTGTTTCAACTCCCTCGGCAAGAGACAAAAATCCGTTATCATGCGCAAATTCTATTATAGTCTTAACAAAATGCTGCTTTTTCGGGTCTTCCTGCACATTCTCGATCAGGCTTCTGTCTATCTTTACATAATTAGGCAGGAACTTGAGCAGATTGGACATATTGGAATAGCCTGTACCAAAGTCATCCACTGCCACTTCAAAACCGTCCTCACCGCTGCGGTTTCTTAAGATATCGGCGCTGTCATCCGCCAGATCCGTGCTCTCGGTTATCTCAACCACCAGTTTGTCAAACAGATGCTTATATTTATGCCTCAGCTTCATATAATCGGTTTCGCTGAGATAATGGCTGGGTATGGAATTAACAAAGACCTTTTTGCCGTCAAGCTCCTCACCCATATCGTCCATCACGCGCAGAACATTGGAGAAGGTGGAAAACTCCACGTCGTATAGACGTTCATCCATGGTCGCATATTTAAGTATCGTAAGCGGAGAAAGCCTGCTGTTGTGCCCGGTGCGCATAAGGGCTTCATAAGCCACGATACTGCCGTCCTTTGCCGACACGATAGGCTGGAATGCATAACGAAAATCATTCTCATCCATAACGGTGCGGACAGCTCCGTGTTCCTTCGGATTATCATCACTGTTGCCGGCTGAAGGGTTACTCCTGCGGCTATAACGGCTTTCCTTCATCATGCGCTTTCTGGTGAAGGACTCCTCCAGTATCTGTTCCACAGTGGTCTTTTCATCGGTAGTTATGGAAAGAGCGCTCAGATTTGCTTCCAGCGTATATTCTTTTCCGGAAATGCGGTTATAGGTAGACAGTCTGTTCTTGATAAGCTCTCCAAACTCCTCTACCTTCTTTCCGTTATCATCGATCACGGAAAGAACTATAAATTCATCGGATCCCAGGCGCGCTGCGATAGTCCCTTTATGAATACTGTCCATTACTATCTGCGCAAGCATCTGTATGGCAATATCACCTTCAAGATGCCCGTAGATCTCGTTTATATTCCCCAGGCGGTCCACATCTATGCACATACTGGAGATCCTCTGCCCCGCCGCTTTGCAGCGTTCCAGCATTTCCTGCGCTTCACGCATAAAGCCTTTGCTGTTCATCAGGCCGGTAAGCACATCCGTCTCCTGAAGACGCTGGACATTTTCGTTTGCGCTCACCAGTTCGTGATTTGCAAACATCAGCTTTCTTTCGGTGATATATCTGGCTATCATAAGATCCATTATGACAGCGCACTGCTCCAGTCCGCCGCTTCTTTCATCCAGTTCCTGCGCCAGATAAAGGATATAGCCAAAGCATGATTGTTTGCAGTGTATAGGAACGGCAACGATCAGTGGAGTCGCCTCCATGACTTCCTTTGAATCGACAAAGAATTCACCGTTCAAAAAAGAATCCCAGCAACGCGACTCCGCGCGTCTGTCAGCCAGAATATAGAATTTCTCGTGATTGGTAGGACACATGTCCCGATCGACATACAGATCCTGAAGGAAGGAATCTCTCATACAGACAAAACTGTTCTCCGGGATCATATCGGAAACGGCTTCGGAGATATTTCCCAGATCTGTCCCTTTCAGAAAACGCTCACTGAAAGAGAACACTTCCTCTCCGATCTTCTCATTGATCAGCACAGCTTTCGTCTGCCACTTATCGGCTCTTTCCTCTTCCTCTTTTGAAGGCGCTCCCATATCTTCCGGCGCCACAACGGAAAACGGTATCTTCCAGTCCTGAAATTTCTTTTCAAGCGCTTTGATAAAACGCTCATCCAGCCCGGCTCCACGGACTGTCACACATTCATTAATACCGATACCTTTAAGAAAATACAGAAAATCTGCCCGGTCCTGAACCTGTATAGCGCGCCTTGCCATAGATAACGGCAGCAATATTACATGCTCTCCGGCATCTGTCCTCTGACGTACCAGTCTGTCCGCTATCAGGAATCTGTCCCTGTCATATATACTTCCCACACAAATTGCTGTAAGCTTCATCAATATACCTTGTGCCCTTCTCCGGATATTTATACACAAGTATCAGTATATCACATAAAAAAGTATAATGCTGTATTATTCGTATTATTTTTTTATTTATCCCGTGCAAATCCCAGGATAAGCATTACTGCCAGCAGGAGTACCGCAAAGACAATAGCCGGAAAGAGCATATTGCTCTTTTCCGCGGGCTGCTGCGCCTCTTCACCGGTATCCTGTGCAGCTGCCTGCGCCTCCCTTTCCGCTGCCTCTTTTCTGAGCCGCTCCATCATAGCCTCTTTATCTTCGGATTCTGCGGCATTTCCTTCGCTCCCGCCGGCATCCGTCTCCAAAACGTTTTCGTTTGAAGAGACTGCCGGCGCATTTTCGGATGCGCTCTTATTATCTGAAACATTATCTATAACCAGCTCCGGCATTTCTATGGTAGGCAGCGGTTCTTCCGGCTCAGCGGCATTTGCTGCCGCCTCTCTAAGGGAATCGAATTCCGGATTCTCCTGTCCCTCGGCCAGCGGACCCGGAGGCGTGGATTCCCCGGCATTCGGATCATTATGGATCTCTCCGTAGATCAGGGCCGTATCCACATCTGCCAGATCATAATTCCTGTAGTCCACAGCCAGCTCGTCACTGCGAAGTCCAAAATACTTGGCCACAGCCAGAGCATCGGAGCGCGCAAATTTATACATATCACTGTCTTCATCACACCACGCCCTGTCATTAGGATGATCCAGATGGCACTGTTCGATGATAACACAGGGTATGCCGTAATAAGCAGACTCCCTTATCACTCCGTAGTAATCACGGCCCAGACCATTGATGCGCAGCTTGCTGCCGCGGTCATGAAGCCCCAGCGCGGCCATCTCCGCTTCCCATACCTGCGCAAACTGAAAACAGTAAGCATTTGCAGGAGCCGCACAGGGTATCCATATCTCCGCTCCGTACTGGCTGTGGTCCCCGCTGCCGTTGTAATGAAGGCTTATCATAAGATCCGCATTCACCGAATGAGCAAATTCCGCCCTCTCCTTTAAGGTAAGCTCCACATCGGTGGTGCGGGTCAGATATACTTTAATGCCGTCGTATTTTGAAAGCTCATTCGCAAAAGCTATGGCAGTTGCCAGATTCCTCTCCTTCTCCAGCGGCGGAAATGCTGAGGATCCGCTGTCTATGCCTCCGTGTCCGGGATCGATGACCACTACCAGCTCATCTCCGGTGTCCTGCCATCTGCCTGCCGCAAATGCAGTCAAAGGCATGCACAGCAGCAAAAATATCATAAATATAAAGCCCTTTTTCAAGTCTTTTCTTTTTCTCCCTTCTTCTTAGCTGCAAAGAACCGCTTCCACAGATATGAAAGCAGGATGCTTAATATAAATTCGGCAATAACTATCAGCGCTCTGAGCGCCCCTTCCGATCTGATGCCAAGGCTCTTTCGCAGCGTCGATACGCACATGATCAGTGTAAAGTGTATCAGGAACGCATAGGGGCTTAGATCCCCGATAAATCGGAACAGCTTATTATCCGTCAGTCCCGTTAACCACCCTCCGCGGCGCGCAAACAGATATACCCACATCACCGCCAAAGGTATGTATACCGTAGTCCAGTTCCTTAACGCGGCATTCACGGATCTATGAGGTTCCGTATGGCTCCACAGAGAGACCAAAACCGTAACCGCAAACGCAGCCGCCTCGATGCAGCTCATTTTGAGCCTGCTGCCGTCGTCGGGCGCCTTCAGCTTTCCATAACTCTTTCCCAGACATATCCCGGCATAGATATCAGGTATGCGAAATAGCGGGAACATATACATGAACCAGATATAAAGATTATTCCCGGTACCCAGTTTACGCACCACATCAAAAGCAAATATCAGCTGCAGCATCAGCATCAGAAGCAGTATCCCCCACATAAAAAGCGGCTTAAGCTTCTCCGCCATGCGCAGCAGATACGGATATGCAAAATACAGGAATAACGCCGTCGACAGATACCAGGCCACGCCGTTCAAAGATACGCATACAGCTGAATTGGGATACCAGCTCTGCATCAGGACAATATTAAGCGCAGTCTCCTTGATCAATCCGGTCCCTTTGATATTCCCGAATCCGCCCGACCATATAAGCTGAAGCCCGAACATTATCAGCATGGTCAGGATATGCAGAGGATAAAGCTTTGCAGTTTTTCTGACCGCGGCCCAAATGTTTTTAAAAGGTGAAAGGGCATAGTCGTCGCCGCTATGCCCCAATGTCATCAAAAAACCGGATAGCACGAAAAAAACGGAAACTCCCAGCTCCGACCAGTTAAGCTTAAGACCTGCATGATTCAGAAATATCCCCAGAAAAGCTATGGCTCTCAAAGCCTGCAGGGAATCTATCCTTTTTCCTTGCCCCTTTCCCATATCAAAGCGCCATTACCACTCCGCCGGGATTCTCATAGATCGTGCTCAGGCCGTTGGCATTCAGTATCTTTACATCCCGGAAGCCAAAACGCTCTGTCAGCACTCTTGCTATCTTTACACACAGTTCCTTGCTGGCGCACTGGGTGATACGCACCTTGCGTTCTGCGGAAAGTCCCATCTTTTCAATATGATGCAGCATGCGGTTGATGGCGTGGCTCATGCCTATGCCCTGATCGATCTGTTTTACTTCACCCTCATCGCCCACCAGCACGGGTTTGATATTGATCGTAGTAGCCACCAGCGCCTTCAGCCCTTTAAGCCTTCCGTTCTTTTTAAAGGTATCCAGATCATCAAGCACAAAGATAGTGCGCATATCATCCCTGAAAGCCTCACCGCGCTCTACCACTTCGTCAAAAGAAAGCCCCTCGTCAACCAGCTCCGCGATCTTTTCAAAAAGCAGATGCTGGCCTGCTGCAGCGCTGAGAGAATCAAAAACATGGATCTTTGTATCCTCATGATCCTCCAGAAACATCTCCTTAGCCACCATCGCGCTGTTATATACACCGCTCAGTTTGGAGGAAAGAGTTATCACATAATTATCGGCGTCTTCCTTAAATGCCTTGTAAAAAGCATCGGGTGAAGGGCATGCCGATCTGGGATAGGAAGGATCGCTCTTTACTTTCTCTATCCATTCCTCCTGGCTCATTCTTCCGTCATCAAGATATTCGACCCCGCCTATGATTATAGACATGGGAACACTTACGATATCATATTTTCTTTTGTCAAGTTTAGTAAAGTCACAGCAGCTGTCTCCTATGAAACGCGTGCTCATATAATTCCTCCTTTAAATTGATAACTGATACGTTTTCCCCAACTCAGTCCTGATCGGGATAGACAAAATCCGCCAGCAGCTCGCCCTGCGGCAATTTAACAGTGTCTCCCTTCGGGATCAGATCATTGTATTCCTCCTCCGTCAGATCATCGCCGCGTTCTCCGATCCAGACCGGATAATCACCATACAACTTATAAGTCTTCAAAATCTCCTCCCTCTCGCTATCGCTCAGATCATAATAACAGGATGTATAACGTTCGACCTCATTGTTATAATCGTACTCGCAGATTATGTAAAAATATTCTCCCAGATCGCTGTCAAACTGATACCAGCTGGTGCCGCTGTAATCCATGCGTGAAGCATTTACACACTTCAGCAAACCATCCGGATACAGCTCCGTTATTGACCTGTATGGCGCCGAGTATGCCATTTTGACCTTTGATCCGTCAAAAGCGAATATATCGATCACATCCCCATAATAGCTTATGATCAGTTCATCTTCGCCGTCAGAATCAACATCATAATAATGATATCTCACTTCATCGGTATTGCACGCATAAGGCCAGCCATGCTCTCCCAGATACGTGTATATTCCCATATCATTCAGTTCTTCTATAGAGCTCTTGTCATCCTGAACTTCCTTGTATTTTTTCAGTATCTCAAGATACCCTTCCTTTCGCTCATCACGCGGCTGCGCAGCAGTCGGTTCGGGCTTCTCATCTCCACCCTGCGTTTCGCCATCACCCGGCGTGATATTTTCAGCAGCACCCTCTGTTGGTTTATTCTCCGTCCCTGCTTCGGTGGGTTCAGCTTCAACAGCTTCGGTTTCGGTCGGCGTGGCCGTATAAGATCCCCTGCTGTTCTCCGGACTCTCTGCACCATCGCAGCCTGCCAGCAGCATGCATCCTGTTATAACCATCGCTATCTGCAGTACTCTCTTTTTCACATCGTAACTCCTGTTTTCTTATAAGCTGAAAGGTCAACCCGCTTATTATATCACACCCGCAAACTTACTGTATATAGGGACGGCTCACTCATCTTCCAAATATTCAAAACCATCTTCAAAGATATCGATCTCAAAATCGCCTTCTCTGATATCTCCGTCATCATCCAACACAAAAAGCTCTGTTGTTTCGGGATCAAAAACAAGGATGTCGGATGCTCCTGACAGGTCGGCGATCACGATATATCCCTTCTCATTATCCGGTCCTACGGCAAGTTCCTTTGTATCCACCTGTTCCAAAGAATATATATACTTGTTACCAAAGCTTGCGCCGTTAGACAGCTTCAGCCAGTTCTTATAATCTTCCGGAAGCCCGGTATGATTTTCCTTCTCCCATGCCGCTATTTCCTCTTCGCTGAGCGGTTCGTATATCTCGATGCGTTGGAAATCCTCATCTTTTTCTTCCATGTATTTCAGAAGTTCATCATACATTTCTTTAAGGGGATTGGCCGCCGCTGCCTTTAAAAGTTCCCCTTTCTGTTCAAAACGTTTTACTTTTGTTTCCAGATAACGGATCACTTCATCCAGGATCTCTTTTTCAAAGTTCTCTATTTTCTCGTATTTATATCCTTCCTTTTCAATGAACATCTCGGCTGTATACGGGTTGTAATAAAGCATTTTGTGGTTGATCCAGCCAAA
>CAMOEK010000053.1:0-15082 GCA_946612125.1 uncultured Lachnospiraceae bacterium | reverse complement strand
ATCTTCTTATGAAAAAGGACAGGCGTTGAGCGGGTAAACTTGACGCCGTCGGGCTTATGAATTATAATCAGCCTTGTATGTTTTGATGCACATAAGGGGGTTGGCATGATCAGAAGTATGACCGGCTTTGGCCGTTATGAGCTGGAAGAGCATGATCGCAGGATCAGCGTTGAGATAAAGGCTGTGAACCATCGTTATCTGGATCTGTCCATTAAGATGCCGCGCAGCTTTAATGCGTTTGAATCGAAGATAAGGAATATCATCAGAGAGTATATAGAGCGCGGAAAGACTGATATCTATATCAGCTGTGAGGAGCTCGGCGAAGACCGCTTAAGCCTTAAGTATAACAGAGAACTGGCTAAGGGTTATCTGGGATATTTAAAGGAAATGGCAGAGGAGTTCGGTCTGGAGTCGGATGTAAGGGTGTCAACGCTGGCGCGTTTTCCCGAAGTTTTTACTATGGAGCAGGAGGAAGGCGACGAAGCAGAGATCTGGCAGGATCTGGAGAAGGCGCTAAGGGAAGCGGCAGAAGCCTTTAAGGCCAGCCGTGAGCATGAGGGCGAACTGCTTAAGCAGGATCTGCTGGAAAAGCTTGATATCATGAAGGAGGCTCAGTCCGTTATCGAGGAGCGCATGCCTCTGCTGATAAGCGAGTATCGTGAAAGACTGCGCACAAAGCTTATGGAAGTGCTTGCAGACAGCGCCATCGATGAAAGCCGTATCGTAACGGAAGCCACCATCTATGCGGACAAGATCTGCGTGGATGAGGAGATGGTCAGATTAAAGAGCCATATCACTGCCATGAAAAATGAACTGGAAAAGGGCGGCGCAGTGGGCAGGAAGCTTGATTTCCTGGCACAGGAGATGAATCGGGAGGCCAATACCACCCTTTCAAAATCCAGTGATCTGAGCGTTGCGGATGCTGCAATAGAATTAAAGACCATGATAGAAAAGATCAGAGAGCAGGTACAGAACCTGGAGTAGATATGCATAAGCGGCAGGACCGGTAAAGCCGGTATCCGCGCAAAGGATTCGCAGGAAAAGGAGAAGCCTGATGAACAGAGAAGGAATACTGGTTGTTATCTCGGGATTTGCAGGCGCCGGCAAAGGCACGGTGGTCAAAGGCCTGATGGAGAATTATGACGACTATGCGCTTTCCGTATCCATGACAACCAGAAGCCCGCGCCCCGGCGAGGAAGACGGCAAGGCTTATTTCTTTGTGGATAAGCAGAAATTTGAAGAGACCATTGCAGCGGGCGGGCTGATAGAATATGCGCAGTACTGCGACAACTATTACGGGACACCCAGAGCCTATGTGGAAGAACAGTTAGCCAAAGGCAAGGATGTGATCCTGGAAATAGAGATACAGGGCGCCCTTCAGATAAGGAAGATTTTTCCGACGGCATTGCTGATCTTCGTAACGCCGCCCAGCGCCGAGGAATTAAAGAACAGACTGATAGGCAGAGGGACGGAAACACCGGAAGTGGTCAAAAAGCGCATGGACAGGGCAGCTCAGGAAGCTGACGGAATGGGCGAATATGATTACATTCTGGTAAATGATACAGTGGAAAAAGCGATAAGCGACGCGCATGCGATAATAACCGCTGCGCATGCCAGACCTTCGCGCAATGCGGAATTGATGAAATCTATCAATGACGCGCTGGATAAGATGGCCGCCCAATAATATTTTTTAGCTAACATTATTTTATTTATATACAGGGAGGGAAAAAATTATGATGCTTCAGCCTTCATACACGGATCTGATGGAAGTGGTAAATCAGAGAAAGATAGGCCAGGACGATACGGAGGAGAGCTCCGAAAACGCTGTGGTAAACTCACGTTATTCCATAGTTATGGCTACTGCAAAGAGAGCAAGACAGATCGTTGCGGGAGATATTCCCCTGGTAAGCTCTGTAACTAAAGACGGAAAGAGCAAGAAGCCCCTTTCCATGGCTGTTGAGGAGCTTTATGGTTCAAAGATCCGTATACTTGGTTCTGAGGAGTAATATCAGATAATGGAGCGGCAGGTTAAAGTTCTGCTTACATCCCTGGGCTGTGATAAAAACCTGGTGGATGCGGAGATGATGCTGGGGCTTTTGTCGGAGGCGGGCTACGAGCTTACCGATGATGAAGAGCTGGCTGAAGCTATCATCGTGAACACCTGCTGTTTTATTATGGACGCAAAAGAAGAGAGCATCAACAGCCTGATATCCTACGGAAGACTTAAGGAAGAGGGCAATTGCAGGGTACTGATAGCTGCGGGATGTCTGGCGCAGAGATATGCGGAAGAGATCCATAAAGAGCTCCCTGAGGTTGATGCCGTGGTAGGAACGGCTTCCTTTGATCATATTGCAGAGGTGCTTAAGTCCTGCCTTGATAAGAAGTCGGCAGACAGTCTTGAGGACATGTCCCGCGCTGTATACGGAAAAAAACGCATACTTTCCACCGGCGGGCATTATGCTCATCTGAAGATCGCAGAAGGCTGCGATAAGCGATGCAGTTATTGCGCGATACCCACATTCAGAGGGCATTACCGGAGTGTTCCCATAGAAGAGCTTATAAGAGAAGCAAAAGAGCTGGCCGAAGGCGGAGTCAGCGAGCTGATCCTGGTGGCTCAGGAAACTACCCGTTACGGTATAGACCTTTATGGGAAAAAGAGCTTAAGCAGACTGCTTAAGGCCTTGTCGGATATAGATGAGCTTAAATGGATACGCATACTATACTGCTATCCGGAAGAGATAGATGATGAGCTGATCGAAACCATAGCTTCTTTGCCCAAGGTATGCCATTATCTGGACATGCCAATACAGCACAGCGAGGACAGGATACTGAAGCTTATGGGGCGCGCTACGCGCAGGGAAGAGATAAAGGCAGTTATCACAAAGCTGCGCAGCCGTATACCGGATATCTGTCTGCGTACAACGCTGATCAGCGGTTTCCCGGGAGAGAGCGAAGAAGAATTTGAGGCGCTCTGTGGCTTTGTTAAGGAAATGAAATTTGAACGCCTTGGTGTGTTTGCATATTCACCGGAGGAAGGGACGGCAGCGGCAGAGCTTCCCGGTCAGATAGATGATAAGATAAAAGAAGAGCGCCGGGAACGGATAATGGCGCTGCAGCAGGAGATCATCCGTGAACAGAACAAAGCATTAAAAGGACAGATCCTTAAGTGTATTGTTGAGGGCAGGCTGCCTGAGGAAAACGTACTGGTGCTCAGAAGCTACAGGGATGCGCCCGAGGTTGACGGATATGTGTTCGTGAATACCGATACCGAGTATATGAGCGGCACGATACTGGATGTAAGGATAAAGAGCGCCGATATTTATGACCTGAACGGAGAGATAGTGCAGTGAAGATGAATCTTCCCAACAAGCTTACGATATTAAGAGTTTTACTCATACCTTTTTATATTTTGTTCCTGATGACGGATCTGGCGGGTGGCGCTTCCAAATGGATAGCCCTCGCTATTTTTGTTGTTGCCTCGCTTACAGACTTCCTGGATGGTTATATAGCCAGGAAATACAATATGATAAGCAATTTCGGAAAGTTTATGGATCCGCTGGCGGATAAGCTTCTGGTTTGTTCGGCGATGATCTGTTTTGTTGAGCTTGAGCGTATGCCCTCTTGGATAGTGGTGATCATAATAGCCAGGGAATTTGTTATCAGCGGTTTCAGGCTGGTGGCGGTAGAACAGGGCAGGGTCATAGCTGCCGGCTGGTGGGGCAAGTTTAAGACCGCTTTTACAATGTTTATGGTGATATTCATGACCATGAATATCGATGCGCTTAAATATGTGACCATAGCGCTTATGTATATCTCACTGGCGCTTACGATAATCTCACTGCTGGATTATCTGATAAGAAACCGTGATGTGCTTAAGGAAGGTGATCAAAAATGACAGCTGAAACCCTGTGCGTAGGAACGGAGATACTGCTGGGCAATATTGTAAATACCAATGCGGCGTATTTGGCGCAGCAATATGCCAGGCTTGGAATAGCTTCTTATTATCAGACTGTGGTGGGCGATAATGCTGAAAGGATGAAGGAGTGCATAAGCACATCCCTGTCCAGATCCGATCTTTTAGTGGTGACCGGCGGACTGGGGCCCACTCAGGATGATATCACTAAGGAAGTAGTCGCTAAGCTTTTAGGCAGAAAGCTTAATGTGGATGAAACCAGCGAAAAGCGGATAAAGCTTTATTTTGACCGTCGCGGCAAGAAAATGAGCAAGAATAATATCCGCCAGGCACAGATACCCGAGGGCGCCAGGATCATAGACAATAATAACGGTCTGGCTCCCGGAGTCTTTATAAGGCTCAATGCCGAAGAGGCAAAGAAATTCGGAAAGAATGCCGATAATGCACCCATGATACTTTTGCTGCCGGGTCCTCCCGAAGAGCTTACCGCAATGTGGGAGGGAGAGGTCGCTGCGATGCTCCAGAAAGATACGGGGCAGGTGATATATTCTGCTATGGTCAAGATCGTTGGCCGCGCCGAGAGCGAAGTGGCGGAGCTCCTTGATGATCTTATCAGCTCGGGCGGAGATGTTACGGTTGCGCCCTACGCAAAGACCGGAGAAGTACATGTCCGCGTAACTGCAGGTGCAGAAGATGAAAAGAGCGCGAAGAAGCTGGTAAAGCCGGTTATCAAAGAGATTAAGAACAGGCTTGGAGACAGCGTATTTACGACTGATGAGAATACCACTCTGGAGCAGGCTGTAGTGGAGCTGCTGTTGGCGAACAAGCTTACGGTGACCACGGCGGAGTCCTGTACCGGCGGGCTTATAGCCGGGCGTCTGATAAATGTGCCCGGAGTTTCGGAGATATTCAAATCCGGATATATCACATATTCAAATAAGGCCAAGAGAAAGATAATAGGCGTAAAACGCAAGAGCCTGGAAAAATACGGAGCCGTAAGCGCTCAGGTGGTAAAGGAAATGGCAGAAGGAGTTGCTTTCTACACCAAGTCCGATGTGGCTGTTGCGGTATCGGGCATAGCGGGGCCGGATGGAGGAACGCCGGAAAAACCCGTGGGCCTTGTATATATAGCAGTTAATGTCTGCGGACAGATAACCATCAGGGATTATCGTTTCAGCGGAAACCGCGCAAAGGTGCGAAACAGCGCCGTGGCATCTGCGCTGATCCTTATGCGCCAGTGTATTCTGGAATACTACAGCAAGCTGACCTTCGGAGATAAAGATAATGAGTAATAATATGAAAGTCGTGATCCTGGCCGGCGGATACGGCACCAGGATAAGCGAGGAGAGCCATCTGAAGCCCAAGCCCATGATAGAGATAGGCGGAAAGCCTATCCTATGGCATATCATGAAGGAGTATTCCTATCATGGTTTTAATGACTTTATCATTTGCGCCGGCTATAAGCAGCATGTGATAAAGGAATGGTTTGCAAATTATTATCTCCATAATTCGGATGTGACATTTGATTTTACCGATGGCGGAAAGATGGAGGTTCATACAAATGTGGCTGAGCCCTGGAAGGTGACCATAGTTGACACCGGGCTGGATACCATGACCGGCGGACGTATCAGGCGCATAAGACCTTATGTGGGCGATGAGCGCTTTTTTATGACCTATGGCGACGGAGTAAGTGATCTGGATATCGGTAAGCTGCTTGAGTATCACATAGAAAAAGGAAAGATCGCCACTCTTACCGCGGTATCCGTGGGACAGCGCTTCGGAGTGCTGGATATAGAAGAAGAAAGCAGCCGGGTAAGCAGTTTCCGCGAGAAAGATGTGGAAGATTCTTCCCGCATCAATGTGGGATATATGGTATTTGAGCCTGCAATATTTGATTATATAGACGGCGATGAGACCATTCTTGAAAAAGATACACTGAACCGTCTGGCGGCAGAGGGAGAGCTTCAGGCATATCGTTACGACGGTTATTGGGGCTGCATGGATACCAAGCGCGAGATGGAAAAGCTGGACAAGATGGTTAATGAGGGTAATGCCCCCTGGATGAAGTGGCTTGAGGGGTAGATTCGGATCATGAAATCTGTCCGGAGCCTCGCAGAAAAATATAATGCGCTTTCTGCATCTGTGAAGGCGTCGTTATGGTTCGTGGTATGCACATTCCTTCAAAAAGGGATGTCGGTGATCACCGTTACTTTATTTACCCGTATTCTTACTAAGGCCGAATACGGCAATCTTAGTGTATATAATTCCTGGTATACCATTCTGTCGATCATTGTTGCCCTTGGCATGGCTAACGGCATGCATCTGCAGGGGATCGTCAAATTCAGTGAAAAACGTGATGCTTTTACTTCGGCGGTGCTGGGCCTGACTACCGTTCTTGTGCTGGCTTGGACCGGCCTTTATTTTGTTTTTGCTTCGTTTTGGAATGGTCTGCTTGAGCTGAATACGCTGCAGATGATCGCCCTTTTGATAAATATCTGGACAGGGGCGGTCTTTGCGTTGTGGGCAAACGTTGAAAGGGTGGAGTACAGGTATAAGCTCCTGCTGGCTGTTACGCTGATCTCCTCACTGCTTAAGCCTGTGGTTGAGATAATCATGGTTTTAAGCTTTGAGGACAAAGTGACGGCCAAAGTCTGGGGAACAGTGATCGTTGAATTCCTGGTATATTTCTGGCTTTTTATTGCAAAGCTTAAGAAGGGAGGCTGTTTCTTTGCTGCTGATATCTGGAAATACTCGCTTGCGTTCTGTATCCCGCTGATCCCGCATTATCTGTCTCAGACCCTGCTCAATCAGGCAGACAGGATACAGATAAAGAATCTGATCGGAGAAGAAGAGGCGGGCGTGTACGGCCTGGCATATTCCGTTTCGCTGATCCTGTCGATACTGGTATCGGCGCTCAATCAGAGTGCTACGCCCTGGATCTACGGTAAGATAAAGGAAAAGAAAGAAAAAGACCTGGGCAGGATCGTATACAGCCTTATGCTGCTGGTAGCCGCCGTGAGCATATTGATAATCGTTCTGGCACCCGAGATAGTATATATTTTTGCACCGGCGGATTATCAGGAAGGTATATGGTGTATCCCGCCGGTTACTATAGGGATCTTCTTTACTTTCTGTTATTCGGTGTACGGAAAGTTTGCGTTTTATTATGAGAAGAAGGGATATCTGGTAATAGCCACCTTTTCCAGCGCCGTGCTCAATCTGCTGCTCAATCATCTGTTCATACCGCGTTTCGGATATGTGGCGGCCGGATATACGACCATGATATGTTATATCCTGTATGCGCTGTTCCATTATATCTATATGATGATCATATGCAGGGACTGCTGCGAGGGCAGGTATCCCTTTGACAGCCGTATTATTTTTATGATACAGGCCGGAGTTGTGGCTGCAGGTCTGTTGCTTACATTCTCTTATCAGCATGCAGTGATAAGGTACGGGATAGTGGCTGCAGTGGTCATTATTATGCTTATCAGGCGCCGGGACATCATTGGGATGATAAGTCAGCTGAAGACAAAAAGCTGATTTGCGCAGCAGTACTTTTTTTGGTAAAATATAATGATATGTTTTTTTGATGCGGCGGTATGTGTATATCCGCGCGCATCAGATCATAAGGCCTTCGGAAGGCGGGATGTTTGTATGAATGAAGAAGAAAAAAAAGCTGTCAGTGATTATCTTGGACGCATACATGATATTAACTACAGTCTTCTGTGTGAGGTAGACAGGATCTGCACGGAGAATGATATACGCTATTACCTGCTGGCGGGAACTCTTTTGGGAGCTGTCAGGCATAAGGATTTCATACCCTGGGACGATGATGTGGATATTGTTTTTGCACGGCCGGATTATGAGCGCTTTATAAAGGCTTTTAAAAAGGAAGAGCGAGGCCGATACAGGCTTGTTGACCACAGGGATTATCCCGAATTTTTTGATTTTATCTCAAGGATAGTAGATTCCGATATCACGGTGAATAATCTCAAGGCCGATCATGATTATTACGGCGGACGGTATTCGCATCCCGGCGTCGATCTCTTTGTTTTTGATAATGTTTCATCCCATTTTGCGCTGCAGCTGTTGGCGCTGCGCGTGATATATGCGCTGGCAATGGGGCACAGACCTGTTGTGGAGCATGATAAATATAAGGGATTGAATAAACTGGGGTCATATGTTTTCCCTGCGATAGGGCGTTTTATACCGCTTAAGCTGCTTGCGGCTGCATACGACAGGGTATCTGCCCTGGGCCGTAAGAATTCAGCCGGATTTTTCATATCGAACGATCAGCAGAGAGAACCGTATTGGGGCAAGATATATAAAAAGACATGGTTTGTGCGCAGAGTCCGCGGAAAGATAAGAGATAAGAGTTTCCCCTGCCCTAAGGGCGCGGACGAGATGCTGAGCATGATCTACGGGGATTATATGGCTCTGCCGCCGGAGGATAAACGTTATCCGGAGCATTTTATCTCTATGGAGCTGGCCGGAAAGGAAGGGACTTAAGTGAAAAGAGTTATAACATACGGGACCTTTGATCTGCTGCATTACGGGCATATAGCGCTCTTAAAGAGGGCAAAGGAACTGGGAGATTATCTTATAGTGGCCTTGTCAACAGATGAATTCAACAGGGTGGAGAAGAATAAGATCTGCTATTTTTCTTATGAACAGAGAAAGAATCTGCTGGAAGCCATAAGATATGTAGACCTGGTGATACCCGAAGAAAGCTGGGAACAGAAACGCAGCGATGTGCATGAGTATCATATAGACACTTTTGTGATCGGCGATGACTGGAAGGGTAAATTTGATTTTCTGAAGGAAGAAGGGGCAGAGGTCGTCTATCTGCCAAGAACTCCGGAGATCAGCTCTACGCAGATCAAACAGGATATAGCTTCGGATAAAAAAGTCAGAGGAGAATAAACTTCGGTATGGAAGGAAATGATTCGGTCAAACGCTATAAGCTGGGCTATACTACGGGAGTATTCGATATGTTTCATATCGGACATCTGAATATCTTAAAACGCGCCAGGGAGCAGTGTGAGACTCTGATAGTCGGTGTAAGTACCGATGAACTGGTCATGGAGTATAAGCATAAGAGTCCCATAATACCTTTTGATGAGCGTATAGAGATAGTTAAAGCAATACGATATGCGGATATAGTGGTGCCCCAGACTTCCATGAACAAAATGGAGGCCTGGGAACGTTTTCATTTTGATGCGCTTTTTCATGGATCTGACTGGAAAGGCAGCGATATGTATACACGCATAACAGAGGAATTCCGAAAGCTGAGTGTGGATGTGGTGTTTCTTCCGCATACTCAGGGGGTTTCGTCAACGATGCTTGCCGATGTCCTGCGAAAGATTGAGGAAGGCTGAGCATATATACAGGGGTATAGGCTGACAGGCAAATGGCTTTTTTGAAAGATGGCAAAAAAAATGAATGCTGCGGCTGCAGCGCCTGCGCTTCGATATGTCCTTCCGGCTGCATCAGCATGAAAGAAGATGAGGAAGGCTTTTTATATCCGCAGGTTGATAAGGATAAGTGCATATCATGCGGACTCTGTGAGAAAGCATGTCCTGAAGGGTATAAGGACTTTTATAAGCCGGAGGGGATAGAAGCATATATCGCTGTCAATAAAGACAGGACTGTGGTGGAGAAAAGCACTTCGGGCGGAGTTTTCAGCGCTCTGTGCAGGCAGCTGACGGACAGGGGGTATACGGTTTACGGTGCTGCTATGGATGAAAAGCTGAAAGTAAGGCATATTCCGGCGTATGATATTGAAGGATGCGGTAAATTCAGAAAATCAAAATATGTACAGAGCGATATGAGCTCATGTTTTGCAGATATAGAAATGCAGCTAAAAAAAGATAAAAAGATCTCCTTTTCAGGCCTGCCCTGTCAGTGCGCAGCATTGAAAAAATATCTTAAACTGAAGCGCTGCCGCTGTGAGGACCTGCTGCTGATATCCGTTTTGTGCCGCGGAGTCCCGCCGCAGAAACTGTTTGACGTATATATAAGTGAAACAGAAAAAAAATACGGAAAAAAAATAAGCTCATATGAATTCAGAAATAAAAGTGAAGGCTGCGGAAAGGGTGATATCAGATCTGCGCGGATGATATTTGATGACGGATCGGAAAAGATCCTGTTTAAGGAAGAAGACCCTTATCTGAAAGGATATTACAAAAGGCTTTTTCTCAGGCCGTCCTGCGGAATATGCGGCTTTGCAAGAAGGGAGCGGGTGGCGGATATTACCCTATCCGATCACTGGGGGCTTGAAGGAGAGTGCGAGGGTCTGGATGTATCCAATGGTGCTTCACTGATAATGGCCGTGACCGATAAGGGAAAAGAACTGGTAAATGATGTTAAAGAAGAACTGACTCTGATCGCAATTGATAAAGATAAGGCTCTGACGGCGCAGACCATAACATCAAAGCCTGTATATATGCACGAGAACAGGGATCGTTTTTTCTCAATGTTAAAGAAAAAGAGTTTTTATGAGGCAGTGGAAAAGAATGTCCGTCCGCCTTTACGGAGAATAGTCAGGATTCTTTTGCAGGAAGGAAAGAAGCGCTTTTTTGCAGGCGGGAAAGCTAAGGGAGGCAGAAAATGACAGAATTACAGAAAGTTATATTCAGTATTTTTCTTGAGGTAAAGAAGCTCTGTGAGGAGAACGACATTACCTATTACGGAATCGCGGGCACCTGTCTGGGAGCGGTACGCCACAAAGGATTCATCCCCTGGGATGATGATCTGGACATTTCCGTGCCCATCGAAGAGTTTGACCGCTTTATAGAGCTGGCAAAAGAGAAACTGCCGGATTATCTTGAGATAGTATCCTATCATGATCATCCGCATTTTCCGCGCATGTTCGCAAGGGTTACCGACAAGCGGACATGTTATGTCCAGTATTACATGAAGTACTATCCGGATGAGTACCATGGGGTATTCATAGATGTTATGCCCATGACCGGAAAGCCAGCGGGGATCGCGGGAAAGGTCTTTGAGCAAAAAGCCTTATGGTATGATTACCTGAGCCAGCAGACAATGTGTCTTTTCAGGGATAATAAGAGTCTGCGGGAAAAAATATCATGGCTTGTTTTGAAATGTTTCTTCCTGCCCGAACGGTATTTCCTTAAAAAATGGGAAGCAGAGCTCAGAAAGCATCCGGTAAAAGGCTCTAAAGAGATACTGTTTGCCTGGAATGCCAAAGTACGCTACAGAACTTTCCCGGCAGAAGTATTTGAAGATCATACGGAGCTGGAATTTGAAGGGGTGCAGGTACGTTTTCCTGCAGATACGGATACCTATCTTAAGACGGAATACGGTGATTATATGAAGCTTCCGCCGGAAGAAAAACGTGTGGGACATCACGACGGCCGGGTGAGCCTGACAATGCCCTGCGCTGTATTTGCGGAAAAGATGCGTAAGAAACTTGCTTCATACAGAAAATAAGGATCTGCCGTCGAACCGGCTGATCCGTGACGGATCCGAAGGAGAGCACATGAAGGATATACAGCTTCTTGACTGTACGCTGCGTGACGGCGGATATGTGAACGACTGGCGTTTTGGTTACAGGAATACGGTAAGCATATTTGAACGCCTGGTCGATGCGGGCGTCGATATTATAGAACTTGGCTTTATTGATGAGCGCAGACCTTTTGATATCGACAGGACTATATTTCCCGATACCAGGTCGGCGGACAGGATCTACGGCGCCCTGGATAAAAAAAGCTCAATGCTTGTGGGCATGATAGATTACGGAACCTGCGCCATAGAGAATATCGCGCCATGCGGGGAAAGCTGCCTGGACGGCATACGTGTGATCTTTAAAAAAGGGAAGATGCATGATGCAATGGAATTCTGCAGGCAGATAAAGGCTTTGGGATATAAGGTGTTTTCGCAGCTGGTATCGGTGACCAGTTATACGGAGGATGAGCTTAGGGAGCTTATCGGGCTGGTAAATGAGGTCAGGCCCTATGCCGTATCTATGGTGGATACCTACGGCCTTATGGACAGCGAGTGGCTGCTGCGCATATACAGGATATTGGATGAGTATGTGGATGGCGGCATCAGGATAGGTTTTCACGCGCATAATAACTTTCAGCTGGCTTATGCAAATGTACTCTCATTCCTGGGCTGTGAAGCAGGGCATGATGTGATAGTGGACGGCACTCTGTACGGGATGGGCAAGAGCGCGGGCAACGATCCCACGGAGCTGGTGGCCATGAGCCTTAATGAACATTACGGAAAAGCTTATGATATCGATGCCATGCTCGAGGCCATCAACGAATCTGTGATCGATTTTTATAAAAAGACTCCCTGGGGATATAAGCTGTTCTTTTATCTGACTGCAAAGAACAGATGTCACCCCAATTATCTTTCGGATTTTGAGAAGGAAGAGAATCTTTCGGTTTCCATGATCGACAGACTATTGTCTACGATAGGGCCGGAAGACAAAAAGCTTTTGTATGATAAAGAGACGGGCCGTGAAGTATATAAGAGTTTTGTAGAGCAGTATTGTAACGAAGGTGAGGCTGTGAATGCCTTTCTTGATTTTGCGGGCAGCAGAAAGATACTTCTGGTAGGCCCCGGAAAGAATATAGCACTTCAGGCTGATAAGCTCAGGGATTTTGTGGCAAAGAACGAGCCTGTGATAATATCCGTAAACTATCTTCCAGAGGAAGTGACGGCAGACTGTGTATTCATTACCAATCCCAAGCGTTACCATGATATGACTCTGGCGCTTAAGGAAGAACGGAATGCCGGTGTTAAAACTCTGGCTACGAGCAATGTTACCTGCCGGAACGGTAAGTTTGATTTTGTGATCAACAGGGCTGCGCTGCTGGAAAAGGACGAAAAGATAATAGACAACTCGTTTCTGATGCTTATCAAGTTTTTAAACGGCATAGGCATAAAGGAAGTTTACTGCGCAGGCTTTGACGGCTATTCGGATAAAGAGAGCAATTATAATAATCCGGAAATGGAATATTCGTTTATAAAAAGAGAAGCGTTCAGTTTAAACAGTCATATGAAAGCTTCGATAGCAGAATACAGAAAGAGCATGGACATAATCTTTGTAACCTATTCCGCTTATGATGCGGAAGAAGACATAAACGGTGCAGCGATCTGATACAATTTTGCTATCCTGATAAAAGGATACGGCGCAGAGATCATGCGCAGCAAAGGATACAGATGCCGCCCGCAGCGGAGGATCTTTACGGAGAGAAAAGGATATGGAAATAAAAGTTGCAGAGTACATTTCGGAATTTCTTGTAAAAAACGGCATTACCGATTGCTTTATGGTAACAGGCGGAGGAGCGATGCATCTTGATGACGCCATAGGCCATCAGGAGGGGATGCGCTGCATATTTAACCATCATGAACAGGCCTGCGCCATCGCGGCCGAGGGTTATACCCGCATGACCGGCAAGCTGGCTCTGGTCTGCGTGACCAGCGGCCCGGGAGGCACCAATGCCATAACCGGCGTGATGGGAGGATGGCTGGATTCCATCCCCATGTTTATACTGTCGGGACAGGTAAAAAGAGAAACGACGATCGCTGCCTGTCCGGAGCTTAATCTGCGTCAGCTGGGCGATCAGGAATTCAATGTTATCGATTCCGTAAAGAATATGACCAAATATGCGGTGATGGTAACAAAGCAGGAGGAGATCGCTTATCATCTGGAAAAGGCTTTATACCTTGCTCTTAACGGGCGCGGGGGCCCGGTTTGGCTTGATATCCCGCTGGATGTTCAGGGAGCGCGCATAGATCACGATAAGCTTCTGCATTTTGATCCGGCGCAGGAATATGCCTGGGGGATACCCGCAGTCAGGGAGTCAGCAATTGAGATACTTCTTAAGAAGATAAAGGAAGCAAAGGCGCCGCTGATCCTGGCCGGAACAGGGATAAACCTTGGCGCATCGAGGGATAAGCTGCTTAGATTTATCGAAAAATACAGGATCCCGGCAGTAACTGCGTGGAATGCCAATGATACCATAGCTTTTGATAATCCGTATTATGCAGGCATGCCTGGTACGGTGGGCATAAGATCCGGTAATTTTGCCGTTCAGAACTGCGACCTGCTCATAAGCATAGGCTGCAGGATGAACATAAGAATGATAGGCTACAATCATTTTGACTTTGCTAAAAATGCGTTTAAGGCGGTTGTTGACATAGACGCCGGAGAACTGTACAAACCCACGCTGCAGGTGGATCTGCCTATACATGCGCAGGCCGGAGATTTTCTGGACGCCATGCTTGAGCAGGATTATGAGCCTTCCCCGGCTCATGAAAAATGGCGGCTCTGGTGCAGGGAATTGCTCTCGCGTTTTCCTGCGGTTAAGGAGGAGTTTCACGGAGACGGTCTGATCAATCCCTATGTGTTTATTGATAAGCTTTTTGCAAGGCTGAAAGAAGATGACCGCATCATATGTGGCAACGGTTCGGCCTGCGTGATCACCTTTCAGGCGGCAAAGATCAAACAGGGGCAGAGGATGTTTACGAACTCCGGCTGCGCGGCTATGGGCTACGGCCTGCCTGCGGCGCTTGGAGTGGCCGTATCCGATAACAGCAGAAGAACGATCTGCATAGACGGAGACGGCAGTGTTATGATGAATATACAGGAGCTTGCCACCATAGCGCATAACCGGCTGGGAGTGAAGCTGTTCATACTCAACAATAACGGTTACCTGTCGATACGCCAGACCCAGAGGAACCTGTTTGAACCGCCTTTCATAGGCATAGACAGTGAGAGCGGCGTGGGCTTCCCTGATTTTGAAAAGCTTGCAGGAGCCTTTGGGATTAAGTATTTCAGACTGGATAACGAGGCGGGAGCCGATGATATATTTGATGAAGTATTGAATTGCGACGGACCCTGCATCTGTGAGGCCGTTGTGGATCCGGATCAGAATTTTGAACCCAAATCGTCTTCGAAGATATTACCGGACGGCAAGATCGTATCGCCTTCTCTTGATGATATGGCACCTTTCCTTGACAGAGAGGAATTCGAAAGCATAAGGTATACAGTATGATAAAGAATGTTTTATTTGATCTGGACGGCACGCTGCTTGATACCAGGGAAGGGATACTCGAGAGTATTAAGCATGCCGCAAAAGAGCTGGGATACAGGGAATTATCGCTTGAGGAACAGCTAAGCTTTGTGGG
>CAMOEK010000052.1:0-15184 GCA_946612125.1 uncultured Lachnospiraceae bacterium | reverse complement strand
GTGCAGATGTGAGCTTTCATTATTGTATGCAAAAAAGCTTAATATGTGGTATAATAAATCGGATTTTTAGATGGAAAGGGTTTATAGTCTGAATATGGCCGGAAAAAAGATACTGTTCATATCCGAGACAGTGGTGATCCCCATAGAGAGGGGAAACCGCAAAAGAGTATATAATATAATAAATATGGCCAAAGAGGCCGGCTGTGAGGTGGATTATCTCTATCTGCACACCTATTCGAATGAAGATCCCGCCGAGACAAAGGCCTGGATAGGGGAAGAGCATTTCCATGTGATCGAGAACAAAAAGAGAAGCTTTCCGGTGTTCTGCAAACGCAAAGTTCGTAAAGTGCTTGAGATACTGCATATCCCGGGGCTTTTTAAATATTTCTCCATAGATGAAAAGATCGATCCCGCCATTGACGGCATCATGCGGGATTTCTTTAAAGAACACCATTATGATGTGGTCTGGGTGGAATATATCTTTAATTCCCGCCCCCTGCTTTCTGCGCCGGAGGGCGTGATAAAGGTTATCGACACACATAACGCCTTTACCTTTAAGCGTCAGATGTACGAAGCCGTGGGCTATAAGAACTATGAATTTGCCGTAACAAAGGATGAAGAAGCCAAAGCTTTAGCCCGTGCGGACTGGGTCGTGGCCATACAGGAAGAGGAAGCGGACTTTTTCCGGACTATAGCGCCTTCTTCCACAAAGGTATGCACCATAGGCGAGAACATGCCTCTTAAGGAGGCCGGCGTGGCAGCCAATAAGAACATCCTTTTCATAGGCAGTTTTTATGTGGTGAACAGGGAAGGCATAAAGCATTTTACCGAGAATATACTGCCCATACTTAAGAAAAAGGGGGCGGAATACAATTTCCAGATAGCCGGCACCATCTGCAAACATATACCCGACAGCCCCGAATACGAGAAGCTGGGCGTGGTGGATGATGTGGGCGATGCCTACAGGAACGCCAGGGTGGTGATAAATCCCGTGCGCTACGGAACGGGGCTCAATATCAAGACTATAGAGGCCTTAAGCTATACCAAGCCTCTGGTAACGCATGAGATAGGCGTGCGCGGCCTGCGTTCGGATTTCCCGATCGCAAAGGTTGCGGATGATGATGAAGCTTTTGCCGACGCCATCATCGAGCTGCTTGAAGATGATGAAAAAGCCCTGGAGCTTTCGAGGAACGCAGAGCGTTTTATGAAAGAATATCAGAAGAAGAATGTTGAGGCATTTAATGCCATAGTAAGCGAATAAAGGATTAAGAGGTAGCTGCAGGATGGATAAATACGATCCGCTTGTAAATTCAGGAGATCATGCAAGGCTTAAAAGGGCCATGTCCGGGGCGCTCAGGGGAGAGAAACTCTGCGTGGCGTTTATAGGGGGCTCGATCACCGAGGGATATTCTTCCACTTCCCATGATAAATGTTATGCAAAACGCATACATGACTGGTGGGTCAGGACCTTTCCGGACAGCGAGATAAGCTATCTCAATGCCGGGATAGGAGGCACGGGATCCGACTACGGCTGCGCCAGGGTGGAGAGGGATGTGCTCTCCCACAAGCCGGATGTGGTATTTGTGGATTTTACGGTGAACGATCCGGCAGACGATCATTACATAGAGACTTACGAAGGTCTTATAAGACATTTGCTTTTGAGTCCATCACAGCCTGCCGTTGTGCTGCTGCACTTTGTCCAGTACGACAGCGGCATATCCGCGCAGCAGCAGCATCTTAAGATCGGCAGACATTACGGTCTGCCCTGCATAAGCTGCGTAAACAGCATGTATGCGAAGCTTAAGGACGGACTGCTTACGGCAGCGGATTATACGCAGGACATGCTGCATCCCAACGACAAAGGCCATGGGATGATAGCGGATATGGTGACGGATTTCCTCTCTGCTGTACTGGAAGAGGAGGAGACCGCGGCGGCAGCGCCTGTCCCTTCTCCGCTTTCCGCCAATGCCTGGGAGGCGGCAGAGCTTTTGCAGCATAAGGATATTGACGCGCAGTTAAAGGGCTTTGAGAAAGATACAAAGGAACCCGAATATCCGGCCGATCATTTCCGCGGAGGCTGGAGCGGCAAAAAAGCCGGGGATGAGATAGTACTTAAGATAAACTGCAGTGAGGCGGCGGTACAGTTCAGGCGCACGATAAGACGCCCGGCGCCTATAGCCGTGGCGATAGTGGATGGCGATGAAGAGAACGCCGTGATCCTGGATTCCAATTTTGATCAGGACTGGGGCGATTGTCTTTCGGTGGTCAATGTGCTGAGTCACGGCAGGGTCGTGACGGATCAGACCTGCAGGGATGTAAGTCCCGCCCGTTATGAGAATGCTGCGAATGCTCTTGCAAAGCATAAGGATGTGACGCCTGTGGCCGCAGAGCATGAGCTTAAGATACGCATCATAGGCGCACCGGATGAGCTGGGATGGAAGATGGGCGAAACGTCCACGGGAGGTCCCGCCTGGCTTAAGTCTGAGAGTAAAGACGGAGCAGCTTCTTTTGATCTGCTTGCGGTTTTTATTTCGTCGCCCGCGTAAGATATGATGTATGACAGGAGTTAGCACTTGGCAGTGAAAGGAAAGAAAAAAATACCCGTATGGGCCAAACTGGATAATACGGCGCTCTTATTTCCCGTGATAAGCACCGACGGCATGACCAGCGTTTATCGTGAGAGCGTATCCCTTACGGAGGATGTAAACGGTGAGCTTCTGCAGCAGGCGCTGGAAAAAGTGCTTGAGCAGTTCCTTATATTCCGCATGCGTCTGCGCATGGGACTGTTCTGGTATTATTTTGAAGAAAACGACCGCCCGGTCCCCAAAGTAAGAGAAGAAGAATTATATCCCGGAGCATATATCAACAAGAGCCGCAACAATCATTATATGTTCCGTGTCACCTATTATAAAAAGCGCATAAATCTGGAAGTGTTCCATGCATTGACCGACGGCTACGGCGGACTGGTGTTCTTAAAAGAGTTGGCCTATCAGTATCTGAGGCTGGCGCATCCCGAAGAATATGCGGGCGAAAAAGACAGGATAAGCTCCGGCATATTTATGGATATGGAAGACAGCTACCTTAAGAATTATAAGAAGGGCGCCAGTCATGATACGGCGTACGGATCAAAAAAGGCGCTTGTCATCAAGGGCGAAAAGCGGCCCAAAGGCGAGCTGAATGTCATACACGGCTACTTTAAGGTCGATGAGCTGAAGGCGGCTGCAAAGAAGTACGGTCTTACAATAAACCAGTATCTTGTAGGTAATTATGTGTATTCCATCTATAAGGAATATTTAAAAGGCGGCACGTCCAAACTGCCTGTCAGCTGCTGCGTGCCCGTGGATCTGCGCAGCCGTTATGAATCGCATACCATGAAGAATTTCTTTGTGATCATAGCGTCGAAATTTCTGCCAACAAAGGACAGCTACAGCCGCGAGGAAGTGCTTAAGATAGCGGCGGACAGTTTAAGGGAACAGATGGATCCGAAGAATCTGGACAATATACTGTCCTATAATGTTTCCAATGAACAGAACCGTTTCCTGCGGACCATTCCCGTTTTCATAAAAAATATCGCGATCAAATATGTATATATGTTATCGGCTGATACAGCCACATCTACCATGACAAATGTGGGAAATGTGGAGGTAAAGGAGCCGTATAAGAAGTATATTGAGCATTTTTATGCCATGCTCTCGATGAGCCGCGGACAGAATATCAAGGCGGCCATAGTTTCTTATAACGGCACGCTTATAGTAACTTTTACCAGCTGTCTGACGGATGTTTCGATACAGAAGAGATTCTTCCAGTCCATAGCGAAGGACGGAGTAGAGGCTGCGCTGGAGACAAACGAGTATCTCGGAGCTCCGGAGTCCGAAAAGAAAGAAGACGATGCAGTGCCGGAAGAGGGGAAGGAGGAAGAAGATGGTCAGATGCCCCCAGTGTAACATAAGCCTTCTTCAGGATTACGAAACCTGTCCTTTGTGCCATTGCGTTACCGAGGAAATGGATGAAGAACAGCAGAACTTAACGCACATGCGTTACGGCAGCGGAGCGCCTTATCCGAATGCGCAGCGCCGTCAGAGACTGGTGCGTTTCTGGCTGCGTCTGATACTCTTTACCTTTATCGGCAGCGAGGCGATACTGATAGTCATAAATCATTACACCACGCCAACAGTGTACTGGTCGGCCATAACCGGAGCGGCTTTTGTATACGGATATCTTTTCCTTCTGTACTGGGTAAGCCATGATTCGGGCTTTGCGCTTAAGGTGTGGCTGCAGATGTTTACATCCATGATAATACTTTATCTGATAGACCGGTACACGGGAAATTACGGCTGGGCGCTTCAATGGGCCATTCCCGGAGTGATACTTTTTGGCGACGGTATAGTATTCTTTCTGATGATGCTCAACCGCAGCCGCTGGTGGAGCTATACCCTGCTGCTGCTGTTTCTGGGAGTATGCAGCGTGATAATAATAATCTGGGATATAGCAGCAAAGGAGAGCAGCCTGATACTGCCGATAATATGCGTCGTTGTATCGGGACTTTATTTCCTGGGAACCCTGTTTCTGGGTGAGCGTTCGGTAAAAAGAGAGCTTAAAAGGCGCTTTCATGTATAGTCACAAGGAGGGGCTCTATGGAGGAGACCATCAGCCGCCGCGGACAGACAGCCCGGCGCATCGTTAATGCAGCCAATCATCTGCCTTTGATAGGACCGCTGCGCCAGAGCGGAAATCTGCAGAATATAAAGAGTGACCTGGAGCCTGAATGGCACTGCCCGGAGCATCTGCGCCGTACCATCATCGATATGGAGAATTTTACCATGGAGATGATAAGCCCGGCGGATCAGTATTCTCCGATGTATGAGAGGCACGTGATACTGCAGCTTCATGGCGGCGGCTATTACGGGCGCATTCACAATACTTACCGCGATGCTGCGGCCATGTATGTGGAGGCGGGGGAAGGAGCCGATGTGCTCTCGCCCGATTACCGCGTGGCCCCGGAGCATCCCTATCCCGCAGCTCTTGAGGATGCAACGGAAGCATACCGCTGGCTGCTGGAACATGATTACAGGCCCGAGCATATAGTGGTGGCAGGCGACAGCGCGGGCGGGGGGCTTTCACTTGCGCTGGGACTTTATCTTAAGGATCACGGCATGCCCATGCCGGGCGGTTTTATCACCATGAGCGCCTGGACTGATCTGACCAAGAGCGGTGATTCCTATCAGGAAAAATACGATGCGGATCCTGTATTCGGAGGCAGCCGCAAGACTCTGGTATATAAGGAAGGCTATTATGCGGACCACGATCCCATGGATCCCTATATATCACCGGTGAACGGGGATTACCGCGGCTTCCCGCCCATGCTGCTGCAGGTGGGGGAGATGGAGATGCTTCTGGATGATACCCTCTCCGTGGGAGCTAAGGCCCATTATGCCGGACTGCGCGTAAAGGTTCATGTATATCCGGGAATGTGGCATATCTTCCAGATGGGCTTTAATCTTTATCCCGAGGCTACGGAAGCCTGGAAGGAGATAGGGCACTTTTTGCACATAGTATGGGAATTATAGAGTTAGTTTTGTAAAACTATATTCTCTATGATAGAATATCACTTAATATCTAAATGAAAGGACATAGGCTAATGAAAGAACTAATGCTAGGCAACAAGGCTTTTGCCCGCGGACTCTATGAGGCAGGCTGCTGCTTTGTATCAAGCTACCCCGGTACGCCCAGTACCGAGATCACAGAGGAAGCGGTAAAATATGATGATATATACTGCGAATGGGCTCCCAATGAGAAAGTGGCCATGGAGGCTGCTTTCGGAGCATCCTTAGCAGGCAGGAGGGTATTCTGCGGCATGAAACACGTAGGTCTCAATGTGGCTGCGGATCCCTTATATACCATGGCTTATACCGGAGTGAACGGCGGCGTGATAATCGGCGTGGCTGACGATCCCGGAATGCATTCTTCACAGAATGAGCAGGATTCCAGACATCATGCGATAGCTGCAAAGGTACCCATGCTGGAGCCTTCGGATTCGGCAGAGAGCCTTGAATTCGTAAAGATCGCTTATGAATTATCCGAGGAGTACGACACTCCCGTGATCATAAAGATGTGCACCAGAGTGGCGCATTCACAGTCGGTGGTAGAGACCTCCGAGCGCGTTGTTCCCGAAAGAAAGGCGTATGAGAAGAACATTCCCAAATATGTCATGATGCCGGGCAATGCCATCAGGCGTCATCCTTTTGTAGAGGAGCGCACCAGAAAGCTGACCGCCTGGGCAGAGAGCGCAAAGATAAACCGCGTGGAAAAGGGCGGCAGGGAGCTGGGCATCATCACTTCCTCCACCAGCTATCAGTATGTGAAGGAGATATTCGGCGACAGCGTATCCGTGCTCAAACTGGGCATGGTAAATCCCCTGCCGGTACAGCTTATCAAGGATTTTGCGGCTTCCGTTGACCGCCTTGTGGTCGTAGAGGAGCTTGATCCCATTATTGAAAATCACTGCAAGGCTCTGGGCCTTAAGGTGGAAGGCAAGGAGCTGCTTCCTCTTGAAGGCGAGTTCTCACAGAACCTTCTGAGAAAGGCTCTGGGCAAAGATATCCCTGCAGGCAAGGCTATAGAGGATCAGATTCCCATGCGTCCTCCCGTTATGTGCGCGGGCTGCCCTCACAGAGGACTTTTCTATACGCTCAGCAAGAACAAGTGCACGGTACTGGGCGATATAGGCTGCTATACACTGGGCGCCGTTGCTCCGCTTTCTTCCATAGATATGACGCTCTGCATGGGCGCATCTCTTTCCGCTATCCACGGATTCAACATTGCCGGTGAAGGGGCAAACGAGAAGAAGACCGTGGCTGTTATCGGTGATTCGACTTTCATGCACAGCGGTATGACCGGTCTTGCAAACATCGCATACAACCAGTCAAATTCAACGGTTATCATTCTGGACAATTCAATAACCGGCATGACGGGACATCAGCAGAATCCCACCACCGGCTACAATATAAAGGGCGATCCCGCAGGCAAGATAGATCTTGAAGCGCTCTGCAAAGCCATGGGCTTTAACAGGGTGCGCGTTGTGGATCCCTACGACTTAAAGCAGTGTGACGAAGTCCTCAAGGAAGAACTTGCGGCAGAGGAGCCTTCGGTGATCATCTCACGCAGGCCCTGCGCATTGCTCAAGTATGTTAAGCATAATGCGCCTCTTAAGGTGAACACCGATAAGTGCATAGGCTGCAAGTCCTGCATGCGCATAGGCTGCCCTGCCATCAGCATCAAAGAAGGCAAGGCTCATATAGACAATACACTGTGTGTGGGCTGCGGAGTCTGCTCACAGCTCTGCCCCGTGGGCGCATTCGAATAAAGGAGGGGACTTAACGATCATGGAAACAAAGAATGTAATGATAGTGGGAGTAGGCGGACAGGGATCCCTGCTGGCCAGCAAGCTCCTTGGAAAGCTCCTGCTGGATGCGGGATTTGACGTAAAAGTATCGGAGGTGCACGGCATGAGCCAGCGCGGCGGAAGCGTGGTGACCTACGTGCGTTACGGTGAAAAGGTATACTCACCTGTAATAGATAAAGGTGAGGCGGATTATATCGTAAGTTTTGAACTTCTTGAAGCAGCGCGCTGGATGGAGTATCTTAAGCCTGACGGACAGATAGTTACCAATATCCAGCAGATAGACCCCATGCCTGTTATAACAGGGGCTATGAGCTATCCCGACGAGCTGGTAAAGAAGATGAAAGATGCCGGAGTAAAGGTGGATGCCCTTGACTGTCTTAAGCTGGCAGAAGAGGCGGGATCCGCAAAGGCCGTAAATATCGTGCTGATGGGCAGGCTTTCACATTATTTTGATATGCCGCGCGATGCATGGATGCAGGCGCTGGAAGCAATGGTACCCGCAAAGTTCCTGGAAATGAACAAAAAAGCCTTTGAGCTGGGAGAAAACGCTTAATCAATGGCACGTGAACGCGAAAAAAAGATAAGCAAGATAACCAGGGGCAGCGCCTGGCTGTCCATTGTTTTCTATTTTATTGCTTATCACGTGGTGGTCGTTCTTTTGCTTTGCGTGGTAGCGGTCATGTTTTATAACATGCTGTTTTCAAAGATCAGCAGCGAGACCGGTTCCATAAAATATCTGGCCAAGATATACGAGGCCTCGGTAAGAATGGGTGACGACGGCAATCTTGATGTCCTTAATACCGACAACAGACCGTTCTTCGTAAAAGATCTTAACGGCAACATAGTATACGAAAAGGGCAGAAATACCTGCAGCGAAGAAGGCATCAATATAGGCATACCCTTTATAGGGCGCGAGGTTTTCGTATACGAAGATACCGAAGCGGATTATTTTAAAGAAGGCGTTCTGGGCTTTGCGCTTCTCAGCTTTTCTGACAAGGACGCCGATAAGATGCAGGTGGCGGCAGATGCGCATTCCGAACATCTGGCCACTGAACCGGCCGGGGATGACAGGGTCAGCTTTTCCGCGCCGGCTTTTGGGTTGTTGAACTTTGACGCCATGGCCGATGAGATCCCGGTGTGGCTTCCGGTAAAGATAAACGGCGGCAGATATACGCTGGTTGCAAAAGTAAGCATAGGAATGGGTGTGGATGATATCGAGCTGATGGTGGCTCTGGTCGAAGCATTCATCCTTGTAAACCTGCTGATATTTGTTATCCTTATTTTCAGCGTTATAAGGAATATAAAGCGCCAGAAAGAGATAACTGATCTGCTTTTTAAAGATGATGATACCGAGGGCCGCAACTGGATGTGGTTTTTGGTATATGCGGAGAAGATGCTCTGCAGGAGGCGCAATGCCGGCAGGAAATATGCGCTGGTCAATCTTTTCTTTGTAAAATACAGGAATTACTGCGTGGTGCATTCTCTTGAGGCCGGTAAACAGGTTCTGCGCCATGTATATCACACTCTGGCAGGGTATCTGGGCAAGAAGGCGATGGTAGCGCATGTATCTTCTTCGAGTTTTGCGCTGCTGCTCGAGTATCAGCAGCCCGATGAGTTGAAGTACAGGCTTGAACAGCTGATAAAGGAACTTGAAAAGACCAATAACGGACATAAATTTACCTTCCAGGCCGGGGTGGCCCTGATAGATGTCTGCTTAAGGAGGGGCAGGGTCAGAAGGCGTAAAAATATCAATTTAGAGAAGGATTACAATGATGCATGCTCCGCAAGGGAGACGATGGAGCACAGCGAGGATTCGGGCATAGTCTTCTATGATGACAAGCTCATGGAAGAACAGAAGTGGATAGACGCCGTAAACGAGCATCAGGAAAAGGCGCTGCGGAACGAAGAATTCCTGGTTTATTACCAGCCCAAGTATTCGCCTGATACAAACGAGCTGAAAGGCGCGGAGGCGCTGATCCGCTGGCAGAGCCCCGAATACGGTTTTGTAAGTCCGGGACGCATCATTCCCATCTTTGAGAGGAACGGATTCATCACCGAGATCGACCATTATATGATCTCGCATGTGGCAAGGGATCAGAGGAGATGGCTGGATAAAGGATACAAATGCGTGCCTGTTTCCGTAAATGTATCCCGCGCGCATTTTATAGAAGAAGATCTGGCTGAACAGATCAGGGACATGGTGGATGCAGCCGGAGCTCCCAGGGAGCTGATAGAGATAGAGCTTACGGAGAGCGCTTTCTTTGATGATAAAAATGCGCTGATAAGCACCATCAACAGGCTTAAGGAATATGGTTTCCTGGTATCCATGGATGATTTCGGAGCGGGTTATTCCTCACTGAATTCACTCAAGGATATGGCTCTGGATGTGCTTAAGCTGGATGCGGAATTCTTCCGCGGAGACGCCGATTCGAAGCGCAAGGAGATAGTTGTATCCGAGGCCATACGTCTGGCAAAGAGCCTTAACATGCGCACCGTGGCCGAGGGCGTGGAAGAAAAGGATCAGGTTGATTTCCTTGCAGAGCAGGGCTGCGATATGATACAGGGCTATTACTTTGCAAAGCCCATGCCGGGCAGCGAATATGCGGAACGCATGTCGATGGGAACAATGGAAACAGAAGAAAAAGAAGTCGATTGACAAATCAAAAGGCTTTAAATACAATTAAAAATACACAACACCAAACCTACAAATCTACCTAAAGAGGAGACGAAAACATGAGTACTTACAGCAGTTTACCGGATTTTAACGATGCAAACGCCGTCACACGGGAGAGAGTTCACTATCCTTCGGGAAGCCGTATAGTGGAGGTATTGTACGGAGCAAAAGATGCGGAAGGAAACGCAGTTGCTCCCGTTGCCGATGCAGAGGACGGACATGGCGTGTTCACGGCCATAAAGACGGAGAATGAATACCGTCTGTTATCATGGAAGCACAGCGCAGCAGAAGGCGGCGCAGTGGAATATGATGAGGTTCTGGGCGAAGATCCTCTCACGCTGCTGGAAGAGAATATAAAGAAAAAGGATGCGATCCTGGACGAAGCCAGGGAACTTATGAAGAACAGCGAATATGACAATGATGCCGTAGAAGCTGTCCTGGCTAAATTTGCCGAACTGCCCGATTATAAGACACCCAAGGATCAGGATCTTGCAGGACGCTGCAACGGTCTTTCCGGCCGTAATAAGGCTGATAAGGAAAGAAAGGAATCCGTTAAGAAGAATACCGAAGCAAAGAAAGCCCTGATAGATGAAGCAAAGGGCATGAGCGCGCCTGAAGACTGGGATAAGGCTACCGACCGCATGAAGGAGCTGATGGAACTCTGGAAGAAGACCGGCAGGGCAGGCGCCGATAATGATGCTCTCTGGGAAGAATTCCATTCCGCGCAGCAGGCATTTTATGATAAGAAGCATGAATTTTTTGAAGCTGCAAGGGCAGAGCATATCAGGATCAAAGAAGATATTGTTTCCAGAGCAGCAGAGCTGACAAAGGATGTCAGTGATTTTGAGAGCGTTCATCAGGGACTGGAAGGTCTTCTGGAAGAGTGGAAAAAGAGCGGAACTGCAGGTCATGCAGAGGATGAAAGACTCTGGCAGGCGTTCCAGCAGGTACGCAACGAGTTTTATGCGCGCCGCAATGAACTTCGCAAGGAGAGAGACAGCGAATACAATGCGCGCAGGGATGCAAAGAAAGATCTGATCGAGGAAGCAAAGAAGTATGCCGAAAGCGGAGATTACAGCAGGACTGCCGCAGACCGCATGAAGGCTATCAATGAAGAGTGGAAGAAGATAGGCTCTGCAGGAAAGCGTTTTGAGGAAGCGCTCTGGAAGCAGCTGCGTGAGGCACAGGATGCATTCTGGAATGCAAAGCGCAGCAGCGATTCAGCCCGTCACGAGCAGTGGCTTGAGAATACGAGAGGAGCTATCGAGCGCCGCAAACAGCGCATTGAGAATATCAATGCAAACATCACCAAGCTTAAAGAGCGTCTGGAGACAACTGTCAACGAAGAAAAGCGCCAGCAGATAGAAGGCTGGATCGCTGAGAACGAAGAACAGATCAAGACACTTCAGGAAGAGATAGACCGTATGGAAAAGGATATGTAAGCCAACAGGCTTACACCTTATCCGTTACGGTGATAAGGCCGTTTTCAACACGATAGACCTTATCGCAATTCTCTATAGTCTTTAATCTGTGAGCAATGATAACCATAGTTTTACGACCTTTGAGGCTGCCTATCGCTTCCATGATAGCAGCCTCTGTTTCATTATCAAGAGCGCTGGTGGCTTCATCAAAAACCAGAAGATCCGGGTCGTTATAAAGCGCGCGGGCTATGCCTATGCGCTGGCGCTGTCCGCCGGATATGCGCACGCCCCTGTCTCCTATCATGGTGTCGAGTCCGTCGGGCAGAGAGCGGATGAAGTCCGCCATCTGCGCTTCCTCAAGCACTTTCCAGATCCGATCTTCATCTGCATCTTTGGGATCTATGCCGAAGGCCACGTTTTCGCGTATGCTGGTATCCAGCATGTAGATATTCTGAGCGATATAACCTATGTTGGAGATCCAGGCAGGATCGTTGGGCTTGATCTTCTGACCATCCACAAGTATCTCGCCCATTTGCGGCAGCAGCAAACCCAGCAGTATATCGACTATAGTGGTCTTGCCGGCGCCGGAGGGACCGATCACGCCTATGGACGAACCTACGGGTATGTCCATTTCTGCATTTGCAAAGATATCCTTTTCGGTATTGGGATAGCGGTAGTATATGCCTTGGAGCTTGATGTCTTTTGTAAGATTGATGCGCGAAGGCTTATCATCTTCAATACTGATCTCTTTAAGATTGGCCAGATCCAGATTATCGCAGACCAGGTTGAGCGAAGGCTCATAATAAGCAATAGCCGAAAGATGCGTGGATATGCGGTTTACAGCCGGTATGAGACGCACTGCGGCCAGACCGAAAGCTGTAAGCTCCGGCATCATCATCTGCAGATCTTTGCCGCGCAATACGGAAATGAACATATAAAGCAAAAGCCCCACGATACTGAAGGTTTCTATTACGAGACGTGGGAAGTTGTTCATAACCGTATATTTTCCCGAAGCGTTTGCCTGCGCGCGGCTTCCTTTTTCAAATCTTCCCAGGAAGTAGTTTTCCTTTGCGGCAACCTTTACGTCTTTGATGCCAAAGACGCTCTGCTGCATCCATTTCATCATGTTATTCTGGGCGTCGATGCGCTCATGTCCCAGATCGCGGAGCCTGGGTTTAAAGACCAGCAGGATCAGCAGTATCATAACTCCCAGCAAAGCCGCAAGGCTTAAGGTCATCACGGGAGCCAGTACCAGAAGAAATGTGCAGATACAGAAAGATACGGCTATCTCGGTTATGAGCAGCATAAATTCCTGCAGCAGCTCAAAAATGTGTGGGATATCCTTGTTTACGGTCTGGATCATCACGTTCACATCGGCATTGAGATAATACTCGTAGGGGCGGTTGAGATAATCGCCCATCAGTCTTACCGAGGTGGAGCTTTGGGTCCAGGCTATGAAGCGGCTCTGTACAAAGGAAACAAACAGAAGATATGCGTTTTTGAATATAAAGACCGCTATGGTTACCAGAAGAAGGATGCGGACAAATCCTTCGTTGCTGATATCTTCCATGCCGGTTATGCTGAGTATTGTCTTTACGACGTCATTCTCAAGGATGGTCTCGGGACTTACCACGGCAGAGATAAGAGGGCTGATCACGCCTACGCCAAGTGTTTCCAGCAAAGCGCCGATCATTATCAGTATGCACAGCAGTATCACCCTCTGTTTCTGCTTTTTGTTCAGTACTATCTTTAGTTTTTTGATAACGTTCATATATGATTCCTTTGATGCCGCTTATTTCCAGAGTTCGGTATCGGCGAAAAGAGGCTTAAGTCTGTCGTAGATCTCCAGGCCCTTTTCGCGCCCGTATTTGGAGATGATACTGCGGTAGATGGTCATCTTTCCGCCTTTTGCAGCATGGTTTTTTGAAGCCAGTCCGGCAACAAAGCTGATGATCTCGGTCTCAAACTTAGCCTTGCTCAAAAGCTTCTGTACCTCATTGTTTATGCGGGTAACATCGGAATTGGGCCGGTTTTTCTGCGCGGGATCCTTGCCGCGTTTTTTGATCGTATCATTTTTAGCATTATCCGAAGGCTTTTTGCTGCCCTGCTCTTTTGTATTGTCTTCGGGCTTTTTGCTGCTCCGGTCTTTTGCGGCAGCGGCGTTATCGCCTTTGGGAGTCTGGCCCGGTTTGCGTCTTTTGCCGGCGGCAGCGGAGGAGTCCGAAAGTACGGGCTTTATAAGCTTATAGATTTCCAGATAGTCAGGATCTTTATAGCTGTCTCTCAGATCGTTATGTATGGAAGTCAGGGGATTATGTTCCTCTGAATGAGCTGCTATGATGCGCAGCACGTCTTCGCAGACATTTTCGTCATATACTTTTGAAAGGGCTTCCTTTACGGCAGCAGTCTTGTCGCTGACGGCTGCGGTATTTTCAGCTTTTGCAGGCGCCTGCGTCTTGTTTGAGCCCTGTTTGGCAGAAGGCTTTTTGGCGTCGTTTTTCTCTTCGCCTGCAGGCGCGGTCTTCTCGGTTTTGGTCTCATCGGAAGAGTTAAAGCTCTTTTTTGACTGCTTATCTTCGGAAGAACGGGAAGAGCTGCGGCTGTATCTGCTGCGCCCGGACGGGGCGGGCTTATCGGCTGCGGCTGCCTGGGGAGAGATGCTGCCGCGGCGCTCTATGACAACGTTGCGGCCGTTGGCTCTCCAGAAGGCCATTATATTATCGTAATCGTGATCGTTGCTTATTATTATGAAGTGTTCGGCGTCGGTGGTGCCGATCAGATACCCCAGATAGGAGACCAGATGCATGTCCAGCGACTGTTTTTTAACGGGCACTTCCACGAATTTAAGGGTGGTGCTGTTAAAGGTGGCCAGGGTGGCCGTAGTCAGGCGGGCGGCGTTTTTTGATGAAAAAAGAAACACCAGATCCTGCTGTCCCAAATCCGATGCGCCTTTAAGTCCGCCTATGCTCACGTTTTCAAAATCTATAAGGTATATGGTCATAAAATGCTCCTCTCAAAAAAGACAAAAAACAGCTGTCGCCGTATTGTAACATAAAACAGCACAGTGGTCAAAAGAAGACACAGATATGTATGCTGCCTCATTTACCAGTGCCGCTCATCTTTGGGGCTGATATCGGGGCCGACCAGAAAGGCGCGGTGGCGGCGGCTGTACTTTACCGTGAATCCGGCTTCGGTCAGTGTGGCGAAATCTCTGGCTCTGGTCCTTTCACTGCAGTCGGGAAAAAGCTCATAGTATTCGGCCCTGATGTCTGCAAATTCCGGCTTTCCCGGCGGATCGCCTATGTCTTCGGGAGGAAATTCCACGGGGTCTTCTTTCACAAGTTCTATATAGTAGTAATACTCCCATAAAAGCGATTCGTAATCGGAAAGCCTGCGCTCATCAGTTACAGTAAGATTATCCATCAGTGTTGCCAGGCGGTGCAGCAGCTTAAGATGCTGTCTGCGGCGTTCATTGATCTTTACGGCTTTTTTGAATTTTTTGGGATCGGCCTCTGTGTAATTGTCCGCTTTTCTGTCATATTTAAGATAAAGCAGCCCGCTGTAGCGCAGATCTTCCAGGTCGCGTTGCAGCATGCGCTGCCCTATGCCGAATTCACGCATCAGATCTTTGGGACTGTGATATTCGGTAGTCGTTATATGATAGTACAGCTGCAATTGTCTGTGTAT
>CAMOEK010000051.1:0-15744 GCA_946612125.1 uncultured Lachnospiraceae bacterium | reverse complement strand
ATGCTTCTTGAATGCTTCGAACAGATCCAGCTCGGAATTTTCCTCGATCTCAACGCCCAGATTGTAAAGCTGCTTGATGGGTGCGTTGCACGCAAGGAAGTTCATAGGTCTGGGACCGAAGCCTATTATCTTAAGGTCCGCAAGAGCGATAAGTGTGCGTGCGATAGGCAGGAAAGCGTTAAGCTCATCAGCCAGATCCTCTGCATCACCTACGGGATTCTCGGGGATATAAGCCTTTACATTGCGCAGACGCAGGTTATAGCTTGCATTCAGCAGACCGCAGTATGCATCGCCACGGTCGTCAAGCAGTGAATCCTGGGTCTCTTCTGCTGCTGCAACGAACATCTTGGGTCCGTCAAAGTGCTTAGCCAGCAGAGTCTCGCTTATCTCGGGACCAAAGTTTCCAAGATATACGCAAAGCGCGTTACAGCCTGCCTTCTTGATATCTTCAAGAGCCTGAACCATGTGGATCTCGCTCTCAACGATACAGATGGGGCACTCATAAATATCAGCTGCATCGAACTTTTTCTGATAAGCGGCAACAAGTGCCTTTCTGCGGTTCACTGAGAGGCTCTCAGGGAAGCAGTCGCGGCTTACCGCCACGATTCCAAGTTTTACCTTAGGGATGTTTTCCATTGAAAATACCTTCCTTTCATAAAAGATGATCAATAATAGTTATATTTTATGATAAAAAAACCCGATTGTAAACAGGCCTTTTTATCACAAATTTCCTGTTAAAATACTCATTTTTTCTTTTTGACTCTGCGATCCAGCTCCTTCTGCATCTCCTGCAGGAAATCCTGGGGGCGGCATTCCCTGTATGCATTCATATAATCATGCCAGTCACTCTCAAAATCATTGCTCATCACCAGGCGCGGCAGCCATTCATGCTTGATCTGCCCCATCTTTATCCAGGCTATGCCGCCTTCGGTGGCGCCGGTCATATTGTTGGAATAGGACCACATCGGAAACCAGATGGCGTTTTCCTCCACTACCGAGCCTATCATCCCCGGATAGGATCTGACTCCGTATGCCTCAAAACAGTCTTTAAGCGGCTGTGCCAGACTGTCCCAGAATTCCGACGCCTGCTCCTCAGGTATATTGGCATTTATCCCATCGTCACTGGTGCCTCCGTATTGGGGCAGATACTTGTACATGCAAAGATGTGAAGCCCTGTACGCGGGATCGGCGCAGCGCACGCGCATCTCTTCCGATCTGTAAAAATGCCTGTCCGTATCTATTGCATAATCCCTGCCGGCGATCCCCCAGAAGCGTAAGTTATGTATATCCTGATCAAGCATTGAATTCAGGAATTCAAAAGTCTTTTCCACATCGGGATTAGTTATGGTTATACCCACCCCCGACGAAGTGTTCAAGGTATCTCCGTAAGTATGCCAGCGCTGTACCATACCCGGCTCGATCGTAAGCCCCAGCGGCACATAATTGCAGCCCTGTTCGTCCTTGCCGCTCTGCTTGAAGATATCGGAGATCTCCGCAAAATTCCAGTACTGGTCACACATGGCCAGCACATTGCCTTTGGAAAGCTTAGCTATGTATTCCTCATAATTCTGAGTTGCAAACTCCTCGTCTATTATCCCCTTCCAGTATTCCTCGTTAAGCTTGCTGAAATATCTTTTCGCTGTGACCGTGGTATTATAATCGACTATCTTAGGCTGAAAAGGATCGCTCTTATCCACGATGACCGTTCCGTCATTGGGATAACCGTCCAGAAACTGTGGCGCATTTTCCAGACAGTAATATTTCCAGTCATCGCAAAGACAGGTATAAGGTATAACCTTCATGCCGTCAGGCGTCAGAGGATTGGCTTCGACATATCGCTCCAGCAGATCAAAATATTCGTCCAGTGTCTGTATCCTGGGATATCCGGCCCACTCAAGCACGCGCGCCTGTATCCAGAAGGCCTCATCGTTATGCATGGTCGGAGTCATGGCATTCTTCGTATTCTGGAAAACATTACACCAGTATATATGCCCGTCCTCCTGACGGAAGCTGTTCCATTCTTCCTCGGTATAATACGCTTTTAAATTCGGATACTTGTCAAGATACTCATCCCAGGGCACCAGAAGTCCGGCGTTGTACAGCTGCACCATTGCGTCGCTGCCGTCAATAAGATCCGGATATGTTCCGTCCGCGATAATGGCGCTCACCGCCTCATCCGCAGTCTGTCCGGGCGGCAGCCATTCTTCCCTGACGATCACTCCCGTCTTTTGCGCTATCAGCTGCTGCACTTCGTTCTCTTCATTAATCTCGGTGCCGCTCATGGCAATGAACATCTTAAGCTCAAGAACCTCTTCAGCTACGTTTCCCTGCGCGCCGTATCCCTGCTCGCAGCTTCCCAGCCCCATGAGCAGGACCAGTGCCGCTATAAGACAAAGACATTTATACGATATTCTGTTGAAGGCGCCTCTGCCCCTTTCCATTTATGCCTCCCGGTGGTCCCGCCTGTATTTCGAAGGAGTGCAGCCCATACGTTCTATGAATTTCTGCACAAAATAATCGCTGTCCTTGTACCCTACATCCTCCGCTATCCTGATTATCTTAAGATCCGTGCGTGCCAGCATCTTGGCTGCCTCTTTGATACGGTAATCGGTAAGATAATCCTTAAAGGACTGGCCGTATTTCTTTTTAAATATCTGGCCCAGATAAGCGCTGTTAAGATAGAATTTCTGACTGAGCTCACGCAGGCTGATGTTTTCCGCATAATGAGCTTTGATCTCCCGCTCAACGTCCTGAAGTATGCCGCGCGCCGCGCTCTTTCTGAGCTGCGATACATATTCGGCATATTCCAGACAGAAACGGCACATATAAGCGCTGCCCTTTATGATGCTCTCTTCAAAAGAGCTTTCACCTATAAAGCGCATTATCTCTTCGTGATTGACCTCATCATCCTGTTCCGAAGCTATATGTATCAGCTGGAACAGCAGATAGCTTATATTAAAATTAACCTCTTCTTCCGTAAGATTCTTTTCTTTGGTCTCACGATAAAAAGCATAAACATATTTCTCTATTTTTTCATGATCGTTCTCTTCGATGGCAGCCGTAAGCCCGTCCAGATTATCCTTGCAGATGATCATGCTTTTTGCGGGATTTCCGTTGTCATACGTGCCTATCAGACGTGTTATCATATTCCTGTCAAGATAGGCGTGTTCCATCCTGCTGCGGCGTTCTTCGTCTTCTTTTCGCGCTTCTTCGAGTGAACGGGCTTTGCGCACAATCCTGCGCAGCTCATCGGCATCGACAGGCTTCAGTATGTAATCAAGGCAGCCCGATCTGATCGCCTGCTGCGCATAGCTGAAGTCATCATAACCACTCATTATTATGAAATATGCATCCGATATTCCCTGTTCTTTTACCTTTTCCAGCAGTTCAAGCCCCGAACACTCGGGCATGCGTATATCGGTCAAAACCAGATCTACCGGCTCTTTCTTCAGGAACTTAAGAGCTTCATTTCCGTTCTGTACGCTTCCTGCTATCTCAAAGCCTTCCTCTTCCCAATCGATCAAAACTCTGAGTCCCTGTGTTATGATAGGCTCATCATCTACAAAAAGTACTTTCATCCGTAACCTCCAAAACTATCAGAATGACTTCTCCGGCCATTCTGAGGGCATCAGCCCGAAGTAATATCCTTATTTATCGATAGGTATTGTGATATGCATGACCGTACCTACTCCTTCTTCGCTCTCCAGGCGGTAACGCGCGCGCCCTTTGGTGAGCAGCTTAAGACGCATGCATGCATTCATCATTCCCACATGTTTCTTGCCTTTCATGTTCTCAAGGCTGACTTCTTCCAACTGCTTATTGATCGCATTCTGCAGTTCTTCGTTCATTCCTTCACCGGTATCTTCTACCTCCAGTGCCAGAGAATCTCCTTCCCTGTATGCCCTGACAAAGATCCAGCCGTTAGCCGCCTTTCTTTCAACGCCGTGCAGACAGGCATTTTCGACAAACGTAACTATGGTCAGCTTGGGGATCTCTATATCCACACAATCATCTTCTATCTCCAGCTCATAATTGAGCCTGTCTCCGAAACGGTATTTCTGAAGCAGCAGATAAGCCTTAACAAAATCCATCTCTCTGTGCACAGGTATAAGGTCATCGCCCCAGCTCACATAGCTGCGCTCCATGATAGCAAGCTTTCCCACCATCTCGGCAGTCTCATTTTCTTTCTTGATCAGACTGTGCATGCGTATGCTCTCGAGAGCATTAAAAAGAAAGTGCGGATTGATCTGACTGTGAAGTGCCAGCAGTTCTGCATTCTGCCTGGCTATATCATTTTCCTGCTGCTGCAGCCTGTCCTTATAAACCGTATGCATCAGCTCGTTCATCCGCTCGACCATACGGTTATAACTCTTTATGAGGCCCGTTATCTCGTCATTTCCTTCGACTTTGTCAATGGTCTTTAATTCATCGTCTTCTACGCTCTCAAACGAGCGTTCCAGCGAAAGTATACGTGAAGTGATGGAACCTTCTATCAGTCTCATCATCAGAAGCGGAAGTATCAGGTTGATGAGTACGAACATCATCAGAAGCCCGCTGCGCCCGCTTATATACTGCCAGGCGCTCTGAAGCCTGGGTATAACATAAAGCGTGTAATCCCTGTCATAGAGTGTGATCGGATATGTGTAAACATTCTTGCTGCTCAGTTCCAGCGTATCATAATTATCCTGTACACGATAATCCGGTCTGTTAGAAAGCAGGATCTTATCGCCGTCGCAGATATATATATCCGAATTCAGATCCAGATCGATCAGCTCCCTGGTCATGGCAGAATAGTCCAGATCGATGGCCAGAAGCTTCTCACAGCCCGAGAAACTGGGCATGTCCATCTTCATGATCAGGGTCAGCTTACGTTTAAAACTGCCGCTGCCCACATTATTTCTGCCGTAATAAAAATACAGCGTGCTGGTCTTTTCACTGTCCTCAAACGCCGGATACCACTCATTCTCCTTGGCCCGCTCCATGCGATAATAACCGCTGCCGTTTAAGATAGTCTTGTTATCGGCATAGATGTATACCCGCGATCCGCTGATACCAAGGTTGTCATCAAAGATCTGATCACGGTGCAGCCTGTAAAAAGCGGTATAATAATCGGCGCTTGTGGGATAGGTCTCGTTAAAGAAATTCTCCAGCACACTGCTTCGGTAAATATTATTTGCCACATTAACGGGATATTCCAGAAAGTTGCTCAAACAGTATTGCGTGGTATAAGCAGTCTTTTCGGTATCCAGTCCCATATTGATCTTACTGGCTTCCTGCACATTCTTGATTATGATGCCGTCAGTGATCAGCATGGGTATGAGCACGCACAGCAAAAAAAGCAGATGCAGCTTCTGACCAAGTTTAAGACTGTTCAGATACCTTATCATGCCTTAGAGCACGACCTCCTGTTCAAGGCATTTCTTCCCCGTAAGTATCTCACTCCTCTTATCCGGCTGCTGTCCTCCGGCGTAGAGTGTATATCTGCCCTTAAGCACGACTCTCCTGCCGTCGTTCAAAACCGTATCAAAAGCCGAGGCGCTAAGAGGCAGAGTCAGTTTAAGGCTCTCACCTGCTTTAAGGCTTACACGTTTAAATCCGCAGAGCGACCATTTAGGCTGTCTCTGCGCATCAAAAGCCGACAGATATTCTTCGTTTCCGGCAACTGCCGCCTTTTCCCCGGCGTTATTGGAAATATATATCTGAACCACTTCCTCCGTGTCGGTATCACCTGTGTTCTTAAGCTCTACATAAGCATTCTCCCTGTCCGCGCTAAACGACAGATATTCAACCTTTCCGTAAGACAGACCGTAACCGAAGGGATATAAAGCTTCATGCTCATCATAACGGTAAGTCCTGCCGGCCATGGAATAATCGGTAAACTCGGGAAGCGTGCCGTCGTAGCTCACGGTAACGGGCAGCCTTCCGCCAGGCGCCGCCTTGCCGAAGATGATATCGCCCAGAGCCTCGCCTCCGCATTCGCCGCTGTACCAGCACTGCAGGATAGCCGAGCATCTGTCTTCAAGCTTTGACACATCCATCGCGCTGCCGGTATTCAGCGCCAGCACGATCGGAGTCTTTGTCTTTCTGAGCGCTTCAAAAAGCTTAAGCTGGCTCTTTGGCAGATACAGTGTTTCCTTATCGCCTGCAGCAAAAGCATTTCCGGTATCGCCCTGCTCGCCTTCTATGGTCGCATCCAGTCCAAGGCATAAGATCACCACGTCTGAATGCTCAGCAACTGAAAGCGCTTCGCTTATGCGGTCGTCCGCTTTTGCCAGAGGCTGCACGGCATCCCTGAACAGATGGCAGCCTTCCGAATATAGCACGCGCGCATCGCCTGCTGCCGCGCGTATGCCGTCTGAATTGTTCACATATTTTGACGCGGTGCCGCAGTAATTGCCGTTAAGCACTTCTATCGATGAAGCCGTAGGCCCTATAACGCCTACTGTCTTTATCTTTGCGGGATCAAGCGGCAGCAGAGCGTCGTTTTTGAGCAGTACGCAGGATCTGCAGGCAGCCTCATACGCAAGCTTCCGGCTCTCCTTTGTATCCACATCCATCTGCCCCAGTTTATCGTATTCGCAATCTTTGGCAAACATCCCCAGACGCATGCGTGTTGTGAATACGCGCACAGCCGCATCGCGTATCTCTTCTTCCGTGACCCTGCCCTCCGCATAAGCCTGATAAAGAGCCGGGTAGGTATAGCCTGCATTCAGATTGCATCCGTTCTTTAATGCGAGAGTTGCCGTTTCCACTGCATTATCCGTCACATGATGATTCTCGTGTATGTCGCGCAGCGCCATAAAGTCGGAAACCACATGGCCGTCAAACTCCCACTCCTCCCTGAGCTTTTTTACAAGCAGTTCCCTGCTGGCGCAGCAGGGTTCTCCGTTGGTGCGGTTGTATGCGCCCATGACGCTCTCAACTTTAGCTTCCTTTACCGCAGCCTTAAAAGCAGGAAGATAGGTCTCCTCCATATCCTTTGCATCGGCCTTTGCATCAAAGCCGTGACGCAGGGACTCCGGTCCCGAATGCACCGCATAATGCTTTGCGCAGGCCGCTGTCTTTAAATATTTACCCTTGCCCTGAAGCCCGTTTATAAAAGCTACTCCCAGCCTTGAGGTAAGATAGGGATCCTCTCCGTAAGTCTCCTGTCCGCGTCCCCAGCGCTGGTCGCGGAAAAGATTGATATTGGGCGACCAGAGGGTAATGCCCTTATAAATGCCGCGGTCTCCCTTTGCCCTTGCCTCGTTGTATTTGGCTCTGGTCTCTGTTGCTATCACATCCGCTATCTTTTCCAGCTCATCGGTATCAAACATAGCTGCCAGACCTATGGCCTGGGGAAAAACCGTGGCCGTGCCTGTACGGGCCGTGCCGTGAAGTCCTTCGTTCCAGTAATTATATGCGGGTATGCCCAGACGCTCTATCGCCGGAGCATCATATAAAAGCTGTGATATGGCTTCCGCCACCGTCATCTTTGAAACCAGCTCTCTGGCCTGTTCTTTAAAATCCATGTTTTTCTCCTTATATCTGACCGGAATGGCCCGATTCAGATCTGCTTAGTTCCTTCGCCTGTAAAATCAACGCCTTCATGTCCCGCCTTTGTATAGGTCTTCCACTCGGGCTGCTTCGTGCCGTCATTATCCGCGCAGTTGGGATCACCCGTCTTAACAAAGGATGAGATATAATTGCACATCTGTCTTGCCAGATCGAAATGTCTGCCCTGATATGCCCTGCGGCACTTAAGCAGCGTCTCAAACCAGAACCACAGATCGCAGGAATGGAAACAGCCGGGATTGTCATCGCCGGGGATATCGGGGCTGAAGCTGTAATAATAGAATTTCCTTGCCGGATCCTTTTCCATGGCTGCATCCAGCGTCTCCTTAACGGAACGCTCCACCATGTTGGTTCCGCCAAATACAAATTCATCCTTTGTATTTCCGGTCATTATCGCGCATGGCGCGCAGTCGCCATTGATTATGCGCTCCACAGGGTCTCCCACGCAGAAACGTCCATCCTTGATGCCCACGAACATAGTCTGATGGTCATCGCGGTACTTTGCATATTTATCCCTGATGAAGATGGCATCGAGCTTTCTGGCTTCTTCAATGTTCTTAACGCCAAGATACTCCAGGAAATCCTCTCCCTTTTTCTCTGCTTTATCAAGCTCGGTAGGACAGAACAGATCCTTTTCTCTTTCTGCCTGAGGGAAACGGATGATGCCACTCATTATAACCGCGCCTTTTATCTTATCGAAATTCTCCTCACAGGTAAGCTGGTTCATTACGCTGCAGCCGCCTGCCGACTGTCCGGAAATGGTGATGCGTTCGGGATTGCCGCCAAATGCCGCGATGTTTCTGTATACCCATTCAAGGCCGGCCTTCTGATCCAGAAAACCATAGTTTCCGGAAACGCCTTCTTCTTTGGTAAGCTCTGAATGCGCCATGAAACCGATGGCTCCCAGACGATATGCCACACTTACAACCACTATCCCTCTTGAAGCGATACGCTCTCCGTCAAATTCCATCTCTGCGGTATAGCCCCACTGGAAACCTCCGCCAAAATACCATACGAGCACGGGAAGCTTCTCGTCGGTTTTCTTAGCCGGCGTCCATATATTAAGATACAGACAGTCTTCGCTCATGGGCAGATCACAGTCAACATGCCACTCACGGCAGTAAAGATCATCCCCCATGCCCGGAGTATCCTGAACCGGTATAGGCCCAAAGGTATATGCCTCTCTTTCGCCTTCCCAGGGCTGTACGGGCTTGGGCGCCCTCCAGCGGTTCTCCCCTACAGGCGGCGCTGCAAAGGGAATGCCCTTATACACGGTGATACGCGCATCCGATCCCTGCAGCCCCTTCACTATCCCGGATTCTGTAATTGCTGTCCTTTTCATTTTGCTACCTCCATTAGTAATAGTTTTCTAAGAAGAAAGCGCGCCTTAAGCGTCCTCCTCCTATGCCTTCTTTATTCTTCCTTCAAAGCTTCAAGCTTCTTTTTATTCTCATACATGGCGCGGTCAGCGCGTCTGAATACGGTGTCCACGTTTGTATCATTGTTGTAGCGCGCCATCCCGGCAGCTATCAATAAACCTCCTCTGGAGGCATTAAGCTTATTTTTCTTCATAAGCGCGTCCATAAGCACGTCGATCTGCTCATAATCCCTGCCGGCAGCTACAACCGCAAATTCGTCACCGCCTACCCTGAAGACCGGGCTGTGATGGAATACTTCACAGATGCTCCTGCAGCCCTGTTTAATGAATTCATCCCCCGCCCTGTGGCCCTGCCTGTCATTGACCTCATGAACTCCTATGATATCAAGTACTACCAGCGCAAAAGAGGTTATATTACCTTCTTCTATCTGTGTATCTATCTGATTCTCAACATCAATAAACGCCTGCTTGTTCTTGACTCCGGTAAGCTCATCCAGATTCACTTTATTGCGCGCCGCCGAAAGCTTGATAGTATAATCCCTGTCGCGCTTTATCTGTTCGTCCACATCGCTCACGCCGACTATCATGGTCTTCTTTCCGTTCTCGATCACCATCGCAGCCTTTAAGCAGACATATCTGGTATCTTCTCCGTCAATGACCCTGTACACAAGGCGGAACATGCCCTTCTTCTCGATTTGCTTAAGTATTTTAGCTTTAGTTATAGCCTTTACAAACATTTCACGATCTTCCGCAAAGATCATGCTTTTGCCTTCTTTAACGGCATCCTTATAGAAATCATCGCCAACCTTCGACAGCCCCAGCTCATCAAATTCCCGGGTAGCGCTGAATACCATGTATTTTCCCGTATCGGGTTCAACGGTATAGTATGCTATATAATTGCCTGCAAGAGCGCTTATGCGGCTGTATACCATGCGTTCTTCATTTATGCGCTCCATCTCTTTCTGCGTGCGCATCCTGGCGTCAACATTATAAACAGCTATGATGATATACCGGCCCTCACGCCCTATGCGGATAGCTTTCATGTCAACAAAGGACGGCCCTTCCGGAGTATTGATCCTGTAGGTTAATGTAAAAGCGCCATGCTCATCTATGGACTTAACCACATTCTCTTTTGTAAATATCCCGATAAAATACTCCCTGTCTTCTTCATAGATATATTCGGCTGCGTCTTTGCGGCTTTCACTGAAGAAGTTCTCACCGCGGCGTTCATATTTGATGTCCCCGTATTCGTCATCAGGTCTGTATTCGACAAAATGTTCACTCTCAAGATCGACATGAAAAAGATTGCGATAATCAGCCGATAGCGCCTGTGCAACCGCATCATAGGAAAGTCCGTTTTCCATCGAGCTCTCATCACTGATGCCCAGGATCACCACTACCATTGATCTGGCGTCATTCACGGGATTGACGGCAAGGCGTCTGATAAGCATATGTATCTTTTTTCCAAATCTTGAATACAGATCCAGGATAGTCTGCCCACCCTCATTTGCGCAATGCATCAGGGCATTAAGAAAAGGTTTGTCGAAGTCGTCATCATCTAAGCTTTTCGTATACTGTATTCTTGAAACATTGTTTATATAGAATTCCTTAAAGGTTTTATTACAACGGATCACGAAAATATTCTTTTCACGGATCTCTACGATAGCCATTGGCATGGTATTGAAATAATTATCAAAGTCATTGCTATTGTCTGCGGAAACCGATAGCTCATACAGATTAACCCGGCCCAAAGCCGAATAATACCCTGTCTCATCCGGATCCTCAAAGCCTATGGCGGTCTTGCTCTGATAGCGGGCCATTATCTGCTCTACGGGTATGGGTTTGCAATAATAATAACCCTGAAGCTTCGTGCAGCCTACCTCTTTCAGAAATTCAGCCTGCTCCTTAGTTTCAACGCCTTCCACGACGGTGTCCATGCCAAGTCCTATCGCCATCTTTATCAGGGAGCTTAAGATTATCTTGCTGTCGTCGCCTTTATCGAAATTGGCAAGGAATTCCATATCCAGCTTGATGGTATCGAAATGAAGCTTTTGCAGGATACCCGGAGAAGAATAACCGCTGCCGTAATCATCCATCCACACCTTAAAGCCCAGCTCCTGAAAACGCTCCACCTGCTTCTTCATATATTCAAAGTTACGCCCAATGGTGCTTTCCGTGATCTCTATCGTGATCATATCCCTGCCAAAGCCCGAAGCATCCACGCGTTTTCGGATCTCTTCAACTATATCGCAGACCTCAAAATCAGATCTGGAGATATTAACTGAAGACGGCACCACAAAAAGTCCGGCCTTCTTCTGCTCCGTCATTTTCTCCAATAAGCGCTCTGTCATGTACAGATCAAGCTTATAGATAAGTCTTGCATCTTCAAGAATGGGAATAAAATCCGCCGGAGACATAAATCCCCTTTCGGGATCTATCCAGCGGGCAAGAGCTTCCTCATCGCACACCCTGCCATTGGCTGCGCGAATAATGGGCTGATAATAAACCTGTATCCAGCGCTCGCTGAGCGCGCGATCCAGATTGTCTATGATATAGCGGCGCTTTTCCACCGCCTCAAGCATCTCTTCACTGAAATAAGAATAGCCGGAAACATAACTGTTGCGGTGAACGTCGCAGGCCATCTTGGCTCTGTCGCATGCAATGCCTATGCCCACATCGCCTACACGGTTCGGATATACGCCTATCCTCAGAGAAAGAGTCCTGCCATTGTTCATATGCCGGCTCTCTTCTACTATCTGATCCAGCTCTTCTTCGAGTCCGCACTCCCTGCTTATCGCCGCAAAACGGTCTCCTCCAAAACGACCGCAGTTCTCCCTGCCGAAATGCTTTGCCAGTATCTCCGCCATGGCAATGATGAGCTTGTCACCCTCAGCAAAACCAAAGCGTGTATTGAAATTCTTCATTCTGTTAAAATCAAAGAACAGCAGCACAGGATTCCTGCCCTCGGCTATCAGCTCTGCTTTTCTGCGCTCTGCCCGTCTGAAGAAATGATTCATACCCGGCAGCCCGGTCAGATCATCAAACAATTCACAGTATCCCTGTCCGTCAGCTGCCGTATCCGCCGATGCGCCTGCTACCTGCGCTTTTAATTCTTCATTATCCGCCATTACATAACCCCCGGGGATGATATTTTATAAAAGCTTTAATAATTCTTCGCGTACCGGATCCATACGTTCATCTGAAAGCCCAAAATCCATCTTCTTATAGCTCCATGCAGCCCTACCTATATTGTGCTTTGCAAAGCAGCTTCCGATAAGACTGTACCACTTAAGGGCATCCTGCGGATCGGCTCTGTCGATAACGCCGTATTCGCCGCAGTAGAGAGCCACATCTTTCTCATTCGCTATGCGCACAGCTTCTTCCATCAGATCTTCAAAGTACTCAACGCCAAGAGGCTTGTCCTGAGGATATGCAGAAACATCAACATTAAAGCCCTTGAGCTGCTCGCTGCAGTACTTGCCGTACTGGGCGTAGGTGCTGTCCACACTCATGCGGAATGATGTATCCATGCTGGGGATCCAGGGAGCTCCCTGATGTGTAAAGATAAGAGGTTCATAGCAGTGGAAATTATAGACTATGTTTTCGTCATAAGGATCCTCAAGCCCCTTGAGTCCTTCAATACTGTTATTGTAATATCCGCCCACAAGGATCTTAATGCCGGGGCAGATCTCTCTGATGCGTTCTATGCAGGTACGGGCGATCCTGTTCCACGCAGGCATGAATTCCTTATCGGTAACTTCGTTAAGAAGCTCAAAAGCCAGACGCTCCTTAAAGGTGCCGTAACGATGCGCGAATTCTTCCCAGAGACGGTAAAAACGCTCCTGATATGCTTCATTTTCGAAAAAGCCGCTCTCGTGCTCTCCGGCATCAAAGGAAAAGCCAAAGGTCTTATGCAGATCGAGTATCATGTTGAGCCCGCTCTTTTCGCACCAGTCGATCACCTTATCGAGATAGGCAAACCCCTCTTCTTTATAGTTCGCATTTTCATCCTCGACCAGATCATAGTCCACAGGAACGCGCACATGATCCATGCCCCAGCTCTTTATTTTACGGATGTCCATTTCGTTGATAAAACTGTCATAGTGCTCCTTTGTATGTACGCACTGTGAAAGCCATCCGCCCAGGTTTACCCCATGCATATAACCCTTAAACTGCTTCATCCTATAAACCTCCTGATTTTTTAATGGTCAAAAATCCATGCATAGCTATTTTATCATAAAAAATCAAATAAGTATAGACGAGCTTTGACTCGGGATACCGCTTCCGTTGGTTTTCAGTTTTTTGATACCGCAAGACGGTTTATCTGTGTCGCCATATAGCCTGCGCCATAACCGTTATCTATATTAACTACAGCTATCCCGTTAGCACAGGAGTTGATCATTGTAAGCAGCGCCGAAAGGCCGTTAAAGCTGGCGCCGTATCCTACCGATGTGGGCACGGCAATTACAGGCACTGATACAAGCCCTCCTATAACGCTGGCCAGCGCGCCTTCCATGCCGGCTATAGCCACGACACAATTCGCGCTCTGAAGCATCTCTGTTTTTGAAAGCAGCCTGTGAAGTCCGCTTACACCTACATCAAATGCACGTTCTACATAAGTTCCAAAATACTCTGCAGTCTGGGCCGCCTCTTCCGCAACCGGCACATCCGCAGTTCCTGCGCAGCAGACTGCCACTTTTCCCTTCAGTTCCGCAGGCTTGCGGTCCACTTTTAAAATGCGGGAGACAGGATCATAACTGACATCCTCTATTACAGCTTTGATAAGCTCATATTGATGCCGGCTGGCCCTGGTCCCCAATACCCTGCCGTCATATTCCAGAAGCTTTTTGTAAACTCCAATCAGATGATCGTCAGCCTTGCCCTGACAGAATACTACTTCCGGGAAACCGCTGCGCATCCCCCTGTGGGTATCAAGTTTAGCATATTCCATCTCCTCAAAAGGAGCCCTGTTAAAGTAGCTTTCGGCTTCGTCAATGCTGATCTCGCCCGCCTGAAGCTGCTGAAGTATTGTTCTCGTACCTGTCATATCAGTCTCCTTCTCTTTATGCTCAACGCAGATCTGCCGTTTGGCCCTTGTAATAATAATATCATCCTGCGCTATGCGCAGGATGACACACTTTAGCAGTAACTCTTAATTATTCTCTTAAATTCACCCTTCCGACTTCAGCTTCCTGGCGTCATCATTAAGCTCTTCAACCATATCATTGATATCAGCCACTATTGCGCTGTTCTGCTCACTGATGGTTGTAGTCTCGGTCGCATGCGCCGTAACTTCTTCAGTGATCGCAGAAATAGTCTGTATACTGTCCACTATCTCTTTATTTGCTGCAGCCAGTTGCGATACCACTGCCCCCAGCTGGTTGGAATGAGTATTTATCACTGCCACATTCTCCGCTATAGTATTAAAGCTCTTGGCGGTCTCATCAGCGCAGCGGCTTTCCTGCATTCCCGTATTGATAAGTCTGTCGATGGTATCAACCATCGTATCCACCTGCTTGGTTATATTCTCTATCATCGCCACAATATTTTCGGTAGCTTCGGTAGTCTGTTTTGCCAGAGATGAGATCTCACTTGCCACCACTGCGAAGCCTCTTCCGGCGTCACCCGCTCTGGCTGCTTCTATCGACGCATTCAAAGCCAGCAGTGACGTTTCCGAAGCCACATTGGTTATCAGATCGGTGATCGTATTCATCTTTGATGTAGTATCTTTAAATACTTCCAGCACTGCCGCCACTTCCTTGCCTGCCTTATCCACCTGGGCGGTATAATTATTCATCTCGCGGATATGGTCGCGGCCTTCGGATACAGCATCACCGGTAGTCCTGACATTATCGCCTATGATCCTTGCAGCATCTTCCACATCAGAAACATGCTTTTGTATCTCTTCCGTCTTAAGCAGCTGTCTCTGAACTGCCTCGGCAGATTCTGCGGTTCCGCTGCTGACTTCCTGCATGGATGCAACTGTTCTGTCAACAGATTCCCTGAGTTCCTCCATGTGAACCGCAACTTTTTCTACCGTGACAGTCATATCACCGGATACGGAAAGGATACGCTCGGTCATTGCGCCTGCTTTCTGCTGTTCAAGTGTAAGCCTTGCCATACGGATCTCCTGGAAACGCGCGGTTCCGTTTGATACCACGATCAGATAGGCTACTATCAAAATTGAAAGAAGTATCTGTATCTCAACAGTAGCCGTTATAGCTTTGGCGTCCTCCGCATTCATCAGGTTTATAACAGCCGATATCACTATCATAAGACTTGCCGCCACACCCATAGCAGTTGTAAGTCCCTTATTATTGTAAAGTGTAATGATGATCAGCATAGGGATGATATAGCTGAATACCAGATCGTTTTGTGCGGTAAACAGTACAAATGCAAAAAGGATACTGTAACCCACGGCCACAACATATTTCAAAGATTCACTGTTCTTATCGCTGTTGTATAATATCCAGCTGATTAGTACCGGCAGCATTGCCAGCACAACTGTAAGTACGACGTACCCTACAGTCCTTGCCCCTTTTACCACTTCGAGCACATAAGCCAGAGATATAATGGAGCAGATAACCGTAAGTGTTATTACCGCCGGTTTATTTGCTACAGCAGTCTCCGACATCTGAGCCAGTTCTTCCAGTCTTTTGTTCTCTTCTCTTTCCGTTGAGTATGCCATTTTCGACTCCTTTCGTTGTGTGTATAGTTAAATATGATTTTACTTTTATTTAGCGAAAGCGTCAAGACAAAAAGATCCTTCGCTGCGCTCAGGATGACGGAAACGCAGCTCAGGATGACGGAAA